>JANQJN010000042.1 GCA_028281625.1 Emcibacteraceae bacterium | reverse complement strand
GATGGCAACCCGTTGCTGCTCGCCACCGGAAAGTTCTGAGGGCAGATGTTCAAGTCTCTCAGCCAGGCCAAGCTTTCCGAGCAAATCTTCCGCTCGTTCTTTCGCTTCAGTTTTTGAAACGCCCGCCACGAGCTGCGGCATAATCACATTATCAAGGGCGCTAAATTCAGGAAGCAAATTATGAAATTGATACACAAACCCAATCTCATGGCGTCTTATTTTGGTGCGCTTAATATCATTAAGATCCCGGGTTGGGATGCCTGACATAACCACATCACCACTGTCGGCCCGTTCCAAAAGCCCCATTATATGTAGAAGCGTCGATTTACCTGCGCCAGACGCGCCAACAAGGGCGACGATTTCGCCACTGGCGATTTTTAAGTCAATACCTTTTAAAATTTCAAGGTGGTGTTCGCCTTGATCAAAACTCTTATAAACATCATTAATTTCAACAATATTACTCATATTTCAGCGCCTTCACCGGATCGGTATTTGCTGCACGCAGCGCCGGAAATATAGTTGCAAGCAGAGATAAGGTAAGCGCCACAATGGTAACCGCGATGACCTCGGCGCTATCCACCTTGGACGGAATTTCAGTAATAAAGCGGGTTTCAGCATCCCATACACTGGTTCCGGTCAGTGCTTCGATAAGGTCCGCCACCCACTGCAGATGATTTGCAAGATATATGCCGCCAATCACCCCGAGGAACGTACCCAACACACCGATACTTGAGCCGATGATGAAAAATATCCGCGTGATCGATGATCTTGACGCGCCCATAGTCCGTAGCACAGCAATATCGCGGGTTTTACTTTTAACCAGCATAATCATCGTTGAAATGACGTTAAACACAGCAACCAAAATAATAAGTGACAGGATAATAAACATGGCATTTTTTTCAATTTCGAGAGCGTTGAAAAAAGCCTGATTTAACTGCTGCCAATCAATCATACGCCCTGCCATGCCGGAATCAACGATGCGCTGTGCAAGCAGCGGGTATATTTCACGCACTTTATCAGCGTGGGTGAGCGTGACTTCAAGCGCGCCCACCTGATCCCCATATTGAAAATATGTTTGCGCCGCTGGAAGCGGGACAAAGAAATAATTGCTATCATAATTATATTCGCCAACTTCGAATATGCCGGTGATCAGGAAATTCTGAATACGCGGTACTGTCCCAAAAGCGGTCACTCGCCCCCTTGGGGACATCAGGGTAATCTCATCACCGATCCCCAAGTTGTATTTTTCGGCGAGCCGAAGACCAATGATAATATCGCTTTCGCCGGTTCCAAAATCATCAAGGCTTCCCATGACCATATTGTCAGCAACCAGGGTCTGGGAACGAAGATCTTCCGGCTTAACGCCCCTTACCAACGCAAAGGTACCATACTCCCCCATCATGGCAAGGGCTTGTCCTTCAAGGATCGGCCGCACTTTAACCACATCCTGAACCAAGCTTAAGTCAGCCGCAGCGGCGTCATAATCTTCCATCTTGCCACCAAAGGGCTGATAAAGCACATGACCATTAAAACCAATAACTTTTCCTAGAAGTTCTTCGCGAAATCCACCCATTACAGACATGGTAACAATTAGTGCGCCAACGCCAAGAAATATACCGAAGAGGGAAAACAGCGCGATAACGGTTACGAACCCGTCATGCCCCCTGATACTTAAATATTTAAGCGCTACTTTCCATTCGTAGTTTCTGAACATCAATTATCCTAATTTTTCGAGCAGCTCTGTTTCCGACAGCTCCACCCGTTCCCCCGAGCGACGATTTTTAAGCTCATAAACGCCTTTTTCAAGACCTTTTGGTCCAACAACCACCTGCCAAGGCAGGCCAATCAAATCCATATCGGCGAACTTGGCACCTGCACCAGCATCACGGTCATCATAAAGTACTTCAATGCCGCGGTCCTGCATTTTATGATAAAGCGCATCACACGCCGCAGTGCAGTTATCGTCTTTAAAGCGCAGGTTAATGATGCCCACTTTATAAGGGGCCACCGCTTCCGGCCAGATAATGCCATTTTCGTCATGGTTTGCTTCGATTAGTGCACCTACAAGACGGGACACGCCAATACCGTATGATCCCATCTCAACCGTTACTTCCTTGCCATCAGGACCAGCTACCTTGGCTCCCATCGCTTCAGAATATTTGGTACCAAAGTAGAAAATATGACCGACCTCAATACCCTTCGCGGTTTTAAGCTGATCCGCTGAAACCGGACAATTATCCGCGTCATGTTTTTCTTCTTCCATAGCGTAGTAACTTTGCAGCTTGGAAACCGTTTCATCGTCAATGTCACCGGTCAGGTCATCCAAGTCGAAATTTTCAATTTCCTTATCGTAGTAAAGTGTACTTTCACCTGTTTCAGCAAGAATTTGAAACTCATGGCTGAGATCGCCACCGATCGCCCCGGAATCCGCATGAACCGGAATAGCGACAAGGCCAAGACGGGCAAAAGTGCGCAAATAAGCCACATACATTTTATTGTAAGATTCTTTGGCCCCTTCAAAATCGATATCAAAGGAATAATTATCCTTCATTAGAAATTCACGGCCACGCATAATGCCGAACCGCGGACGCACTTCATCACGGAATTTCCATTGGATATGATAAAGATTTAGCGGCAAATCTTTGTAACTTTTGACACTATTCTTAAAAAGATCCGTGATCATTTCCTCATTGGTTGGACCATACAGCATTGACCTTTCGTGGCGGTCGGTAATGCGCAGCATTTCCTTACCATAATCATCGTAACGACCGCTTTCCTGCCACAGCTCAGCGGGTTGAATTGTTGGCATTAAAAGCTCAATGGCACCGGCGCGATTTTGTTCTTCGCGCACGATATCGGCAATCTTGTTCATCACGCGCAACCCGGTGGGCAGCCAGATATATATCCCTGCACTGGATTGACGGATCATACCAGAACGCAGCATCAGGCGGTGTGATACGATTTGTGCTTCCGACGGATTTTCCTTAATTGTCGGGATAAAATGTTGGGATAGACGCATGTTAAACCTTGAAATATCTATAAATTAAGTTTTGTTATAGATGCTTTATAGCAAAGGTGGGAGCCAGCGCAATTATCTTTTAAGAATAGGGCGATTTTTTCCGCCGCCACTGTCACGACAAAGGGCATAAACTTGACTGCGTTCACGGGTCTTCATTGGTGCGCCGTTCCAGAATACTTCGCCGTCCTGAATCGATACTCGACCAAGTATCATTTTCCCTTCTTGGGCATCACTCAGACCGAACTGTTCAGCGATTTCATTATCCTTTAGCGCATCATGGGTCATAAAGAAGGAAAAGCCACCTTCCCCAATCCCTAAGCTGTTACCGTTGCTTGTCTCTGCTGGCACGACAGAGTTACCACGCACATCTACATCAGGCTTATAGTTAACGTCATCATCAGGAATATGCTGCTCAAGAAGCAGGCAATCTCCATGAGTTATAATCACCACGCGCTGCGCTTCTTCTAGCTCCTGCGCTTGCACGGGACAAAAAAGCAGTGAGATCAAGCCGCCGATCAATATGGTTAACGAATATTGCATTCTATTTGCTCCTGATATTGATTGTAGTTGAAATTTCCCCATAAGATCAATATGTTGCAAAAATACAACAAGTTACAAAAATATTACAATTTTAAACATTTTGGGGGTGACAGCGACAATAGTCACGGGTAGATTTATTCCCGTAAGTGAAACCCAAGTTTGGGAGCGAGGAAACTCTTTAAAAGAAAAATAAAAAATTTGGAAAAAATTTCACTACACCAATTAAATAAAGCAAGGTTTCACCCTTGCTTTTTTTATGCCTAAAAAACATTTATTTTCAATTACTTAATGGAAATTAAATCCAGATAATCCACAATTCCGACGATAATCACAAAACATATAGTGATCAGAGTGGTGAGCTTGAACTTATGTTTCATATTGGCATTTACGGGCGACCCTACTTCCACGCCATCAGTGATTTCTTCATCTGATTCACTATGTGTTGTCACACCGAGCGGTAAAACCATGAATAAAATTAACCACCAAGACACAAAAAACGTGATGCTATAACCAATTACGTCCATTTCTTAACCTTTAAATTTGTTCGAGCTCAATGAGCGTTCCGCAAAAGTCTTTTGGATGAAGAAAAAGGACTGGCTTGCCGTGCGCGCCTGTTGCTGGCTCCCCTGATCCAAGAATCCTCATCCCTTTTTCAACAAGTTGATCTCTTGCTTTAAAAATATCTTCTACTTCATAGCATAAATGATGAATGCCCCCAGATACGTTTTTCTCAAGGAATGATTTAATTGGGGATTTATGTCCCAGAGGATATAGAAGCTCCAATTTGGTGTTGCCAAGATTTACAAATGCGACCGTGACACCGTGAGCGGGCAGATCAACTACTTCCGCCACATCGGCGCCTAGCACGTCACGATATAGACTTATGGCTTTATCCAAATCAGGCACCGCAATGGCCACATGATTTAATTTTTCGATCATAAATTCAGATCCTGCTTAAATGAACATTTGTTACCGGCCCAGTTTCCTTACCCGTGTAATATTTAGCCGCTTTGCGTGCGGCAGTTCTGACCACTTCGCTTAGGGCATCATTATCCGTAATGTTTTTCTTCGCCGCCAGTTCTAATGCATCATGGACCTTGTCATCAATGTATTTTTTAAGCTCGCCGTAACTTTTTTCCGGAAGTCCTATGCATGTAATATCAATGGGCTTTAATAATGATCCTGATTTATCCATCACCACGTGAACAACAAGCGCACCATTAAAAAGAACACGGCGCCGTTCCACGATGGCCATATCATCCACTTCTATCAACATATCACCATCAAGGGCAATACGGCCAACCGGCACTTCATTGATAATACCAATATTATCGGGTGCCAGTTTCACAACGGTTCCGTTTCTAGGCACAATTGTTTTTTCAATACCAACATCCCGGGCAAATTCCGCCTGTTTTAACAGGTGTTTTCGCTCGCCGTGGGTTGGAACGACTATTTCTGGTCTGATCCAGTCATACATTTGCTTTAGTTCTTCCTGTCCAGGATGGCCTGACACATGAACAAAGGCGTCCCTCTCTGTGATGATCTCAGCAGATTTTTCGATCAGCAAATCATAGGTACGTGCGATGGTCAGATCATTTCCGGGGATAATCTTCGATGAAAAAACCACCGTGTCCCCTTTGGCAATATGAATATGTTTGTTATTATCCTGAATAACCCGCATCAGCGCGGCGCGGGCTTCGCCTTGGCAGCCAGTACAAACATAAAGAACTTTGTTACGTGGAATATGTGATGCATCTTCCTCGTCAAGGATTGGCGGAAAATCTTTGAGGTACCCACATTCCCGCGCAGCCGCAACATTGCGTTTCATGGATTTACCGATCAAGCACAAATGCCGCTCAGTCGCCTCCGCCACATGGGCTAGCGTTTCCACCCGAGCAACATTGGATGAGAATGTTGTACAGAATATCGCTCCAGGCTTATCTTTGAGCAGCTCCTGAAGGCTTTTTCGCACATCCGCTTCTGACCCCGAAGGTTTTTCATGAAACACATTGGTACTATCACACACAATGGCGAGCACGCCTTCATCGCCAATTTCTTTTAGTCTCTTTTCATCGGTGGCTGCACCGACCAATGGATCCGGGTCCAACTTCCAGTCACCAGTATGGAATATGGTTCCCAAGGGCGTTTTAATATTCAGGGCATTGGGTTCCGGGATTGAATGAGTAAGCGTTACAAACTCAATATCAAAATCACCGATCTTAAAGGATCCGCTTAGATCAACTTCATGAATTGTTACCTCGTCCAAAAGGCCAGCTTCCCTGAGCTTATGCCTTAGAATGATCGCAGTAAACTGGGAAGCGTATATGGGACATTTAAAGCGGGGCCATAGGTGCACCACAGCGCCAATATGGTCTTCATGAGCATGGGTTAGTATCAAACAATGAAGATCATCTCGAATGTTGTCTATAAAATCCACGTTGGGCATAATGAGATCAATGCCGGGCAGGTAATCATCAGCAAAACTGATACCGCAATCGACCATAATCCATTGATTGTCATAGGAATAAAGATTGAGGTTCATTCCTATTTCGCCGGAACCACCGAGCGGTAAAAAAAGAAGCTGTTTAAAATCCTCGCCCATACTTATTTTTCGGTATTGGCCGTGTAAATTTCAAAAAGGCCGTAAGTGGTAAGTTCCTGATCTACATATTCGATGATGGCGGATGCCTCGTTGAATAGCGGTGCGAGTCCGCCCGTCGCCAACACCTTCATTGGGCCGCCATATTCTTTGGTGATCCGTTCGACCATCCCTTCGACCATGGAAAGATAGCCATAAAAAATACCCGATTGGATTGCCGATATGGTGCTGTTCCCAATCACATTTTCTGGTTTTTCAACGGCGACACGGGGAAGCTTCGCCGCTGCCATACTGAGCGCTTCAACCGATAAATTAACTCCTGGCGCAATAACGCCGCCATGATAATCGCCCTTATCATCGATCACGTCAAACGTGGTCGCGGTGCCAAAATCAATAATCACCATAGGGCCACCATACCGTTTATGAGCGGCGACGGCATTAACGAGCCGGTCTGCGCCCACTTCAGCAGGATTTGGAAGTTTCACGTTTACATTTAAACTAACATTTTCGCTTCCCACCACAAGCGCTTCGCATTTGAAGTAACGACGACAAAGCAGCTGGAGCGGAAATAAAGTTTGCGGTACCACAGTCGCAATGATCGCGCCATTAATCACAGATGCATCCAGATTTTCGAAATTTAGAAGCTGAGACAGCCAAACCATATATTCGTCAGCTGTACGACTATCGGCGCTAGAGATCCGCCATTTATGGATGATTTTATTTTCATCATGAAGGGCAAATACAATATTGGTGTTTCCAGCATCAATGGCAAGTAGCATTTATTATTTCCTATTCCGCGAAAAAGACATCGCCTGAATGAATATGTTTTATTTCACCGTCCATGTCCAACATTAGCGCGCCACTGGCATCCAGGTCAACAAAACGCCCTTCGAATTGCTCATTAGGCAAGCGTACTGATATCCTTTCGCCAAGAGCAGATGCATGATCAAGCCAACATGATCGAATATGATCAAAGCCATTTTTTTGCCAACCGCCAATCCGTTTGGACATTTTGTGAGTAAGGATAAAAAACACGTCAACATGGCTGAAAATATGTTCAACCTGCTCGTTTATGTGGGTGGCGTCATAGAGCATCTTATCGGGATGATGGGCCACGTTAATACCGATCCCGATAATCATATAGTTCCAGCCTTGTTTGTCCTGATAACTTTCCAGCAAAATACCACTGATCTTTTTGCCGGAAATCAGAATATCATTGGGCCATTTACATTTGACCAGATCGCTTTCAACAAACTCGCATATCGTATCGCGAACAGCCAAGGATGCCACAAAGCTAAGCTGCGCGGATTTTTGGATATCATCACCCACCTTTTGGATGAGGGAGCAATATAAATTGCCTGGTTTTGAAACCCAGTCGCGCCCGGAGCGCCCCCGACCAAGTGTTTGTTCAGAAGACGTAATCCAGAGGCCAGAGGCATCCCCCTGCTCCAACTTCCTAATCGCTTCCTTATTGGTGCTGTCGATCGATAAAAAAGCCTGATGATCGAAACCATCAGGCAATTTGTTTAAGTCAGTTTTGTCCATATTCGCTATTCTTGACTAAGCGCCTGCGCTGCGTTGGCTGCACCATCAAGCACCGGCGTGGAAACCTGCGGCACCACAAAGACAACCACCAGGAAGGCCGCTGCGATAGCGATCACTTTCATAGGGAAAGATTTCTGGGCGACGAATTCTTCCGCTGGCTCGTCAAAATACATGATTTTAACAATGCGTATGTAATAGTAAGCACCAACCACACTGGAAAGTACTGCTATGGTCGCAAGCGTGTAATAACCCTCTGTTACGATAGGTACAATCACATACCATTTCGCAAAGAAACCAGCCAATGGAGGTACACCCGCAAGAGAGAACATGAAGATACTGATTGCCAGCGCCATTGCCGGATGATTACGAGCGAGGCCCGATAGCTCACCAATATCTTCGACCATGCCCTCTTCTTTACGGCGCATGGACATGATGCAAACAAACATACCCACATTCATCAGAAGGTAAATTGCCATATAGATCATCACACCACGAAGGCCAACTGCATTACCAGCAATAATACCCAGAAGCGCAAAGCCCACATGTCCGATGGAGCTATAAGCCATCAGGCGTTTGATGTTGGTTTGCATGATCGCGGCGAAAGAGCCAAGAACCATCGAAGCGATCGCCATGAAGATCACAACTTGTCCCCAGGAGGCGCTCATGTCGCCAAACGGCACATATAGCGTGCGAGCAAGAAGCGCCAGCGCTGCCACCTTCGGTGCGACTGAGAAAAACGCCGTTACCGGTGTTTGTGAACCTTCGTAAACATCCGGTGTCCACATATGAAACGGTACTGCGGATACTTTAAATGCCAGACCCGCCAGCACAAACACAAGCCCGATGATGGCGCCAATAGGGGCTGCCGATCCATCCATACCGGAGATCGCCGTTGCAATTGAATTGAAGTTGGTGCTACCGATAAAGCCATAGACCAGTGAACAACCGTAAAGAAGAATACCTGAGGATAGCGCCCCTAGCACAAAATACTTAAGACCCGCTTCTGTGGATCTTTCGCTGTCCCGCTTAAAGGCCGCAAGCACATAAAGTGCAAGGCTTTGAAGTTCAATACCCATATAAAGTGTCATCAGGTCGTTGGCACTTACCATCACCATCATGCCCAGGGTCGCAAGCACCATCAGTACCGGAAATTCAAAACGGTCATCGCCTTCTTCCCGGAAAAATTCGCGGCTCATGATCACTGCGAGCGCTGCCGCCACAAGGACCAGTATTTTCATAAAGTTGGTGAAGCTATCAGCAACAAACATATTATTAAACGTAAAGGCCGTGCCATTCACTGACACGACTGTCAGGAACAATGCCACCGTAATCGACGCCACAGATAGCCAGCTTACAAGATTCACACTGTTTTTCTTGAAAACACCAACCATCAAGAGTGCCATTGCGGCGATCGCGAGAAAAATTTCACCGTAAGCAATTGCAAGATTAGGGAATATATCGTTCATCATTTATCTCCTAATTTCCAGCTGCTTGGGCAAGCGTTTCAGTTGCAGCATGGTAGGTGGCCATGGCGGCCTCATGCTGGGTGACAAGATTATCGACTGACACATGAATGAAATCCATGAAGGTAGATGGATAAACACCCATCCAGAGCGTCAAAATAATGAGCGGTGCAAATACGAGTATTTCCCGCTTATCCATATCGAGCATGGCTTTAACATCATCTTTGGTAAGTTCGCCAAATACCACCCTGCGATAGAGGTACAGCATATATGCCGCCCCCAGGATCACACCGGTGAGCGCGAAGAAAGTGGTCCAGGTGCTTACCTTAAAGATACCCACCAGTACAAGTACTTCACCAACGAAGTTTGCAGTGCCCGGAAGCCCTACCGACGCCATGGTAAAGAACATAAATACAAGCGCATATTTCGGCATGTTGTGAACCAGGCCGCCGTAGCGATCTATATCCCGAGTATGGAGCCTGTCATAGACAACCCCCACACAAAGGAACAATGCAGAAGCCACAAAGCCGTGCGCCAGCATCACGACGATCGATCCTTCGATGCCCTGTACGTTGAATGCAAAAATACCGATGGTCACAAAACCCATATGGGCGACCGACGAGTAAGCGATGAGCTTCTTCATATCTGTCTGGCGCAAGGCCACAAGCGACGTATACACAATCGCGATACAGCTCAAGAGGTAAATCAGCCATGCCAGTTCTTCAGACGCGACAGGGAACATGGGAAGTGAGAAACGAAGGAAACCGTACCCACCCATTTTCAGGAGGATACCCGCCAGAATCACAGATCCCGCTGTCGGCGCTTGCACGTGCGCGTCCGGCAGCCAGGTATGGACTGGCCACATCGGCACTTTAACGGCAAAGGAAGCAAAGAATGCCAGGAACAGCCAGATCTGAGCTTTCGGATCAAACCCATAAGCCATCAGCTCTTCGATATCGGTTGTGCCCGCTTCCCCGTACATATAAAGCATGGCCACCAACATAAGCACGGAACCCAGAAGGGTATACAGGAATAGCTTGTATGCCGCATACACACGGTTATTGCCACCCCACACCCCGATAATCAGGAACATTGGTATGAGCCCCGCTTCGAAGAAGACATAGAACATCACCATATCGAGGGTACAGAACACACCGAGCATAAAGGTTTCAAGTAATAGGAAAGCAATCATATATTCCTTCACGCGCACCTTGATGGTATCCCATCCACACAGGATACAAAGCGGCATGATGAACGTGGTAAGCAGAACGAATAGAACGGAAATACCGTCCACACCCATTTTGTAGCTAATACCACCGCCAAGCCATTCGGCTTCCTTTACAAATTGGAAGTCTGACGTGGTTTGATCAAAGCTAAACCAAAGCACCATGGAAAACAGGAAAGTTGCAATCGTGGTCAGCAGCGCCGCATTTTTTGCATTGCGCGCTACAATTTCTTCTTCGCCCTTGATGCTTAGTATGATTAGAACACCCAGGAGCGGTAGGAATGTTATTGCGGATAATAGAGGAAAGTTTTCCATCTTACTGACCTCCCATCACGAACCAGCTGACAAAAGCTGAAAGTCCAATGAGCATCGCAAAGGCGTAATGGTATAAGTAGCCAGTTTGTAACTGCTTAAACCGTTCCGCCATTCGCACTACAGCGGCGGATACACCATCAGGACCGTAGCGGTCGATGGTGCCTTCATCACCTTTTTTCCAGAAAATTTGCCCCAGAGCCATCGCTGGCTTTACAAATAGGAAATCGTAAATTTCATCGAAGTACCATTTGTTGAAACTGATGTTATAAGCAAACTTAAATGATCTTGCGAATTTGGTAGGTGTTTCGGGACGGTAAATGTAGCAATACCAGGCCCCCGCAAACCCAAGGATCATTGCGACAAGCGGCGAGAACACAACGGCTGCCGGCACAAGTTTTGCTGCATACATAATATTGTCACCAATGAGGAATAGTGAACCGGCCCAGAAATCTTCGTATCCGGCTTCATAAATGAAATTATTGCTGAACAGGAAGCCAGCGGCAAGTGCGCCCACCGCCAAAATATAAAGCGGGATCAGCATTACCTGCGGGCTTTCATGAACATGGTCCTGCACTTCCTTGCTGGCGCGGCTTTCACCGAAGAAAGTCATGAACACCAGACGCCATGAATAGAAACTGGTCATCAGCGCCGCCAGTACACCAAGCACGAAGGCATAGTTACCAACAGACGTTCCGGCGGCAAAGGCCGCTTCGATGATCATATCTTTCGAATAATATCCAGCGGTAAATGGGAAACCGGTGAGCGCAATGGTTCCAATGGTCATCATCCAGAAAGTGACCGGTATTTTGGTCCGTAAGCCGCCCATGTTGCGCATGTCTTGCTCGTCGGAGCTTGCGTGGATCACGGAACCAGAGCCCAGGAACAACAGCGCTTTAAAGAACGCATGGGTAAAGAGATGAAATATCGCCGCACCATACGCACCAACACCCAGGGCGAAGAACATATAACCCAGCTGCGAACAGGTGGAGTAAGCAATCACACGCTTAATATCAAACTGTGACATGCCAACGGTCGCCGCGAAGAAAGCGGTTGATGCACCAATGATGCAAACAACGTCAAGCGCACCCGGTGCATATTCAAATAACGGTGAACAACGTGCCACCATAAACACGCCAGCGGTCACCATGGTCGCCGCGTGGATAAGCGCCGATACAGGCGTCGGGCCTTCCATCGCATCAGGTAGCCAGGTATGTAGACCTAATTGAGCGGATTTCCCCATGGCACCAATAAACAGTAGCAGACAAATCGTTGTCAGCAGATCAAGTTCCATTCCCAGGAAGTTGATGGTGTGATCGGTGTAGTTGGATACATTTGAAAAGACCACATCAAAATCAGCACTACCGAAAGTCATAAAAATCGCAAAAATACCAAGCGCAAAGCCAAAGTCACCAACGCGGTTTACCACAAATGCTTTGATCGCCGCAGCATTGGCGGATGGTTTCTTGAACCAGAAACCAATCAGAAGGTAAGATGCCAGACCCACACCTTCCCAGCCGAAGAACATTTGTACAAAGTTATCAGAAGTCACCAGCATAAGCATGGCAAAGGTAAAGAGCGACAAATACGCCATAAATCGCGGAATATGCGGATCATGGCTCATATAACCAACACTATAAATATGCACAAGGCAGCTCACAGTATTTACCACAACCAGCATCACAGCGGTCAGCGTATCAATCTGAAACGCCCAGTTCACATTAAAATCACCGGAGACTATCCAACTAAGCACTTGCACGTGCGTAGAATGATCACCCGGCGCAAGAGCCACCTGGAAAAAAGCCACCCAGGACAGCACCGCGGAAACAATAAGTGCACCGCATGTTACAACCTGCGCTCCTCTGTCACCAATCTGACGACCGAATAGCCCGGCAATCAGAGCGGCGAGTAAGGGTAAGAAGACAATAGTCTGATACATATTATTGTTATCCCTTCATCAGATGAATGTCTTCAACCGCGATCGATCCACGATTTCGGAAGTAGACCACAAGAATGGCCAGCCCGATTGAGGCCTCGGCGGCTGCAACAGTTAAAATCAGCATGGTAAAGACTTGCCCGACAAGATCACCCATATAGGATGAGAAGGCGACAAGGTTGATATTTACCGAAAGCAAAATAAGTTCGATCGAAAGAAGGATGGTAATCACATTCTTTCTGTTGAGGAAGATACCAAATACACCCAGCGTAAAGAGCATGGCTGCGACAGTAAGGTAATGTTCAATTCCAATTTCCATTGTCTCTTCCCCTTAAATTCCAGACCCCGGCTTGACGTCAATCGCTTCATATGCATCTTCACGGCGACGTTTAACCTGGTCATTAATGTTTTGTTTTTTAACACCTTCACGCTTCCTGTGGGTCAGCACAATCGCGCCAATCATCGCCACCAGCAGGATGAGCCCCGCCAGCTGGAACAGGAATATATTGTCCGTATATAAAATGCGTCCAATGGCGTCAGTATTCGTTATTTCATTTACTGGTGGCGTTGCCGCGGTAATGGTTGTGGCGATACCGTCTGTCATGCTCCAGCCACCAACAATCACGACCATTTCAAACAGTAGAATGAAGCCGATCAGCAAACCGATCCAAAGATAGTCCATCAAGCCTTTTCGAAGTTCCGCGAAATTAATGTCCAGCATCATCACAACGAACAGGAACATCACCGCTACGGCCCCAACATAGACGATCACCAGGATCATCGCGACGAACTCTGCGCCCAGCAGAACAAAAAGCCCTGCGGCATTAAAGAATGCCAGGATCAGGAACAGCACGGAATGGACCGGGTTCTTACTGAAAACCACCATGATCGCCGATGTGACCAGGATGGTGGCAAATATATAAAAGGTTATCGCTGCTACCATTTCCTTTTTCCCTTATCGATACGGCGCGTCGAGCTCAATATTAAGCGCGAGCTGACGTTCCCAACGATCCCCGTTATCAAGAAGCTTTTCTTTGTCGTATAAAAGCTCTTCCCTTGTTTCGGTTGAATATTCAAAATTTGGACCTTCGACAATGGCATCCACCGGACAGGCCTCCTGACAAAAACCGCAATAAATACATTTGGTCATGTCGATGTCATATCTTGTTGTGCGGCGTGTACCGTCTTCGCGAATATCCGCTTCAATTGTAATGGCCTGCGCTGGACAGATCGCCTCACAAAGTTTACAAGCGATGCAGCGTTCTTCACCATTTTCATAGCGTCGGAGCGCATGTTCACCTCTAAAACGAGGACTAAGTGGTCCCTTCTCGTGCGGATAATTCAGCGTCACTTTCTTCTTGAAGAAATATTTCAGGGTCATTGCCATCCCCCTCATGATTTCAGTGAGGAAAACCGTGCGTGCTGCGTGATCTAAAAATGCCATATTCTTTCTCCTACCCCGCTAGTTTTCCAAAAAAGACGAGATAACCCGACGTTAAGACAACCCATACCAGGCTCACTGGCAGGAATACTTTCCATCCAAGACGCATAAGCTGATCATAACGGTAGCGCGGTACCGTCATTTTGACCCATGCAAAACAGAAGAAGAAGAAACCCATTTTGATAAAGAGCCATATAATCCCCGGTATTGCGTAAAGCGGTTCCCAATCCACTGGTGGCAACCAACCGCCAAAGAACAGGATGCTCATTAAGCCGCACATCATGATAATGATCGCATATTCACCAAGGTAAAAGAGCGCCATGGCCATGGATGAATATTCAATCTGAAAACCGGCAACCAGTTCTTCTTCCGCTTCCGGAAGGTCAAATGGTGTTCTGTTTGTTTCAGCGAGTGCCGAAATAAAGAAAATCACAAACATAGGAAGCAGACCCGTGAAGGCATAACCATTTAAACCAAACCAGACGTTTTTCTGCGCCAGCACAACTTCAGTAAGGTTAAGTGACCCCGCACACATCAGCACGCAGACAAGTACAAAACCGATTGAAACTTCGTAGGAAACCATTTGCGCGGCACTGCGCATGGCACCAAGGAAAGCATACCGTGAATTTGACGCCCAGCCAGAGATAATCACGCTGTATACAGCCAATGATGAAACCGCAAAAAGGTAAAGAATTCCAACATTTAGATCAGAAATCACCATGCCTTCACCAAACGGAATAACCGCCCAGCCAACAAGTCCAAAAATCAGGCTGAGTGCTGGCGCTAGAAGGAACAGAAACTTATTCGCGCCCGCTGGAATGATGGTTTCTTTCAAGAACACTTTTAAGCCATCAGCAAAAGATTGCAGCAAACCAAACGGGCCCACTATGTTAGGGCCTTTTCTAAGGTGAATGGCCGCCCAGACCTTACGGTCAACCCAGACGATCATGGCGACAGCGATCAAAACCGGCAACACCACAACCAAAATATTGGCAATGGTTCCGAAGGTCAGTAGCGCCCAAGGCTCCAGCTGATAACCAAACCAGCCAACAAATATATCGAGATATTTACCCATCGGTTCCTGTTGCTCCCTCAGTCTGGTTATCGCCATTCATGGCTGCACGGCACTCATCCATGGTTTCGGACGATCGTGCGATGGGGTTGCTTCCCCAAAAATCTGTAATAGTGTGCGTAAAGCCATCATTTGAAACATTTCCCGCCACACCAAACTCTGCCCACGGTTCATTTGGTTTAGCGTCAACCGTTGCAAATTGCGGATAATCCGCATGCATTTTGCTGCGCAGTTGTGCGATGTTATCAAATTCAAGAGTTTTGCCGAGCACTTCGGAAAGCGCACGGAAAATTGTCCAGTCTTCGCGCGCTTCGCCAGGGCCAAAAATCGCCCGTTGCGCAACTTGAACCCGGCCCTCTGTATTCAGGTAAGTACCTGGTTTTTCAGTATAAGCAACGCCCGGCAAGATCACATCTGCATGCCTGACACCTTCGTCACCGTGGCTTCCTTGATAAATTACAAATGCTTTTTCGAGCCTAGCCGTATCCAGCTCATCAGCGCCAAGGTTGTAGACCACTTTAATGTCGCCTTTTTCTGCACCGTCCAGAATACCATCGATACCACCATCGGTGACGAGCCCCATATCGAGCGCAGCCACACGGCTTGCAGCTGTATGAAGTACGTTAAAGCCATTCCAGTCACCCGAACCGCCATATTTTTCGCATATGTCATGAGCGAGTTTAATAATCGCAAGGCTGTCATCACGATTGAGAGCGCCCTGCCCCAAAATGATCATCGGTTTTTCGGCTTTACTCAGCACGTCTGCAAAGTCATTGTTGCCGTCAAGAATATTCTCAAGCACTGCAGCACTGTCACCAAGCTGCTGCACCTTATAGCTTAGGTCCACATCCGGACCAACATTTGCCACTGGACATTCCCGCGTGAGCCAGCGCTGGCGAATTCGTGCGTTTAGAACCGGGCTTTCATGGCGCGGGTTAGACCCCACAAGAAGAATTGCATCCGCTTCATCAATTCCCGCAACACCAGAGTTAAACAAATAACCGGCGCGATGCTTGGCACCCATTTTTGATCCGTCCTGACGACATTCCACTGATCCGCCAAGAGACGAAATCAGTAATTTCATAGCGTACATGCTTTCCGCATCGGCAAGGTCACCGACAATACCAGCGATTTGACTTCCATCGACCCCTTGAAGGATAGCTGCAATTGCACCAAAGGCTTCTTCCCATGTTGCTTCCTGAAGTTTACCGTCCTTCTTAATATATGGGCGATCAAGCCTGTTTTTCGCGAGGCCGTCCACCGCATGGCGGGTTTTATCAGAAATCCATTCTTCGTTCACTTCTTCGTGGATACGTGGAAGTGCGCGCATTACTGCCTTACCGCGGCTGTCGATCCGCACGTTCGAACCTAGCGCATCATGAACATCGATGGTTTCAGTGTTTTTAAGCTCCCAGGGACGGGCCTTAAATGTGTAAGGTTTGGAAGTTAGTGCGCCCACCGGGCAAAGATCAACCACGTTACCAGCCATTTCGGACGCGAAGGCCTGCTCATTATAAGTGGTGATCTGCATATTCTCACCGCGTCCAATGGCACCAAGGGACGGCACACCGGCAATTTCATCGGCGAAACGTACGCAGCGCGTGCAGTGAATACAGCGGGTCATGATCGTACGGATCAGTGGTCCCATATATTTTTCTTTAACGATACGACGCTTTTCATTGTAGCGGCTCGCACCCTCACCATAGGCCATGGACTGATCCTGAAGATCACATTCGCCGCCCTGGTCACAAATTGGGCAGTCAAGTGGATGATTAATAAGGAGAAATTCCATCACACCTTCACGGTATTGTTTCACTTTTTCCGTGTTGGTTCTCACTTCCATGCCGTCACCGGCAGGAAGCGCGCAGCTTGCTGCCGGTTTTGGTGGTCCAGGTGTCACTTCCACAAGACACATACGGCAGTTACCGGCGATAGAGAGCCGCTCATGATAACAAAAGCGCGGAATTTCCACACCAGCCTGTTCGCACGCCTGCAAAACAGTTGTCCCTGGTTCTACTTCTACTTCAACTCCGTCTACTGTAAGCGTTGGCATATTCTTTATCTCCTACGCTGCATTGTTTTTCTTATATTCAAGGATGCGACGTTCCACTTCCGGACGGAAGTGACGCATTAGTCCCTGAATTGGCCATGCAGCCGCATCACCAAGGGCACAAATAGTGTGACCTTCGATCTGCTTTGTTACTTCAAGCAACATGTCAATTTCTTCAATTTCAGCTTCACCGGTGCAAAGTCGCTCCATCACCCGCCACATCCAGCCAGTGCCTTCACGGCAGGGTGTGCACTGGCCGCAGCTCTCGTGCTTATAAAAAGCCGACAGCCTGGTAATCGCACGCACAATATCGGTTGATTTATCCATCACGATCACCGCCGCTGTGCCAAGGCCGGTTCCTTCAGCGCGAAGACTGTCAAAATCCATGAGAACGTCATCACACACCGATTTCGGGATCAGGTGAACCGATGATCCACCCGGAATTACCGCGAGCAAGTTATCCCAACCACCACGAACGCCACCCGCATGCTTTTCGATAAGCTCCTTCAGTGGAATACCCATTTCTTCTTCTACGTTGCACGGTTTGTTCACATGACCGGAAATACAGAAAAGCTTGGTTCCCGTATTATTTTCGCGGCCAAGACCCGCGAACCATGATCCACCGCGACGTAGGATTTCAGGAACCACAGCGATGGATTCCACATTATTCACCGTTGTCGGACAACCAAATACGCCTACGTTGGCTGGGAATGGTGGCTTAAGGCGCGGTTGGCCTTTCTTGCCTTCAAGGCTTTCAATAAGTGCTGTTTCCTCACCGCAGATATAGGCGCCAGCGCCCCGGTGAACAAAAACATCAAATTCATAACCGCTACCACAAGCATCTTTCCCGAGGAGCCCTGCTTCACGTGCTTCTTCGATAGCCCGCTCAAGCACAAGCGCTTCATGAACAAATTCACCGCGGATATAAATATAAGCGGCGATGGCACGCATGGCGAAACCGGCAATCAGACAACCCTCGATAAGTTTATGAGGATCGTGGCGCATAATTTCACGGTCCTTGCAGGTACCTGGTTCCCCTTCATCGGCATTGACCACAAGGTAGCTTGGGCGACCATCTGATTCCTTTGGCATAAAGGACCATTTAAGGCCGGTCGGGAAACCCGCCCCACCGCGACCACGCAGGCCACTCTCCTTCATTTCTTCGATGATTGCATCCTGGCCGCGGGCCATAATGTCTTTTGTCCCGTCCCAGTCGCCACGCTTTTTGGCGGCTTCAAGATACGGGCTTTCAAATCCGTAGAGGTTGGTAAAAATTCTGTCTTTATCGGCAAGCATTATTCACCACCCCCAAACTCGGCACCAGCAGGGGCCCTATCTTTCAGTGTTGTCGGACCACCAATTGGACAGGATTTAAAGCGCCCGTTCTGCGGTCCCGGTGCTGGCGTTTTGCCTGCTTTGATTTCCTTGATGAAGGCGCGGGTGCTGTCTTCACTCAGGTCTTCGTAATATTCTTCTTTGTAAGCGATAACGGGCGCGTTCACGCAGGCGCCAGCACATTCGACTTCAAGAAGGGTGTACTCACCATCTTCGGTAGTCTCCCCAAATCCGATGCCCAATTCTTCCTGACAGGCGCGAACCACATCATCGGAACCACGCAGCCAACAAGGTGTTGTGGTGCAGACTTCAATCACATGCTTACCAACCGGCTTCAGGTTATACATGGAATAGAAGGTCGCCACTTCATGCACGCGGATATAGGGCATATCAAGCATGTCGGCGATATATTCCATCACCGGAACACTAACCCAACCGTTATTTTGCTCCTGAGCGCGGTGCAGGAAAGGCATTACACAGCTTTCCTTGCGGTTCTCCGGATATTTGGCGAATTGGGTTTTGGTCCACTCCAGATTTTCCGGGGTAAACTCGAAACTATCCGTATCTTTTACATTCATACTCATCGGTCAATTTCTCCGAATACAATATCAAATGAGCCAATCATCGCTGGAATATCCGCAAGCATATAGCCCTTGGCCACATGGCCCATGGAGCTCAGGTGAGCATAACCTGGCGCACGGATGTGGCAGCGATACGGTCTATTTGTTCCGTCCGAAACGAGGTATACACCAAACTCACCTTTTGGTGCTTCCACCGCAACATACACTTCACCTTCCGGCACCTTGAAGCCTTCAGTATAAAGTTTGAAATGGTGAATGAGTGCTTCCATAGATGTTTTAATTTCTGCGCGGGGTGGCGGTGTTACTTTACGGTCAATTGCTGCCACTGGCCCATCCGGCATTTTTTCAATACATTGACGCATGATCTTAACGGACTGGTACATTTCTTCCATACGAAGAACATATCGGTCGTAACAGTCGCCGTTCTTTCCAACGATCACGTCAAAATCAAGTTCGTTGTAGACTTCATAAGGTTCAGCACGGCGAAGATCCCATGGTATGTCACTACCGCGAATCATCGCACCAGTACAACCAAGTGCAAATGCTTCTTCCTTGGACACTTTACCAATGTCCACATTACGCTGTTTGAAAATCCTGTTTTCAATGATCAGCGTTTCCATGTCATTAAGCACTTTTGGGAACGTGTCGCAAAATTCAAGAATTCTTTTATCAAGGCCGGCAGGCATATCCTGATGAACACCACCAGGGCGGAAGTAATTTGCGTGAAGACGCGCGCCGCACACCGCCTCATAAAATTCCATTAGAATTTCACGTTGCTCAAATCCCCAAAGCGTTAACGTCATTGCGCCAACGTCGGTGGCGTGTGAGCAGACATTCATAAGATGGTTTAGAATACGGCCAATTTCACTGAACAGCACGCGGATATATTGACCACGCTTTGGAACTTCAATCTCCATCAGCTTTTCAATGGCAAGGCAGAAGGCATGCTCCTGGTTCATTGGCGCAACATAATCGAGACGATCAAAGTAAGGAATTGCTTGCAGGTATGTTTTATGCTCAATCAGTTTTTCTGTACCGCGATGCAGCAGACCAACATGCGGATCCGCACGCTCAACCACTTCACCGTCTAGCTCAAGAATAAGACGAAGCACACCATGGGCCGCCGGATGCTGAGGGCCAAAGTTAACGTTAAAGTTCTTAATATCGACTTCAGCCATTATTTACTCTCCCCACCTTCTTCTTCAGCTTTCTCATCTCCGGGCAGAATATATTTGGCACCTTCCCATGGTGACATAAAATCAAACGAACGATATTCCTGGGTTAGTTTTACAGGTTCATAGACAACGCGCTTTTCTTCTTCCGAATAACGCACCTCCACATAACCTGTAAGCGGGAAATCTTTTCGAAGCGGATGACCCTGAAAGCCATAATCACTAAGAAGTCGACGAAGGTCGGGGTGTCCATCAAACATAACACCATAAAGATCCCAAGTCTCCCGTTCGTACCAGTTTGCAGATGGATATACGCCAGTGACAGAGGGAACCGTTGTTTCAGCGTCCGTTGAAAGCTTGACCCTTATGCGTTGATTATGATGCATACTAAGAAGATGGTAGACCACTTCAAAGCGCTCCACACGCTCTGGATAATCGACACCACAAACATCAGTAAGCTGGACGAATTTGCAAGCAGCGTCGTCCCGCAAGAATGTCAGCACATTTACAACCTGTTCTCGCTTAATCGTAACGGTCAGCTCACTAAACGCAACTTTTGTATCAATGATGCTGTCGCCACATTTATTTTTTATATGCTCGCCAAGACCCTTTAAGGCTTCATCGGAACTCATCAATATTTCTCCTAGCGCTCAAATGTGGATGTACGGCGGATTTTCTTCTGAAGCTGAAGAATTCCATACAGCAATGCTTCCGCTGTAGGAGGACACCCTGGCACATAGATATCGATGGGTACAATCCGATCACAGCCACGAACGACAGAATAAGAATAGTGATAATAGCCACCACCATTTGCACAAGACCCCATGGAAATCACATAACGTGGTTCAGCCATCTGGTCGTACACTTTCCGCATAGCAGGCGCCATCTTGTTGGTCAGTGTTCCAGCAACAATCATTACGTCTGAATGGCGGGGGCTTCCACGCGGGGCGAAACCGTAGCGCTCCGCGTCATATCTTGAAGTAGAAGTATGGATCA
>JANQJN010000128.1 GCA_028281625.1 Emcibacteraceae bacterium | reverse complement strand
TCGGTGTCCGCTCCCCATTAAAGAAGGGCACCGTAATCACCCCATCCGCCCCAGGCGGGATAAAGGACGCGAGTTTTTCCATTTTTTCCAGATCCACTTCCAGGAGATCCCGCATTTGTTCGGTGGCAACCGTGCAGTTCATGGTGCACAGCAGCGGTAGCCATCCCCCGGTTGACGAACAAAAAGCCGCGAGTTCACCGTTTGGATCGATGGCGGGTTTGTCACTATAGGCAAAGAGCGTGCCTGATGTGCCAAGACTGGCAGTGAGCTGCCCGCTTTCCACATTGCCGGTGCCGATGGCCGCCATCATATTATCGCCACCCCCTGCGGAGATAATAATATCTGTGGGAAGGTCCAGTTCCTTCGCCACTTCGCGCCTGATCACACCAGCGATATCGTCGGCTTCTATCAGATCAGGCAGGCAGCTGCTCAGATCACGCTCCTCGTCCACGGCGGCGATCACACGCTTGCTCCATTTACGGGTCCTCACGTTAAGCAGTCCGGTCCCTGATGCATCACCACATTCCATGGTTCGATTACCGGTGAGGTAAAAGTTCAAGTAATCATGAGGCAGCATGATCGAAGTCATGCGGGTGTAGGCCTCCGGATTGCTCTTTTTTACCCAGCGGATTTTGGAAGCGGTATAGCCAACAGCGATGGGATTTCCCGCAATTTCGATACATTTGTCCGCACCGCCCAGGGCGTCCATGATTTCTTCGCATTCAGCGGTGGTTGAGGTGTCGCACCACAGCTTTACCGGTGCCAGTACAGCACCATTTTTGCTCACCGGCACAAAGCCATGCTGCTGCCCGGAAACGCCAATGGCCACGAGCGTTTTTTTGAGCTCCTGATCAAAGGCGCTGATACATTTTTTAAAGGCATCCACCCACCAGCTTGCCTGTTGCTCCATGGAGCCGTCCTCTTTTGAAATCAGCTCCAGAGGTTGGCTATGAGCGGCAAGCACCTGCCTTTTACGGGGGCAATAAATGATCACCTTGACACTTTGTGTGCCAAGATCAATCCCCATGACCGTGTTTTTTTCTATGCTCAAATTCCACCCTCGCTCAATGTCGCTATTTTGATAGTGACGATACGTGCAAGGATGTCAACTGTCTGTTATAGAATAGGCTCTTTTTAAACTAGATAAGGCCCTCGAATAGGAGCCTTTTTTAATGTCTTCGATAAGTGGGATCGCTCGGGCCTTGCCCTCATCCCTTCGGGACCGCTGCACTTCGTTTCGCATCGTTCCGAAACAAAGTTTCGTCACCGAACCATGGGTCCTTTCACCGCACCCGTTTCCGAATAAAAAAAGCAGGACTAAAAGCCCTGCTTGTTTTATGGCGGAGAGGGTGGGATTCGAACCCACGAAGGGCTTGCACCCTTGCTGGTTTTCAAGACCAGTGCATTCAACCGCTCTGCCACCTCTCCTTAAAAGTTGCCGCGTGTTGTGCGTGACAAGAGGATTTACCGGATAGGTCGGAGTAGGTCAAGGAGAGAATGCTTATTTTTCAAATAAAAAATAATTTTGGAAAAATTGCTATTTGCCTTTGAATCGCCAAGATTTATAAACTATATAATATAACCATAAAATAATCATAACATACATGCGAAATTATAAGGGCAGATCAGTGATCAGAGCGTTTTTTATTACTCTTGTTTTTAGTCTTTTCACAGCGTCATTTTGGACCGTGCACGCGCAAAGGCAGGTTGAAGATAATCCGGTGGCCTTCGAAGACTGGCTTGCGGAACTTAAGACGGAAGCACTTGAGGAGGGCATTTCACAAGCAACCCTTGATGCGGCATTCGAAGGCCATACGCCAAATGAGCGGGTAATTGAGCTTGATCGGCGTCAGCCGGAATTTACCCAAACTGCCGAGCAGTATCTTGAGCGCCGCGTAAGTCCAACCCGGATCAGAAACGGCCGCGCGAAAATGCAGGAATATGCGGAGGTGTTAAACCCGTCCGCGCGCGATATTGCGGTGCAAAAACGTTTCATTGCCTCCATCTGGGGTATGGAAACCAATTATGGCACTTTCACCGGGGATTTTAGCGTCGTTCGATCACTCATGACCCTGGCTTATGACATGCGCCGCAGTGCTTTCTTCAGGAAAGAACTGATGAATGCGCTTAAAATCCTGGAAGAAGGTCACATCACACCCGATAAAATGCTTGGCTCCTGGGCGGGGGCCATGGGGCAGGGACAGTTTATGCCATCTAGCTTCTTTGCGTATGCCTATGATATGGACGGGGACGGTAAAAAGGACATCTGGACCAACGAAGCGGATGTGTTTGGCTCCATTGGAAATTACCTGGCGGTGCATGGCTGGAAACCGGACCAAACCTGGGGTCGGGAAGTAAAGCTTCCGGAAGACATGGCTGCAAGGCAGGCGCTTGTGGATCTGACCCATGAGCCAAACCCACCACGGGCCTGCCGCCGCGCGCTCAGGGATCACAGCAAGAAATACTCGCTTGATGAATGGCAGGAGATGGGCGTTCGTAATCTGGACGGTAGTGACCTTCCCAAAGTGGTGAATACTAACATCGAAGCGACATTAATCACGCCCATGGGCCTTGATGGTCCGGCGTATCTGACCTATCAGAATTTCCGGACAATTCTGACCTATAACTGTTCAAATCTTTATGCCCTGGGTGTAAGTTTGCTGGCCGATGAGTTAAGATAGGTGACGTGGAATATGAAGGTACCAAAATTGAAGTTATCAAAATTATTGGCATTATTCCTGATGACCGCAGTGTTAAGTGCCTGTGGTCCGGAGCCGCAGCTTCAGACATCTGCACCGCCGGCTGAGGGTGCCTATAAAGTTGGTGAACCCTATCAGGTGGCGGGCAGGTGGTATACGCCCGAGGAAGATCCTGATTATAATCAGGTTGGGATCGCATCCTGGTACGGCGCAGACTTTCACAATAAAGTCACTGCCAATGGTGAAGTCTACGACATGAACAAGCTTACCGCAGCGCACACAACGCTGCCGATGCCAAGCTGGGTGCGTGTCACGAACCTTGAAAATAATCGCTCACTGATCCTGCGTGTCAATGATCGCGGGCCGTTTGTCGGAAACCGCATCATCGATGTATCCCGCCGTGGAGCACAGCTGCTGGGTTTTGAACGTCGTGGCACAACCCGTGTCCGTGTTGAAGCCGTGGACGGTCCAAACGCACCGGTTCAGGTGGCCCGCTCTGATCAGCCGCCAGCGTTGGAAGCGCAGCCGACGGCAACTGTCGCTGTTGAAACACTTGAGGAGCTAGCACCCATTCAGCAGGAAGGCCCGACCCAGGTCGCAAGCCTTACTCCACAACCAGCGCAGCCACAAGGCGACGACATTTATGTTCAGGTGGGCGCTTATAGCCAGATCGGTAGCGCGTCCCGCGTGATGACCGCGGTAAGCCATCTTGGTGATACCGGTCTTGAAAGTATTGTGCTTGATGGTCGCAAGCTTTACCGGGTCCGTGTCGGTCCCATGTTTACCACTACAGCGGCCAATGCAGCGCTGGAGCAGGTTTTAAAATTAGGTCATAATACCGCCAAAGTCGTGTTTGATTAAGAGTGCGGAATTAAAAACAAGGTATTTATAATGAAATTATCAAAATCATTTCGTCTTCTACTCTTAAGCGGTATTGCCGCGTCTGTTTCAATGGGTGGTGCGCTGGCGCAAACGCTTTCAAGCCCCGCTGAGCAGGCGATCCTCATCGAAGCTACAACCGGTGACATACTGTTCGAAAAAAATGCTGATGATCAGATGACACCGTCATCCATGAGCAAGCTGATGACGGTTTATATCGCCTTTCAGCAGCTTGAAATGGGCAGCTTAAGTCTTGAAGATGAGTTTTATGTGGAAAATACCCCGACCTGGCAGCAGTGGCGCAATACCAGTACCCAGGACCGTGGTTCAACCATGTATGTAAACGCCGGGGATACGGTAACCATCGCCGATCTTCTGCGCGGTATTATTGTTCAAAGCGGTAATGATGCCTGCGCACAGCTGGCGCTCGCGATCGCCGGTGATGTGGGTGTGTTTGTGAACATGATGAATGACGAAGCCGCCAATCTTGGTCTTACCAACAGTAATTTCATGAATACAAACGGCTGGCCGGAAGACGGGCATTATATGTCCGCCCGTGACATCGCCATTCTGTCGCAGGCGCTTGCGACCGAATTCCCGGAATATTACCCGATGTTTGAAGAGCGTCAGTTTTCATACGCGGGTGTTAATCAACCAAACCGCAATCGGCTTCTGTATCGCATGGAAGGCGCGGACGGGCTAAAAACCGGTCGTACTGATGATGGGGGATATGGTCTTGCATCTTCCGCCGTGCAGGATGGGCGCAGGCTTGTGCTTGTGGTCAACGGTATGAGCAGCGATAACGCCCGCGTCGGAGAATCGCAACGGCTCCTTAATTATGGGTTCCGCAATTTTGGCATTTACGACATGCTTAAAGCCGGACAAGTGATTGATAGTGCTGACGTTTGGCTTGGTGATCAGCCAACAGTGCCGCTGGTGGCGGAAGAAGACGTGACCATTTCAATGAACAAGCAGGCGCGCCGCAATATGACCGCCAAAGTGATTTATGACGGCCCTATCGCCGCACCCATTGAGCAGGGCCAGCCGATCGCAACGCTTGAGCTTTCCGCAAATGGTATGGAAACCAAAACCTACCCCCTTGTGGCTGGGGCTGATGTGGGTGAGCTTGGTGGTATGAGCCGCATTAGGGCAGCCTTTACCTACATGCTTATGGGCTCCGCAGGTGATTAAAGGTAAATTCATCACGTTTGAAGGTGGTGAAGGGGTCGGTAAATCCACCCAGGTCAAGAAATTCGCTGAAAAACTAGCAGAAGAAAATATCGAAACCGTCCTCACCAGGGAGCCTGGCGGCTCCCCCGGTGCGGAGGAAATTCGTGCGCTGCTTGTTAAAGGCAGCACCGATAAATGGTCGCCCATGACCGAAGCATTGCTTCATAATGCAGCGCGGGCAGAGCATCTTGCAAAAACCGTAAAACCAGCGCTTGAAGCTGGTAAATGGGTCATATCGGACCGTTATGCGGATTCAACACTTGCTTACCAGGGATATGGTCAGGGTGTTGATTTAAATGCACTTTATCAAATGCATAAGGTCAGCACTGACGACTTCTGGCCTGATCTGACCATCATTCTGGACGGCCACGAACTTGACCGCGCCAATGCCCGCGAACAGGAAAATTCCGACAAAGAAGACCGCTATGAACGCATGGGCGATGGTTTTCACCGAAAACTTCGGGAAAGTTTCCTTGATATCGCGAAAAACAATCCCGACCGCTGCGTTGTCATCAGTGCCGCCGGCACCGTTGACGAAGTGGCGAATAGGGTTTGGGAAGCTGCAAAAGATAAGTTTTAAAATGTTGGTATGGTGCGTATCGATAACTCAGGTTATCATGTGATTCAAACACTGGCCTTTGCCAGTATGACGGAGTTGTTATGATCAAATATTTGTTCGCCATATTCGCATTCCTGAGCCTATCCTCCTGCGCTTACATGCAGACGGATTGCGCGACCCTTGTGGGGGACCGCGATCAGTATAGGAGCTGTATGGCTGCACAAGGAGATGCGGCGGCGCAATATGAGCTGGGGGTCGCTGCGTTTGAAGTTGAAAATTATGACAGGGCCATTCACTGGCTGACCCGGGCAGCCCAACCACGGCGGGCGGGGGACATAAATTTCTTGGAAATAGAACAAAAACAGCGCCGCGAACTTTCTTACGAGGAAGATGAAATCCCCATGCTTCCAGGTCACAGGGGCGCACAGCGGCTTTTGGTGCGCATTTATGAAGAAGGCATTGGTGTTCCGGTTAATCCAGGTATGGCGGACCGCTACCGCGATATGATCAACCCCATCTAGCGCGTCTTTTGCCACTTAAATTACACTTAGGGCGCTTTATTCTTTGACCTTTTGTGCGAATCTTGTTATTTGACTTTTCTTTGTTGGATAGGAAATAATATGAATATTCGCGAAGCCCTAACGTTTGATGACGTTTTGTTGGTCCCTAAAGCCTCTGAAATTCTCCCGCGCCAAGTACAGTCTAATTCCGCCCTCACAAAATCCATAATGCTAAATATACCGCTGATCTCGGCGGCGATGGATACTGTGACCGAAGCCAATATGGCCATCGCAATGGCACAGGCGGGGGGACTGGGTATTATTCATAAGAATCTTTCTATTCAAGAACAAGCCACCGAAGTTCACCGGGTGAAGAAATTTGAAAGCGGTATGGTGGTGGATCCGCTGACCATTCATCCGGATCAGACGCTTAATGAAGCGTTTGAGTTGATGAGCAGCGCGAAAATTTCCGGTATTCCGGTTGTGGAGCGGGGGTCCGGCAAGCTTGCGGGGATTCTTACCAACCGGGACGTTCGTTTTGCCACCAACATGCTTCAGCCGGTCAGTGAGCTGATGACATCAGATAATCTGGTGACCGCAAAAGCCAATGTGACCACAGAAGAAGCAAAACATCTGCTTCATTTAAACCGCATTGAAAAAATCTTGATTGTCGATGACGATTATAAATGTGTTGGTCTGGTGACCGTAAAAGATATTGAAAAATCCAAACTGAATCCCAATGCCTGTAAAGACGAAGATGGCCGCCTGCGTGCAGGTGCCGCAACTTCGGTGGGTGATGATGGCTATGAGCGAGCAGAAGCACTGATTGATGCAGGTGTGGACTTCCTCGTCGTTGATACGGCCCACGGGCATTCGCAAGGTGTGCTGGATCAGATCAGCAAAATTAAGAAGAATTACCCCAATGTACAGCTTTCTGGCGGTAATGTTGCCACCGGTGACGGTACCAAGGCGCTGATTGATGCGGGCGCGGATGTGGTCAAAGTGGGCATTGGCCCCGGATCTATTTGTACAACACGGATCGTTGCTGGTGTTGGTGTGCCACAACTTACCGCGATTATGGATGCGGTGGAGGAGGCCGATAAAGCTGGTGTCGGTATCATTGCCGATGGCGGTCTTAAAACTTCTGGCGATATCGCCAAGGCCATGGCCGCTGGTGCTGCTGCTTGTATGGTGGGCTCGCTCCTTGCGGGTACCGAAGACGCACCTGGTGAAGTATTCCTTCATCACGGACGGTCATATAAATCATACCGTGGAATGGGATCCCTTGGTGCCATGTCACGAGGATCCGCGGATCGGTACTTCCAGGAAGATGTGTCAGACAGCCTTAAATTGGTTCCCGAAGGGATTGAAGGACAGGTGCCCTATAAAGGACCAACCGGCAATATGATCCATCAGCTTGTCGGCGGCCTTAAAGCAGCCATGGGTTATACGGGAAGCAGAACCATTAAAGATTTCCATGAACGTGCCGAATTTGTGAAGATATCCGGCGCAGGGCTACGTGAAAGTCATGTCCATGATGTGACGATCACCCGGGAATCACCAAACTACCCGTCGAACTAGGGGAAACACATGCTACCAGCCGCAAGAATAAACGCCGTAATAGACCTTACGGCGGAGGTGGGCCATTCTTTACGCAGTGATGGACCATCCGCAGATGTGCTGGTGCGTAAATATTTTTCTGTCCGTCGCTACGCGGGTTCAAAAGATCGCCGCCGGGTCACATCAGTTCTATATGCGATTATCAGACGCTGGGGATTTTTAAGTGATATTGCTGAGGGCGATCCGCGCAAAATGGTGATGGCGGAACTTGCTTTTTCGGATGATGATCCGCTGCAGTATTTTACCGGTGACAAACATGCACCGGAGCTGATCAAGGCCGATGAAAGGTCCTTCCTTCAAAATATCGAACCGGAAAAACTTGAGCATCACAGACTTAATTACCCCAAATGGCTTGAAGGGGATATCAAAAGCAGATTTGGCGAAAAATTTGTCCAGGAAATGAATGCGCTCAATCAACGTGCACCGCTCACCCTTCGGATTGTCAGAGATGCGAAAAAAGTATTTGAATATCTCGACGATAAAAACATCGGTTATCAAAAAGGCGTCCACGCAAACAGCGCGATTATTTTGGATGAACAGCAGCAAATCCGTGACTGGCCCATTTACCGTAACGGCCTTGTGGAAATTCAGGATGAAGCGGCGCAGGTCGCGGTTAAATTTGTCCAACTCGCTCCAGGGCAACAGGTGATGGACCTGTGTGCGGGCGCGGGTGGTAAGTCGCTGGCTGCTGCCGGGTATATGCAGAATAAAGGCCAGATTTATGCCTTTGATGTGGTGGAAAGTCGTCTCAAAGACCTTAAAGTCCGCGCGAAGCGGTCCCGTCACCATATCTTCCAATCCTTTGTTTTAACGGATAAAAATCGTAGCAAGAAGCTTGCTGAATATGCCGGAAAGATGGATCGGGTGATCCTTGATGTACCCTGCAGCGGGTCCGGCACCTGGCGGCGGAATCCTGAAAACCGCTGGCGGCTGAGTGCTGAAAAACTGAATGAATATGTGTCGCTTCAAAGGGCCCTGCTTGAAGAAGGTTGGCGGGCCGTAAAACCCGGGGGTCGGGTCGCTTATATGACCTGTTCGATCCTTGGAAGGGAAAATGAAGAGCAGATTTCCGCGTTCCTGGAGACACACGAAGACGCAAAACTGATCCCCATTCGAAAGCGCGGTATTGAAACGCTGGAAGGCACCCTGCAGCTTAGCCCGTTCAGCCGCGGAACCGATGGTTTTTTTGTAGCAATTTTGGAGAAACAAGCTATAACAACCCAAACCCCGAAAGAGAGTTGATAAAGACATATGACCGACCGTATTTTAATTATTGATTTTGGCTCCCAGGTAACCCAGCTTATCGCCCGCCGCGTCCGTGAAAGCGGCGTTTATTGTGAAATTGTTCCCTTTAATAATTCGGAAAATGCACTTAAGACGTTTGACCCAAAAGGAATCATCCTCTCCGGCGGTCCTAATTCAGTTTATGACATAGAAACGCCGCGTGCTCCGGATCAGGTTTTTACCATGGGGCTGCCGGTTTTGGGGATCTGTTACGGTGAGCAAACCATGTGTGAACAGCTTGGCGGCAAGGTTTCCCCCTCAGACGAACGCGAATTCGGTCGTGCGTTCATAGACATTAAAAAGGAAAGCCCGCTATTTGATGGTTTCTGGAATGTTGGTGGTAATCATCAGGTATGGATGAGCCACGGTGACAAGATTGATGCTATTCCGGACGAGTTCGAAGTGATCGCCACCAGCGGCAATGCGCCTTACGCCGCCATCGCCAATGAAGAAAAGAAATTTTACGGTGTCCAGTTCCACCCAGAAGTGGTGCATACCCTTGATGGTGCCAAGCTTCTTGATAATTTTGTCAAAAAAATCTGTGGTTGTGCAGGGGATTGGACCATGGCGTCTTTTCGCGAAACTGAAATCGCCAAGGTGCGCGAACAGGTTGGCGATGGTAAAGTGATCTGTGGTCTTTCGGGCGGTGTTGATAGCTCCGTTGTCGCGGTGTTGCTTCATGAAGCAATTGGTGATCAGCTGACTTGCGTGTTTGTGGATCACGGGCTTATGCGGGCGAACGAAGCCGATCAGGTGGTATCCTTGTTCCGGGAGCATTATCATATCAACCTTATCCATGTGGATGCGGAAGATCTGTTCCTTGGTAAACTTGCGGGCGTGGATGATCCTGAAAAGAAACGCAAAATCATCGGCGGTCTTTTCATTGATGTGTTCGAAGAAAAAGCGAAGGAAATCGGTGGCGCCGACTTCCTGGCGCAAGGAACCCTTTACCCCGATGTGATTGAAAGTGTATCTTTTACTGGCGGTCCCAGTGTGACCATCAAATCCCATCACAATGTGGGCGGTCTTCCGGAGCGTATGAATATGGATCTGGTGGAACCTCTGAGGGAACTGTTCAAAGACGAAGTGCGTGCTCTGGGTCGTGAACTTGGTCTGCCAGAAGCTTTCATTGAGCGTCATCCATTTCCGGGACCAGGCCTTGCGATCCGAATTCCGGGCGCAGTAACAAAGGAAAAATGTGATATCCTGCGGAAGGCTGATGTGATTTATCTTGAGGAAATCAAGAAAGCCAGCCTTTATAACGAAATCTGGCAAGCCTTTACTGTCCTTCTTCCGGTTCGTACCGTTGGTGTGATGGGGGACGCGCGCACTTATGAATATGTTTGTGGGTTGCGGGCGGTGACCTCAACAGATGGCATGACAGCGGATTATTATCCCTATAGCCATGAGTTTTTGGGCCATGTCTCGACACGCATCATCAATGAAGTGCGTGGCATCAATCGGGTGGTTTATGACATCACCTCCAAGCCCCCAGGGACAATTGAGTGGGAATAGGTCAAAAATTCGCCAAAATTAATGGTTTTATTGGCATTGCCTGATTGCCTTATGTAGCAAGGTCGGCTATTTTGTCGCCTATATTTGAATTCGAATTTTAAGGAGTTACTGGTGTCAGATGCGTTTATTCGCGAAGTAGATGAAGATCTTCGCCAGAAGCAGTTAACAGATTTATGGAACAAATTCGGCAAGTACATCATTGCTGCCGCCGTTTTGATCGTTCTGATTGTCGCCGGCCGTGGTATTTACGACTATATGGTTGAAAGTGAATATACCGAGCAGGCCGATGCGTTCGCCGCTGCGCTTTTAAAAAGCGATGCAGAAGCCACTACAGCGCTTGATGAAATCATTGCATCCGATGTAGATGGCTATGAAATTCTTGCCACTTTTAAAAAGGTTGAGCAATCAATTGCTGCTGCTGACAAGCTAGGGGCTGTTGCTATTTTGGATAATTTCATTGATACTGCAAGTGTCCCGGATCTGTATAAAGATGTTGCGACACTCCAAGCGGCGATTTTGGAAGTTGATAGTGCATCGGTGGATGATGTGCGCGCAAGACTTACACTTATTTTAAATGGCGAGACCCAGTTTAAATATATGGCGGCTGAAATTGTAGCGCTTGCTGAACTCAATGCGGGTGAGGTTGATGCGGCACGCGCAAGACTTCAGGGTCTAATTGACGACGAAGAGGCACCCGGTTCCATTAAAAATCGCGCTGAACAATATTTAATCGTGATCGGCGAATAGGTGAAAATGAATGGCGATAAGCGATAAATTTAATATGACGTACACCGTTAAGCAACGTACCCTGTTGGGGGCGTTGGTCGTTTTACCGCTTCTGTCTGCCTGCGGTACCACATCATCGGATAACGCTCGTAACACAATCGAAGGAGACCGTATTTCGGTGCTGACTTTCGAACAACAGCTGGTTGCTGATCCCCAGCTTGCAACAATGCAGGTAACATTGCCACGACCTTACCGTAATGAAAACTGGGCACAGGCCGGCGGTAATATGCATCATATTAATCATCATCTTGAAATCGCTGATAATCCAGAGCGGCTCTGGAGCCGCGATATTGGTGCTGGCTCAACGGGGCGCCGTGCTCTTGTGGCGGAACCAGTTGTTAAGGACGGCGTTCTTTATGCCATGGACGCCAGTTCACGGCTGAGCGCACTTAATGCGGATAACGGTCGGGAAATCTGGAGCCGCAAGTACGATATGGACGGCGAAACCGATAAACTTGGCTATGGTGGTGGCGTCACAGCGGGTGATAATGCAGTTTATTTCGTAACCGGTTATGGCCATTTTGGCGCACTTGATCCGAATACGGGTGAAGAAATCTGGGTCGAAGATATCGGCGTTCCAATGCGTGGATCACCCACTTATGCGGATGGGCGTGTGTTTGGTGTGACCCACGATAATCATATTTTCTGCCTGGATGCGACTACTGGTGAAATTATTTGGGACGAAGTGGGAATTGCGGAAAATGCGGGTCTCGCCGGTAATGCAAGTCCCGCTGTGGTTGGAAACACGGTCATCGTTACCTACTCATCCGGTGAGGTTTACGCCATGCGCGTCGAAAATGGTCGTGTGCTTTGGACCGACACATTAAGCCGCCAGGGGCAGCTCACTGCGATGGCGAGCCTTCGCGATATTGATGGACATCCGGTTGTCTATGATGGTGCCGTGTATCTGGTCAGCCACTCTGGCCGCATGGTTGCCGTAAATATCAACAGTGGTGTGCGCCTTTGGGAACAAAATATCGGCTCCGAACATACTCCATGGGTCGCTGGTGATTTTATTTATATTGTGACCACCAATTCTGAGGTTATTTGCGTGACCCGTCGTGATGGTCGTATCAGATGGATCACTCAGCTTGAGCGATTTGCTGATCCGGATATTCGTAAGGAACCTGTGGCCTGGAACGGACCGGTGGTCGCCAGTGACCGTGTGATTGTGACGTCAACACATGGTTATGCAGTAACCCTTTCGCCTTATACCGGTGCGGTTACCGGCGGTATGGACCTGCCTGATGAATCCACCATGGGTCCGATTGTTACAAATGGCACGCTCTACTTTATGTTGGAAGACGGTGAGATTGTCGCCATGCGCTAAGCTGCGCATATTCTGTAATGGGTTGAAATATAATGACTTTCAGTGTTGCTATTATAGGTCGGCCCAATGTTGGCAAATCCACTTTATTTAACCGACTTGTGGGAAAACGTCTTGCTCTGGTGGATGATACGCCTGGGGTAACACGTGATCGCCGCGATGCCATGGGCAGGCTCGGTGACTATAAGTTCCGCATTGTTGATACTGCGGGCCTTGAAGAAGGAAAAGGTGACAGCCTTTCCGCGCGCATGCGCGCCCAAACTGAAGTGGCCATTGACGAAGCAGATTTTTCACTGTTTATGATTGACGCGCGAGCTGGCGTTACGCCTCTTGATAAACATTTTGCGGATATTCTGCGCCGCGGTAAGAAGCCAACCATTCTGATTGCCAATAAATCGGAAGGAAAGGCCGGCGAAGCTGGTGCCTATGAAGCGTACACACTGGGTCTGGGTGATCCAATCCCACTATCTGCTGAACATGGTGAAGGGCTGGCCGATCTTTCCGACGCTTTTGATGAAAAACTAAGGCTCCTGGGCATTGATCCGTTCGAGGAGCCCGAAGAAGAAATTAGCATCAAATCGGTAACCATCGAAGGAGAGGTCAGCGAAGAAGACGAGCTTCTAAGTGAGCAGGATGATGGTTTACCGCTGCAGCTTGCCATTGTTGGCCGCCCCAATGTGGGGAAGTCCACGCTGATCAATAAGCTTCTGGGTGAAGAACGGATGCTCACCGGACC
>JANQJN010000091.1 GCA_028281625.1 Emcibacteraceae bacterium | reverse complement strand
TAATTGTATCTGCCTCATAAATAAGTTATAACGTTATAGCATTATAATTTATTTGGAAAAAAATTAATTGTATCTGCCTCATAAATAAGTTATAACGTTATAGCATTATAATTTATTTGGAAAAAAAATGGGCAATTCTTTCTTTTATCCAACGAGAAGACGTGTTCTTACCGGCATGGCCGGAATGGCAGGTTCATTTGCTTTATCCGCCTGCGCCAATTCCGACGAAGCAAAAAAACATTATGACGTAATCGTTGTTGGCGCTGGCCTTTCCGGCCTCTATGCCGCGAGACTTCTTGAAGCAGAAGGGGCAAGTATTTTGATCCTCGAATCCAGTGACCGGGTTGGAGGCCGCATTTATACCATGGACGACGTTCCCGGCACGCCAGACGCTGGTGGGATGGAAATCGGGCAGATGTATGCCCGGGCGCGTTCAGTGGTTGGTGAGCTTGGTGTCGCGCTTGAAGCATTCCCGTCTTCCCCACCCGGTATGACCATTCACTACGAAGGGGAAAATACCACCATGGCGGATTGGGCTGAGTGGCCATCAAATCCACTACCCGACAATATTAAAGCCATTCCACCTTTTGCACTGATGCGCTCAGCCATGCCCCGTGAAAATCCGCTTGAAGAATTAGACAGTTGGCTTGAGCCAGCAGCGCAGGCTCACGACATTCCTCTATCAGATTATTTAAAAGACCTCGGCGATAGTGATGTGATCCGAAAAATGATTAATGTCAGCCTGCAGGGCGATCATGCAGAAAATATTTCGGCACTCGGTGAACTTCGAAAAGCGCGTGTTGGTCAGTTCGAACGCAGCAACGGCCCGTCGGAAAAAGTTGTTGGCGGCTGCAGCCGTTTGACCGACGCCATGGCGGCATCGCTCACGTCAGAAATCATGAAAAACAAGAAGGTAACTGAGATCATCCGAAATGGGGACCAAACTATTGTCACTTGTGGCGACGGCAGCAGCTTCAGCGCATCCCATGTGATTTGCACAACACCCTACTCGGTCCTCAAGAACATCAAAATTGAGCCAGGATTACCGGAATTGCAGCGACTAGCGATCAATGAAATCCCGTATTTGCCGTCAACGGTCTTTTATTTCACAACAAGCGAACCCTTCTGGGAAGAAGATGGCCTGCCGCCTACCATGTGGACCACAAGTATTCTGGAACGGATTTTTGCGCTCGCGTCAAATGAACAACCTGTTGCTGTTTTCTGGGGATTGATCAACGGCAATAATTCCCGCGCGTTTGATATGATGTCCCGCGCTCAGCAGGAACAAACCATTTTGATGGAAATGGCCCGTATTAGGCCAGCAAGCGCAGGTAAAATTACCATCCACAAAATCCACTCCTGGACTGCTTATCCTCATAACCGCGGTGCCTGGTCCTATTGGAAACCAGGGCAGATCACTCAATTTGGAAGCATTTATAAAAACGCCCACCAAAACATTCATTTTGCCGGCGAACACACAGCAACCTATGCGGCTGGCATTGAAGGCGCTTTTGAAAGTGGTGAGCGTGCCGTTCATGAAATTCTGGAAATGTAGATATGAAGCTTGATCTCAACAATGGCTGGCAGGAAGCCGTGGTGATGGTCAGCGACCTTGACCCTATCGCAAATGACCTGATGGCTGTCGGCAATTGGGAAATCGCGGGTGAAGGGCCTGTTGGACAGGTGCAACTAACCGCATGGGGTCTTGATGAAAGCACGAGTGCCAACTACAGACTGATTAAAAACCCTGACACCACCAAAGGCATGATCCGACTGGTTAAAATTGACGAGGTCACACAAGAACAAATCAGACCTGCGGGCCAGATCTGGGAAGCGGGTGGCATTTTTGATCTCAATTTCCGGGTCACAAACGTTGATCAAAAATTTAAAGAACTACTCGCCCGCGGCTGGACCGCTTACAATGAACCCGCAGAATACAGCTTTGGCCCAGTGGTGGTATCTGAAGTATTGATGGTAGGACCTGACGGGGTCGCGTTTGCACTTATCGAACGGATAGCCCCGCCCTTGGAAGAAGTAAATGATAAAGCAGTGATCAGCAAATCATTCAATTCCACCATGATTGTCAGGGATATTGGAAAAGCCGCCGATTTTTTTGAATATCAACTAGGTTTTAAGCCAGCAATGGAAGTGTTAGACCACCACCTGCCGGAAGGCGCAAATGTTCTGGGACTTCCACACAACATCGTCACTAACCACGCCATGGATGTATATATCTTCCAGCAAAATGGTGTTGCCGACGGATCACTTGAGCTGCTTCACCTTCGTGGCCTGGAGGGTCGCGATTTTTCGGAGCGTGCCAAACCTTACAATCTGGGCATCACGGCTCTTAGGTTTCCGGTGAATGATATTGAACGCCGCGCGGCCACTTTTAAATCCAATGGCGCATCACTGGTGATGGAGCCAACCCAGTTTGACCTTTACCCTTACGGAAAAATTAAATCATTTGCGATTGAGCTGCCCGAAGGGGGCTGGATCGAATTTTTTGAACAGATAAATTAGGAATTCAAAATGAAAAAGCTAGCGATATTCTTATCGACATTAGTAATAGGATCGAGCGCCAGCGCGCAAACCGCAAATGACATCCTGGACCGAGATTTTCGTGAAATGATGGGCTGGCTTGAAGGTGAATTTGATAATAGCGAGCAGTATTATTTCGAAGAAGAAATGAGCGTTCCTGAGGAAGAACGCAAAACACGCATTCATATGACCTTCAAAAAAGTTGATGTTCCGGCGATCGGCGAAAATGTCTATTATCTGGAGCAATATACCGAAAACAACCCAGAAAATATAGGTCGTCAGCGTCTGTTCAGCTTTACGCCGGATTATGATAATCATGCTATCCGCATGGAAGCTCTGGTCTTTAAGGATGCAGCACCTTACGTTGGGGCCCAGTTTGACCCTTCCAAGTTGGAAGGCGTTACCCGCGACGACATGACCGCCCTTGGTGCAAATTGTAATGCCCTTTGGACCCGAAGCGCGGGCGAATTCAGTGCAACCATTGATCCTGAAAAATGCGTAATTGAAAGCCGCCGTGGTGGCAGTCTGCATATCAGTGGTTACTTTGTTCTGACGCCAACAAGTTACTGGACATATGAAAGTGGTCGTCGATCGGACGGCACTTACACCTTTGGTGGTCCTACTGCAGATTATCTAAAGCTAAATAAAGCACGGACTTTTACATGCTGGATGGGCGTACAGAACGACGAAATGGAAAGTGGCTGGAATTTTGCCGCTAATCAGACAATTCATGATCAGGGAGGTGAGATCTGGATGACCAAGACCGGTAGCAATCCAGAACGTATGGGCATCCGCATCCGCAATGTTCAGTGGCCTTATGGTCGGGGGCAGGACAGCCTGGTGATTTATGCGCTAAAAGAAGGACAGGAAAAAGCGGTCTCCTACGCCTGGAGCGAATATGACGCGAAACTGATCGGCATTAACCTGCGCTGGTTGCAATCAGGTTGTACACTTAACCAATAATACCGTCTTCTTGCATTTGCTTGATATCTGCCTCGCTAAAACCACTTTCGCGAAGAATATCTGCTGTTTGTTCACCAATTTCAGGAAGATCGTGACGTACACCCATTTTGTGGCCCTCCATTTCAAGTGGAAGTGCTGGCAGTTTCGTTTTTCCGCCGCCTGGGATTTTAAGGTCAAGCAGCCCCCCCGATTCACTTAGATGCGGATCATCAAAAAGATCCACTGGCTCCGCGATTGGTGCAAAAGGAAGGCCGGTTTGTTCCAGCTTCTCCATTAGTTCCGCTTTTGAGTATTTCCTAAACGCATCAGCTACGATGGGGATAAGTTCATCTTTGCGATTTACCCGGTCGGTGTTGGTAGCATATTTTGAATTGTTACCCACATCACCAAGATCAAATTCTTCACAGAATTTCACCCACTGAGTATCGGAAACCACACCTACAAAAATTTGTTCACCATCGGAGGTTTCGAAAATCTGATAAATCGCCCAGGCGGAAATCCGAGCGGGCATGGGTGCTGGCGCCTTCCCAGTTACTGAATATTGCGCCATATGTTGCCCCATTAGATAAACCGTGCTTTCATAAAGAGAGCTTTGAACATGTTGGCCTTTACCCGTCGTATCCCTCTGTTTGAGTGCGGCAAGCACGCCAATCACACCAAACATGCCACCCATCACATCAATCACACTGGCACCAGCACGGGTTGGTTTTCCTGGTTCGCCAGTCATATAGGCAAGACCACCCATCATTTGCGCCACTTCATCAAGGGCGGTGCGATGCTCATATGGGCCACTAAGGAACCCTTTTTCAGAGCAATAAATCAGACGATCATTCAGCTTGCTGAGTTCATCATACCCAAGTCCCAGTTTTTCCATGGCACCAGGACGGAAATTTTCAATAACCACATCGGCTTCTTCGATCAACTTATGGGCAATGCCCAGCCCTTCATTGGACTTAAGATTAAGGCAAATGCTTTTTTTGTTTCGGTTATACATGGGAAAGTAACCGGCACCGGACCCCACAAGGCGCCTTGTATTATCACCGCCAAGTGGTTCGATTTTAATCACATCCGCACCAAGATCAGCGAGAATCACCCCAACAGTTGGTCCCATAACCATATGAGTGAACTCAATTACTCTTACACCATCTAGCGGTAAACTATTGTTTTCGGACATAAATTTCCCTAATCCAACCCTTTTATATACATAAATATTATTTTGTTATATCATTATATCATTAGTTTATATAGTTTATTACGTTGATGATCAATAAGAAACTATCTATCAGTTAGGTAGGATTAAAGGAAATAATGACAAAAAAATTTATTGAAATAAGTGAAGTAGGACCACGAGATGGCCTTCAAAGCGTCAAAAGCATTATGCCACTCGAGGCAAAAAAAGCCTGGGTCACCGCCGAGGCCGCCGCTGGCGTGCCGGAAATTGAAGTGGGGTCTTTTGTACCCGCAAAAATTCTCCCCCAGCTTGCAGATACCGCAGATTTAGTTGCACATGCCCGCACCATTGATGGCCTTTGTGTCGCGGCACTCGTGCCAAATCTTCGTGGTGCTGAAAATGCTGTGAAAGCCGGTGTTCATAAAATCACCATCCCACTCTCCGCCAGCGAAACACATAGCTTAAAGAACGTGAACCGCACCCATGAGCAGATGATCGATGAAGTAAAAAATATTGTTGCGCTTCTAAAAACACTGCCAGCGGACGAGCGTCCAAAATTTGAAGGGGGTATTTCAACCGCCTTTGGCTGTACGCTGGAAGGGGAAGTGCCGGAAGTCAAAATTCTTGAACTGGCTACGGCGATGATGGACGCTGGTTGCGATGAAGTGGGTCTGTCAGATACAACAGGATATGCTACGCCCGGTCACATTGTTCGTCTGGTTAGGGCGGTCAAGCGTGAGGTGGGGAATGAGAACCTCACCGGACTTCATATTCACAATACTCGTGGTCTTGGCCTTGCCAATGTAGTGGCAGCATTGGATCATGGTATCACAACATTTGACGGCAGCCTGGGCGGTCTTGGTGGCTGCCCGTTTGCACCGGGGGCCAGCGGAAACATCGTCACCGAAGATCTGGCCTTTATGCTCGATAGCATGGGATATGAGACCGGGGTTGACCTTGAAAAATTAATGGCAGTGCGCGATATTGTTTTAGACGCAATCCCGGACGAAGAAATGTATGGCTTTACCCCGGAAGCGGGTCTACCCAAAGGTTATCCAAACGGGTATAGAACAGAGGAATAAAATATGTCGATCAGTATGGAAAACAGGCAACTTTTCACAGTGGTGCACGCGGTCG
>JANQJN010000067.1 GCA_028281625.1 Emcibacteraceae bacterium | reverse complement strand
CAACGGGTTCAGGCAGATATCAACCGGGGTTCCGTCTTCAAGATACGGCATATCTTCCTGTGGAAGGATACGTGAAATAACCCCTTTGTTACCGTGACGACCGGCCATCTTGTCACCAGGTTGAAGCTTACGCTTAACCGCAACAAAAACCTTAACCATTTTAAGAACGCCAGGGAGCAGTTCATCACCACGTTGAAGTTTTTCAATTTTTTCTTCAAAACGTGCATGTAGACGGGACCGAGCATCTTCAAATTGTTGATGCAGCGCATCCACTTTTTCCATCACTTTGTCGTCAGCAACAGAAATCTGCCACCATAGACCAGTGTTTAGATCATCCAAAAGCTCTTCGGTAATTTTCGTACCTTTCTTCGCTTCTTTTGGACCACTTGCCACCTTGTGACCAACAAGAAGCGGTTTTAGGCGTACGTAAATGGAACGATCAAGAATGGACTGCTCATCTTCGCGGTCTTTTGAAAGACGTTCGATTTCCTCGCGCTCGATCGCGATGGCACGTTCGTCTTTATCAATGCCATGACGGTTAAAGACACGAACCTCAACAACTGTACCTGCAACCCCAGGAGGAAGGCGCATGGATGTATCACGTACATCCGCTGCTTTCTCACCGAAGATCGCACGCAGAAGTTTTTCTTCCGGTGTCATTGGGCTTTCGCCTTTTGGTGTGATCTTACCAACCAGAATGTCACCAGGATGCACTTCCGCACCAAGGTAAACAATACCGGCTTCATCAAGGTTACGAAGACCTTCTTCACCCACGTTTGGAATATCGCGGGTAATATCTTCCGGACCAAGTTTGGTATCACGGGCCATCACTTCAAATTCTTCGATGTGAATTGAGGTAAAGACGTCGTCTTTCACGATACGCTCGGAAATAAGGATACTATCTTCAAAGTTATAACCATGCCATGGCATAAAGGCCACAAGCACGTTACGACCAAGCGCCAGTTCGCCAAGATCCGTAGACGGACCATCCGCAATCACGTCACCGGCCTTTACCACGTCACCCACTTTAACAATCGGACGCTGGTTGATGCAGGTGTTCTGGTTTGAACGCTGGAATTTTTGAAGTGTATAGATATCCACCGCAGATTCGTCAGTATCAATTTTGTCAGTAACCCGAACCACGATACGGATCGCATCCACCTGGTCAATCACACCACCACGTGTCGCAACAACAGCAGCACCAGAATCACGGGCAACAATACGCTCCATACCGGTACCAACAAATGGCGATTCCGCACGAAGAAGCGGCACCGCCTGGCGTTGCATGTTTGATCCCATTAGCGCGCGGTTCGCATCGTCATTCTCAAGGAACGGGATAAGCGCGGCAGCAACCGACACCACCTGCTTCGGTGATACATCCATCAGGTTAATATCAGCATGCTTTTTAAGGACGTGATCACCGGCTAGACGACAGTCAACCAGCTCATTTGCAAACTGGCCTTTGTCATTCAGTGGCGTGTTGGCCTGGGCGATAGTGTATTTTTCTTCTTCCATCGCGGACAGATAAACCACTTCGTCAGTGATCTTGCCTTTTTCAACTTTACGGTACGGTGTTTCGATAAATCCGTACTTATTCACTTTCGCATATGTGGCGAGTGAGTTGATCAGACCAATGTTTGGACCCTCTGGCGTTTCAATCGGACAAATGCGGCCGTAGTGAGTAGTATGTACGTCACGAACTTCAAAACCGGCGCGCTCACGTGTTAGACCACCTGGCCCAAGCGCAGAAAGCCGACGTTTGTGGGTAATTTCCGAAAGCGGGTTGGTTTGATCCATAAACTGCGAAAGCTGAGATGACCCAAAAAACTCGCGAACCGCTGCAACAGCCGGCTTAGCGTTTACCAGGTCATGCGGCATCACAGTATCGATATCAATGCTGCTCATGCGCTCACGAATTGCGCGCTCCATACGCAGCAGACCAATGCGGTATTGATTTTCCATCAGTTCACCAACAGAACGAACGCGGCGATTACCAAGGTGGTCAATATCATCCACCACACCTTTACCGTCCTTAAGGTCGATCATGGTTCTTAGAACTTCAAGAATATCTTCCTTGCGAAGAACGCGCACATCATCCGGACAGTCCAGATCAAGACGCATATTCATTTTCACCCGACCAACAGAGCTAAGATCATAACGCTCTGAATCGAAGAACAGGCCTTCAAAGAGCGCTTCCGCTGTTTCACGGGTTGGTGGCTCACCTGGGCGCATAACGCGGTAAATTTCAGAAAGCGCCATATCGCGGTTCTGAACCTTGTCGGCCATCAATGTATTACGTAGGAACGGACCAACGCGAACATGATCAATATCAAGCGTATCGATCGTTTTGTAGCCAGCGCCTGCAAGCACCTCAAGATGTTCAGCTGTAATTTCTTCACCAGCTTCAATATAAATTTCACCGGTTTTATCATTGACCATATCTTCAGCAGCAAAGCGGTTGATCAGATCTTCGTCTGGAAGAAGAAGATCTTTAATTCCCTCTTTTTCAAGCTTCTTGACGGCACGTGGGGTAATTTTCTTACCCGCTTCAATGATCACTTCACCGTTTTTAGCGTTAACCAGATCAAACGTCGGCTTAACGCCACGCCATGCTTCCGCATCAAATGGAACGCTCCAGCCGCCTTTGACTTTTTTGTAAGTCACACGGCCGTAGTAATAATCAAGAATATCTTCCGCGCTCATTCCAAGCGCGTAAAGAAGTGTGGTAACCGGCATTTTACGACGACGATCAAAACGAACATGGATAATGTCTTTCGCGTCAAATTCAAAATCAAGCCAAGAACCACGGTATGGGATCACACGAGCAGAGAACAGGAACTTGCCTGACGCCTGCGTTTTACCACTGTCATGATCAAAGAATACGCCTGGCGAACGATGCATTTGTGATACAATCACACGCTCCGTTCCGTTTACAATGAATGTACCACGGTCGGTCATCAGAGGCAGATCACCCATGTAAACATCCTGCTCTTTAATATCAAGCACGCTGCGGGCTTCCGTTTCTTCGTCAACCTCAAACACGATCAGGCGAAGCGTCACACGCAGCGGTGCGGCATAGGTCATGTCGCGCTGCTGACACTCGTCGGTATCATATTTTGGTTTTTCCAGTTCGTATGAAACGAACTCAAGCGATGCGGTTTCCGCAAAATCCGCTATTGGAAATACGCTTTTGAATACACCTTGCAAACCATCATTTGTACGGTCATCAAGTTCAATATCTGTTTGTAGAAACTGATCATAAGAGCTTTTTTGAACCTTAATTAGATTCGGCATTTCTGCCACTTCACGAATACGTCCAAAATTCTTACGAACTTTTTTACGACTGGAATAAGAAGTCGCCATGTTCAACCCTCGCCAATATAGTCTTGATCAAATCAAATTACCTATAAAAAACAATACCTTACAGGTAATCCAAAAACTTATTAATAAACAACTTGTCAGATACGCCAAAAACCGCTTCAGAAAAGCTTCTGAAAACGGCTATTTTAAATTAGTCAAAATAATTCCAAAATCAATGGTAAATTATTGTCTTTTAACAAATTTTATATATCCAACCCAATGTTTAAACCACTCTCCCTTAGATAAGGGTAAAGGTGGTGCGCGTCACTAATGTCCTACACACCACCTTTAAATCTTTTTAGAACTATTTAAGTTCTACAGAAGCACCTGCTGCTTCAAGCTTAGCTTTAAGTTCTTCAGCTTCAGCTTTGGCAACGCCTTCTTTAACAACTTTAGGAGCACCTTCTACCATTTCTTTAGACTCTTTAAGTCCAAGACCTGTGATACCGCGTACTTCTTTAATTACGTTGATTTTCTTATCGCCAGCCGCAGTAAGAACAACATCAAACTCGTCCTTGTCAGCAGCAGCTTCGCCGCCTTCTGCAGCACCAGGTGCAGCAGCAACAGCAACAGGAGCAGCAGCAGATACGCCCCATTTTTCTTCTAGAAGTTTTGAAAGCTCCGCAGCTTCCATAACTGTTAGAGCTGATAGCTCGTCAGCAATCTTGTTAAGATCAGCCATTTTATTTTCCTTCAAATATTAAATATCAATTGAAACCTGGGTCGCTTAACCTTGCGATCCATAAGCACCGATAACGCGGGCCAGCTGACCGGCAGGTGCTTGCGTAACAGATGCAAGTTTTCCTGCTGGCGCTTGTAGCAGACCAACGATTTTACCGCGAAGTTCATCAATTCCTGGAAGTGCAGCAAGAGACTTAACGCCATTAACGTCAAGAAGCGTGCTTTCCATAGTACCGCCGACAAGTTCAATCTTTTCATTGTCTTTGGCAAATTTTACAAGCACTTTTGCAGCTGCCACAACGTCTTCGGAATAACCAAGGACAGTTGTACCAGTTAGATGTTCTCCAAGGCCTTCAATTTCGGAGCCTTCAAGAGCAAGACGAGCGAGCCGGTTTTTGGCAACCTTCAGGGTAGCACCCTGTTCGCGCATTTTAAGGCGCAAATCCTGCATTTCAGCCACATTTAGCCCGTGATTGCGAACAACAACCACAGAAGCTGACGTGTCAAAAACGCCTTTAAGAAAGGATACCATTTCCTCTTTTTGAGTACGATCCATTCTCGTCTCCGATTTCAATCTGCAAAGATTAATTAATCAATCTTTACCGTTTAAATTAGACATGGTCCGCTTTCGCTTGCCATATCGCTCATGCCTGTCGTTTCCATCCTGAAGGACTTCCACACGGAAACTGTGAAAAATCACAACCCCATCTATGCAGGCCACTAGGCTTAAATCTTTCCCTCATTAAGAGGTTCCAACACCTGCAGTTTCGGACAAGCCAGGATTACGTCCTATTGGTCGCAACCCCAAGTTCCCGTCAGACACGTCTAACGGAATTCTTTTTCACCAGCGGACTTATTCGCCCAGCGCTGATGCTGTATCAATACGAAGGCCTGGGCCCATTGTTGAGGACATTGACATATGTTTAAAATATGTACCCTTAACGCCGGCTGGCTTCGCTTTCACAACTGCCTTAACGAGTGTTTTCACATTTTCAGCAATTGCATTTTCTTCAAAACTGATTTTGCCAACACCACAGTGGATGATACCGGCTTTTTCAACGCGGTATTCAACCTGACCACCTTTGGCGGCTTTTACGGCTGCTTCCACATCCTGTGTTACCGTACCAAGCTTCGGGTTTGGCATAAGGCCGCGTGGACCAAGAACCTTACCAAGACGACCAACTACAGCCATCATGTCCGGTGTCGCAATACAGCGATCAAAGTCCATTTCACCTTTTTGAATTGTTTCCATAAGGTCTTCTGCACCAACAAGCTCTGCACCAGCCGCTTTTGCTTTCTCAGCATTGTCACCGCGGGCAAACACGGCCACACGAACTGATTTACCAGTTCCGTTTGGCAGACCAATTACACCACGAACCATTTGGTCCGCGTGACGTGGGTCAACACCCAGGCCAATTGAAACCTCAACAGTTTCATCGAACTTCACTTTTGAGCGCTCTTTAAGAATCTTAACTGCTTCTTCAATTGAGTAGGAAGCATCAAGATCGAGACCTTCGCGCATTGCTTTTGCGCGCTTACTTAATTTAGCCATCATCTTATCCTTTTACTTCAAGACCCATTGAACGGGCAGTACCTGCGATGATCTGAAACGCTGCCTCTGGCGTATTTGCGTTTAGGTCAACCATTTTCATATCTGCGATTTCCTGAACCTGTGCTGCGGTTACAGAACCGGCAACTTCACGACCAGGCATATTGGCTGCTGACTTTAGTTTAGCGGCCTTTTTGAGCAGGAATGATGCAGGTGGCGTTTTTGTTTCAAACGTGAAGCTACGATCCGCATAAACGGTGATCGTCGTCGGGATAGGCATATTCTTTTCCATATCCTGAGTCTTCGCGTTAAACGCTTTACAGAATTCCATGATGTTTACACCGCGTTGACCAAGTGCTGGTCCAATCGGCGGGGATGGGTTAGCTACACCTGCAGGTACCTGCAGTTTAATATAACCGTCAATCTTCTTTGCCATTATATACCTTTATATATCTATAGTTTAAAGGGATGTGGTACGGCTATGGCGGGCCTTCCACACGCTATCCGGTTTTACCCGGCTTTAGTTTGAAATTTCCTTTCAAACGCGAAGCCGCCAAAAAATTTAAATCCTTCGGCGACTCAGTAAGTGCGGCTTATAACAGCCTATTACAAATAATACTAGTTTTTTTCTACCTGATTATATTCAAGCTCCACAGGCGTTGCGCGACCAAAGATCGAAACAGAAACTTTGAGACGCATTTTTTCAACGTCAACACCTTCGACAATTCCGATAAATGAATTGAACGGACCATCAATAACGCGAACCTCTTCACCCACATCGTAAGTAACGGATGGTGATGTGCGCTCGACGCCTTCTTCAACTTGCTGAAGGATCTGGGCAACCTCTTTATCACTGATCGGTGATGGCTTGCCGCTGGCACCCAAAAAGCCACTTACTTTTGGTGTATTCTTTATTAAATGATAGGAAGCGTCTGTCATAACCATTTTCGCAAGCACATAGCCTGGGAAAAACTTATGCTCTGAAGTGACTTTTTTGCCTTTTTTAACTTCAACCACTTCTTCAACCGGCACAATCACATCTTCGATGAGTGCTTCAAGTCCATGAAGTTCGGCAGCAGCCAAAATCGCTTCTCTTACTTTTTTCTCATATCCGGAATAAGCTTGAACAATATACCATCTTGCTGTCGTCGCCATCTTTACGCTCCCAGTCCAAGTAACAGGCCGACAATCCATGACCAAAGCTGATCAACACCAAGAAAAAAGACAGACATCACAGCAGCCATGATAAATACCATGATTGTTGTAATGGTCGCTTCCCTACGCGTCGGCCAAACTACCTTTGATACTTCCTGGCGAACTTGTCTAACAAATTCTGCTGGGGACGTCTTTGCCATTGTTCATACTTCCATATCATTTATGAATTTGATGATGAATACTCTAAAACGCACCACAAATCCACTTTAAATTAATTGGCAGGAGTGGAGAGACTCGAACTCCCGACACCCGGTTTTGGAGACCGGTGCTCTACCAACTGAGCTACACTCCTACAAATAAGTGAGGCGGACCCTATTTCAAGGTCCGCCTCGAATTCAATTACTATTCAATAATTTTAGCGACGACGCCTGCGCCTACTGTGCGGCCGCCTTCACGGATCGCAAAACGCAGACCTTCGTCCATCGCAATCGGGTTGATCAA
>JANQJN010000020.1 GCA_028281625.1 Emcibacteraceae bacterium | reverse complement strand
CTTCGTGATAATGCAGACGTGCTGATCGTCACCAAAGAGGGGCATATAACCGGAAACTTTCCAAAAAATGAAAGAGTACATCTCATTGAAAGCGCCCACCCCATTCCAAACGAAATATCTCTGGAAGCAGGACGTGCTGCTGTGGATTTTGTCAGTTCTTTACCCGAAGGGTCGTCGCTGCTGACTTTGGTTTCGGGTGGTGCATCGGCACTGGTTGAAGTCTTGCAAGACGGTTATGATCTTCACAAACTAGTAGAACTAAACGAGCAGTATCTTTCCAGAGCTGCAGATATCGAAACCATTAATAAGCAACGTTCGGTACTTTCAAAGATTAAACAAGGCCGGCTGCTCTCAAAGTTTAGCGGTCGGAGCGTTACAACGCTTGCTATTTCAGATGTTCAGGGCGATGACATTAAAGTTATTGGTTCGGGAATTGGTGCCGCCAATGATCCCGGGTTTCACTATAATTCACATATTGTGGCTTCCAATGAAACCGCAAGGTGCGCGATCATGGAAGAAGCGCTAAAGGTGAATTTGGCCGTTAATCACAATGATGAAGCACTTTATCTAGATTTATATGCGGCGGCTGATCATATTCATCACGTTGTATCGAAGGGACCAAAGGGGCTCTATATATTTGGAGGCGAGCCAACGGTCGATCTACCCAAAAAACCAGGTCGAGGTGGCCGAAATCAAGCTTTGGGATTATTGCTTGCAAAGCATTTTAGCGGCGCGGAAAATATAAGTTGTCTGACAGCAGGGACAGACGGTACGGACGGGCCAACAAATGCGGCCGGGGCAATTGTTGACGGTTTTACCTATAAAAAACCGGCAGCCGAACGCGCGCTCAAAGCTGCTAACTCAGGTGTATATCTTGAGCAATCTGGAAACTTACTTGTCACTGGCCCTACCGGTACAAATGTTATGGATGTCGCGCTGATCCTCAAAACATAGCTGCTACTATTTAATCGGCTGGCGAATTAATGGTTTGCAGGATCTATGCAAACTTAGTATTTATGACCAATCAAAGCGGGTAAATTCTGATCAATATAGGAACAATGACATGGCAAAAGTAGCTTTTCTTGGTTTGGGTGTAATGGGCTTTCCGATGGCGGGTCATCTGAGCACGGCGGGACATGAAGTGGTGGTTTATAACCGAACAACGACAAAGGCCGAACAATGGATTGAAAAATATAATGGTGGCATGGCCCGAACCCCTGCGAAAGCGGCAAGCGGTGCGGAAGTTGTTTTTGCCTGTGTTGGAAATGATGATGATTTGCGCGCGGTGGTGCTTGGCGAAGATGGTGCATTTTCAGGGATGGGTGAGGGAGCAGTTTTTGTTGATCACACCACAACCAGTGCCAATGTCGCCAGAGAACTGCATGAGAAAGCGCAGGCGCGAGGGTTTAGTTTTATCGATGCACCAGTTTCCGGTGGCCAGGCGGGTGCGGAGAACGGCGTACTAACTGTTATGTGCGGTGGAGCCAAAAACGTATTTGACGAAGTGGCACCTATTATCGATTGTTACGCACGTTCCTGTGAACTGCTCGGCGAAGTTGGGTCAGGGCAACTTGCTAAAATGGTCAATCAGATCTGCATTGCTGGCCTTGTGCAGGGACTTTCTGAAGCGTTAAATTTTGCACAAAAAGCGGGACTAGATGGCGAAGCCGTTCTTAACGTGATTTCAAAGGGGGCCGCCGGATCTTGGCAGATGGAAAATCGCGGCACGACCATGCTAAAGGATGAATATGATTTTGGCTTCGCAGTGGACTGGATGCGAAAGGATCTTGGTTTTTGCCTGGAAGAGGGTAACCGTATTGGCGCGGCATTACCGGTAGTGTCATTGGTTGATCAATTTTATAAGGACGTCCAGCATATGGGCGGTGGTCGCTGGGATACTTCAAGTCTCATGCGCCGATTGCAGGCATTTGATAAATAATCTCTTTGCCTGCCCCTAGCTTTTGGAAAGATCCAGACCCGTTGTACCTTGCACAAATTCGGTCACAATGAGTAAGGCTTCATCGGCGCTGAAGCATGAAGGATCAAGTGACCACTCCAGCCACAAACCATCCAAAAGTGCAAGAATTCCAATGGCTGTACGGCGTAACTTCTTTTCGTCTACTTGGGTGCCGTTTGCCCGGTAAGCATTGATCAGCATTTCTTCCATGCTACTGAGCGAATTCTCGTAAATCTCTGTGTGAATATGCTTCATATCGGGTTGGATCAACGTCATTGACCAAAATGTGAGCCATACTCTCAGCAGCTTGGGATTAAGGGTTTCTGATTCAATTCTGGCAGCAAAGAAAGCACGCAAAAACTCCACTGGATCATTGTCAAGACGCCTTGTTTTTTCCCCGTAGCTTTCCATTAAGTAGGTAGAAAGATATTGATATGTCTGAGCTATCAAATCTTCCTTACCATCAAAATAATGGATAAGAAGACCCGGAGTGACGCCAGCATATTTGGCAATTTTCCGTACTGTAGTCTCCGCGTAGCCATGTTCGACAATACATTCAATGGTCGCATGAATGAACACCTCCCTTTTGTCTTTAGGGTTGATCTTCGTGCCAACCAGTTTTTCGCTTATTTTCACCGCTTCCCCATTTCCAACTCTATTTTTAGTAACCCTTGTACCAAGACTTAAACTAATTAACCGAACATGGCTACAATAGTTTTTGAAACCAAAGACGTAATTCCTTGCAAAAACGGGCACTTGTTTACGGATTATTCAGGAAGGAGTTCAATGTGGCTTATGCTTTCTTAATATTGTCTACCGCAAAGTAAGTGAAACAATGCAGAATAAATTTCTGCAAGTGGCTCTAGCAAAGAAGGGAAGATAAAAAAATGGAGGAGAGGAAGGGATTCGAACCCTCGAGAGCTTGCGCTCAACACACTTTCCAGGCGTGCGCCTTAAACCACTCGGCCACCTCTCCTTCATGCTGATGTGCAGGCGCAATATAACGTGGTTTTTAGCAACTGCAAGTGTTTGTGATGCTTTTTTGGAATAATGTCTATCAAATGTCACAATGTGGAGTTAGGGTGAGCCTAAGTTTAGAGGAGCACTTGGATTTGATTGGCAGATTTGTTTCGCTAATATTTTTAATTTTGATGATCATGGTTGCCGGGGCGGAAGCGCTGCGAATTCTTCAAGGAGAGAGTGATCATTGGATCACATTGGGGCAGACCATTGAATTTGCCGTTGGGAGTGAGACAGGCAGCGCGGAATCAGGTGTATTCGCATTTCCGGCGATAGCGGTGTTTGCAGGGCTTTTCATGGTATTTTATTTGATTACCAAAGTAAAAAAGCCACGGAAGTAAGAGAAACGACCATAATCCCTTTGCTTTGCTCAAGAAAAGCTTGACATTGAGCCCCAGTTTAACGATAACACGTTGTTTTTGAGATTCAGCGCTGGCCAGTCCAGCCAAAGTAGACGATAGGAAATTAAAATGGCAGTTCCAAAGAGAAAAGTATCACCACATCGCCGTGGTAATCGTCGTTCCCACGATAAATTAGGCGTGGACACATATGTGGAAGACCAGGAAAGCGGTGAGCTTCGCCGTCGTCACCATATTGACCTGAGTTCAGGTAAATATCGTGGACGTCAAATTCTTGAGCCAAAGGGCGATTTCTAGGATTTTTTTCAAATGACGAAAAATAAACCCGGCAGATAGTCTCGCCGGGTTTTTTTGTGTCTATTTATCATCGCCCATTTTAAGGGCCGCGATGAAGGCTTCGTGGGGAATATCCACTTTGCCGTACTGGCGCATTTTCTTCTTACCTTTCTTCTGTTTTTCAAGAAGTTTGCGCTTACGGCTGATATCCCCACCGTAACATTTCGCGGTCACGTCTTTTCGCATGGCACTAATGGTTTCGCGGGCAATAATTTTACCGCCGATGGCGGCCTGGATCGGAATTTTAAACAGTTGGCGTGGGATCAGGTCCTTCAGGCGCTCACATAGTGCACGACCACGATATTCCGCCTGACTGCGATGCACCATCATGCTGAGCGCGTCCACGGGCTCCGAATTCACCAGGATCGATAACTTTACCAGATCGCCTTCGCGGTATTCTTCCATTTGATAGTCAAAACTGGCGTAGCCGCGAGTAAGGGACTTAAGCTTATCATAAAAATCATAGACCACTTCATTAAGCGGTAGATTGTAGACCACCATCGCTCTGCTACCGGCGTATGTGAGTTCAACCTGTTCGCCGCGTTTTTCCTGACACAAGGACAGCACCGCACCCAGATACTCGTCTGGTACCAGAATAGTTGCCTTGATCCATGGTTCTTCCATATGGCTGATCAGGGTCACATCGGGCATATCCGCAGGGTTATGCAGCTCAAACACGTCACCCTTATTCATATGAAGCTTATAGATCACACTTGGGGATGTGGTGATGATATCCAGATCAAATTCGCGCATCAGGCGTTCCTGGATGATTTCCAGATGTAGCATGCCAAGGAAGCCACAGCGAAAACCGTAACCGAGTGCCGCTGATGTTTCTGTTTCAAATTCAAAGCTTGCGTCATTCAGGCGCAGCTTATGCATGCTTTCGCGCAAGACTTCAAAATCTGCGGCATCCGCTGGGAACAGTCCGCAGAAAACGACGCTTTGTACCGGTTTAAAACCGGGCAGAGCCTCAGGTGTTTCATTTTTAAATTCGGTAACCGTATCGCCCACGTGGGTTTGTGATACTTCTTTGATGGAGGCTGTGAAGAAACCCACTTCACCAGGCCCGAGTTCATCAACCAATGTATCTTTTGGCTTAAACACCCCGACGCGGTCCACCAGATGATCGGTATTCGCCGCCATCATTTTAACCCGCATGCCTTTTTTAAGCTTCCCGTCCATGATCCGCACGAGGACCATCACGCCAAGGTAAGTGTCATACCAGCTATCAACCAGAAGCGCTTTAAGGGGCGCCTCCGCGTCGCCTTCAGGTGGAGGCAGAATTTCCACCAGACTTTCCATCAGTTCTTCAATGCCGACACCGGTTTTGGCGGACACACTGATTGCATCTGACGCATCAATACCAATTACATCTTCGATCTGGGCCCGCACCTGCTCCGGCTCTGCAGCTGGAAGGTCTATTTTATTCAGGACCGAGACAATTTCATGATCATTGTCGATGGCCTGATACACATTGGCCAGAGTTTGCGCTTCAACACCCTGACTGGCATCCACCACAAGGATTGATCCTTCGCAGGCATAAAGGCAGCGGCTTACTTCATAAGAAAAATCCACATGGCCTGGGGTATCCATTAGATTAAGTACATAATTTTCGCCATCTTTGGCTTTATATTCGAGCCGTACTGTTTGTGCTTTAATGGTAATGCCACGTTCGCGTTCGATATCCATATTATCGAGCACTTGCTCTTTCATATCCCGATCACTAAGCCCACCGCAAAATTGAATAAGGCGGTCGGCAAGCGTCGACTTGCCATGGTCAATATGGGCAACGATTGAAAAGTTTCTTATGTGAGCTAAATCAGTCATGAAGGGGCTTTTATCATTAGCCCCTAAAACATACAAGCCTGACTGAGGATTATTTTATATCCGCAGGTTTATAAGCAAGGAATCGCCACGCTTTGACATGTCCTTCTTTCATAATTTTGGATCTGAGCATCCAAAACTCTGCTTCTTTAACCAGACGATTGATGGTTTCAGAATGGTCTTCTTCCTGCTTGGTAAGATTTTCGATGATATCACTGACACCAACCCAGCTGCGGGCGATCATATCGATATATTGATCGGTGATATCTTCGTTCACACGTAGCAGGTAACCGCAATCTGTGAGCAGTTTTTCCATCACCTCGTTTGGAACGGGAAATGGCAATGTCGGTTCCTGACGGAGCCATTTTTGTACGTCCATGTTTGCAAGTGAATCCATGCTGGTCAGGGTGTAATCATTGATCAGGAACAGCCCACCGTCCTTCAGTTTTGTAAACAGGTTTTCCAGAAGCTTAGGTTTATCTTCCACGGTGTAAAGCGCTTCTTTGGAGTAGGCGCGGTCAAACGCACGTTCAAACGGCTCTTCAGATGCTGGATCATAATGCTGGATCGGCGCTTTTCCTTCAAGTCCGGCCTTTGTTGAAAGTTCCATGCCCTTTGCGGCGAGATGCTCTGATTCTTCATAACCCGTAATCCAGGCACCAAATTCACTGGCCAGGACCCGTGAAGGCCCGCCAAGTCCCGCACCAATAACGGCCACACTCATTTTAGGGGACATACCCAATAGTTTTGACATACTGGCAACATATTCGGGACCACCGGGACCGCAGTATCCTTCGCCCCAAATAAGTTGAGCAGTTTCAAGACGTTTGTCATCCCACACCAAAGCTTCAGGATTATCACCTGTTGGCTCTTCATTTTCCGTTTCAGGGGCAAGTTTTTGAAGTTCTTCTTCGACGTCATTGCCGCTCGCAAGTGCGGCACGGACATCCTCCATGTCGTAACCTTCCCACCACGCCTTCATGCGCCATTTCATGGGAACTTTTACTGAATTTTCCTTACTAGCCATAACGTTCTTATATCCACTCATAATTCACTCGAGTGTTACTATAAAGCCATGACCTTTAAATAAGGTTAATTTTTTGGCGCTTAGGCCGCAGTTATCTTAGGGTTCCGCCTGCTTTCTTTTCGACGGTGGCTATGATTTTCTGGCGAACTTCTTCGATTTCTTCGTCAGTCATCGTCTTATCCATCGGCTGTAGACGCACATTAACGGCGATTGATTTTTCACCTTCATCGATGCCTTTGCCCTGGTAAACGTCAAAAACACTAATGTTATCAATAAGTTTCTTATCGACACTTTTGATAACTTTGATGATTTGTTCGCTGGGCATGTCTTCTTTTACAACAAAAGCAAAATCCCGCTCAACCGCCTGGAAATCCGATGCTTTAAGGGCACCGCGGCTGTTTCCGGCCTTGGCGCGGGGCAGCGGCATATTACCGACCATGATTTCGAATGCAACCAATGGTCCTTCTACATCAAGGCTTTTTAAGATTGCAGGGTGGATTTCACCAAAATAGGCCATGATATTCTTGGGGCCCAAGCGGATAACACCGCTACGACCCGGATGATACCATGCTGGCGCTTCTGCGACCACTTGGGCTGTACTTGCGTTAACGCCAATGGCGTTCAGGATGGTCACAGCATCTGCTTTAGCATCGTAAACATCAACGTCGTTAGGCGCTTTTTGCCAGTGGCGCTCATGGTTCTGTCCGCGTCTTATACCCGCAAGAACAAAATGTTGACCTTCCGGTGTATCAGATGAGAACTGATTACCGGCTTCAAAAAGAGCGATATTTTTGTTGCCCCTGTCTACATTGCGGCCAGCCGCCGTGATCAGGTTCGGTAGCAGGTTTGGACGCATGGCATCCAGATCGGAACTGACAGGATTATCAAGAACCATGTTGGGATCAAGATCACCAAAAAGCTTTGCATGGTCACTTGGAACAAAGGACCAGGTGACCGCTTCGCGTAGGCCACGACCCGCGGCGGTGCGTTTTGCAGTGCGAATGCGGCGCTGTAGCGGACTTAGCCCGGTGACAATTTCACGGCTGGAATGTGGCAGAGGTTCCACGTTGATCTTATCGTAGCCATGGATACGCAGGACTTCTTCCACAAGGTCCGGTTCACGGTCAATATCGCAGCGCCAGCTTGGTGTCGTGACGTCAAGGGTTGCGCCTTTGTCTTCAACAGCGAAATGAAGACGCTCAAGAATATCAATGACTTCTGCTTTTTCAATATCCACGCCTCCGAGTTCTCTGACACGTTCCGGACGCATGGAAAGCGTCTTGCTGATTGTTGGTGCTTTACCGGTGAGGGTGACATCACTTGGCTCACCGCCGCACATGTCCAGGATCAGGCGAGTGGCGATTTCGATGCCGTCTTCTACCGTTGCTGGATCGACGCCACGCTCAAAACGGTAGCGGGCATCACTTTCGATACCAAGCTTACGACCGGTCATCGCCGTACGGATGGGATCAAACCAGGCACACTCCAGAAATACGTTGGTTGTGGTCTCATAGGTTCCACTATCCGCGCCACCCATGACGCCACCGATGGAATTAATGGCCTCATCGTCTTCAATAATGCACATTTCATCATCAAAAGTGTATTCCTTGTCATCAAGGGCGACAAGCGTTTCGCCAGACTTTGAAAGGCGCACATTCAGATTGCCTTTGATGTTGTCGGCATCAAACACATGGAGCGGGCGACCATAATCCATGGTCATAAAGTTGGTGATGTCCACAAGCGCCGAAATCGGCTTCATTCCCAATGATATCAGGCGGCGTTGCATCCATTCGGGGCTCGGGCCATTTTTAACGCCGCGAATATAACGTCCTGCAAACACGTGGCAGGCATCGGTATTTTCGATGCTCACTTTGATTGGGCTTTCGAATTTGCCATCAACTTTTGAAGTGTCGGCAACCTTCAGTGTTCCAAGTCCGGCCGCTGCCAGATCGCGTGCGATCCCATAAACGCCAAGGGCGTCCTGATGGTTTGGTGTGATGGCGATTTCGATCACTGGGTCATTAAGCTTCATATATTCCGCAAAGCTTGTCCCCACAGGGGCATCTTTTGGCAGATCAATGATCCCATCATGATCATCACCCAGGCCAAGTTCACGCTCCGAGCACATCATGCCGTTACTGTCCACCCCACGGATGTTGGTGGGCTTAAGTTTAAGGCCATTGGTCGGGATGGTGCAGCCACTTGGTGCAAAGGCACCGACAAGACCAGTTACAGCGTTAGGAGCGCCGCACACAACCTGTATCGTTTCGGTTCCGTTATTAACGGTACACACCCGTAATTTATCTGCGTTTGGATGTTGTTCTGCCTTTTCAATTCGAGCGATCACGAAGGGTTTTAGCTCTTCCGTCGGGTCGTGAATGTCTTCCACTTCGAGGCCAATAGCCGTCAGTGTTTCGGAAATTTCATTTAGTTCCGCATCCGTATCGAGGTAGGTTTTAAGCCAGGATAATGTAAATTTCATCTTATTTACTCCCTCTTACGACCGAGGTTCTTGTACTTAAGGAAGGAATATCCAATGCCTGGAAACCATAATGTTTTAGCCAGCGAAGATCGGCAGCGAAGAAATCACGTAGATCCGGAATGCCCCACTTGAGCATGGCCGCACGGTCAAGACCCAGACCGAAGGCAAAGCCTTGATATTCAGACGGGTCCAGATTTACATTTTCAAGCACACGTTCATTGACCATGCCGCAGCCCATTATTTCCAGCCAATCATCGCCTTCGCCGATCAGGATTTCACCGTCCTCGAAAGCGCAGCCAATGTCCACTTCGGCGGAAGGCTCCGTGAAGGGGAAGTAGCTTGGGCGGAAGCGGATTTTAATATCGTCGCGTTCGTAAAACTTTTTACAAAATTCTTCGATGCACCATTTTAGGTGCCCCATGTGGATGTCTTTGTCGATCACCAGGGCTTCCACCTGATGGAACATGGGGGTGTGGGTGGCATCACTGTCATTACGGTAGGTGCGGCCCGGCGCAATGATCCGGTATGGCGGCTCACCAGCGAGCATGGTGCGAATCTGCATCGGTGAAGTGTGTGTGCGCAGAACTTTTCTGTTTCCTTCCTCGTCTTCCGGGAAATAGAAAGTGTCGTGCATTTGGCGTGCCGGGTGTTCCTCAGGGATATTGAGCGCGGTGAAGTTATAGAAATCTTCTTCGATCTCCGGTCCTTCGGCAACTGAGAAACCCATTTCAGTGAAAATTTCAGTAACTTCATCCATCACTTGCGTGATGGGGTGAATGCTGCCCAGGTCCGTTTCGGCAGCACTCAGCGTAATATCAACGCTTTCCGATTGTAGTTTCTTATTCAGAAGTTCTGTTTCAAGACTATCTTTTCGGCTTTGAACCGCATCATTCAAGGTGTTCTTAAGCTGATTAAGTTTTGGGCCGAACTCTTTCTTTTCCTCCGGTGTCATTTTGCCAAGCTCGCGCATCAGAAGGCTCACGCGACCCTTCTTACCCAGCTCGGCAATGCGGATGTTTTCTACCGCATCAAGATCGGCGGCACCCGCCAGATTTGCGGTAATTTCTGTTTCCAGTGATTGGAGGTCTTGCATTATTCCCTACCCAAAATTTTTATCTATAAATTATAAAGTTGAACATTAAAGAAAAAGGAGCCCACTGCCAAGCGGCAGGCTCCTCAAACTTGAAATTTTTTGAACCCTTGGGGTGCGCTTTAAGCGAGTGCAGATTTTGCTTGGTCTGCGATTGCTTTGAAGGCTTCCGGTTCACGAACGGCTAAATCAGCCAGAACTTTACGGTCAAGTTCGACGCCTGCGAGTTTTAGGCCGTTCATAAATCGTGAGTAAGTTAATCCTTCCAGGCGTGCTGCCGCATTAATACGCTGAATCCATAGTGCGCGGAATTGGCGCTTACGAACTTTGCGGTCGCGATAAGCATATTGGCCGGATTTTTCAACAGCCTGCATCGCGATGCGAATTGTATTTTTACGACGGCCGCGGAAACCTTTAGCGGCTTTGAGAACTTTTTTGTGACGGGCTTTGGTGGTTACGCCCCTGTTTACTTTTGCCATTTTATCGCTCCATTAACCGTAAGGCAGAAATTTCTTCACAATGCGTGCGTCCTGATCACTGAGGATCGTGGTGCCACGTTGATTGCGAATTTGCTTGTTTGTACGTTTTATCATGCCGTGTTGTTTGCCGGCTTGTGAGGAACGCACCTTGCCAGAGGCGGTGAGTTTGAAGCGTTTTTTGACGCCACTTTTCGTCTTTAATTTGGGCATTTAGCTTTCCTTTTAATAATAGGCCAACTTTCGCTGGCTAGCTTCCTTAAGCGGATAGGCATGCCCTACCAGGCCGTACCGCTCGTTGAGGGACGGTGTATAGCTCGGTTTTTAAAGGATTGCAAGGCCTTTCAAGAAGAATTGTATCTTATTCATCTTTAAAGGAATTTTTACTTAAAGTTGACATATTCATCACTCACTTTAACAATTATCTAAATATTTAGCGTTTTGAAAGAATCGATCAATGCTCAGTATGCTTATAACTCAGTTCAGGCTTAAACTTTTACCCCTATTGCTTCTTATTGCTGTTGTGATTCCGGCCCAGGCTCAGGAGGAGCTAACGGCAACGCCAGCTATGTGGCTCGTGGAGCAAGATGGTGCGAAGCTTTACATGCTTGGTTCGGTTCATCTGTTGCCGGGTCATGTCAACTGGTACGGCGGTGAAATTGCGCAAGTTGTTTCAAGTGCTGATGAAGTGGTCTTTGAGGTGCATATGACCGCTGAAAAAGAGGCACAGAGTGCACAGATTGTCATGGCCAATGGGTTGCTCTCAAGCGGAGATCTAATTAGCAACTATTTGGAGGAAGACGATTATAATGACTTGGTTAGGACTGCACAGTCCCTTGGTATTTCGGGTGCAGCGATTTCAACATTCAAGCCGTGGTACGCATCGCTGATTTTGTCCGTCAGTGCCATCATTCAACAGGGCTGGGATCCCGCATCCGGCGTGGATAAATATATCGAGCAAATTGCCACCGACAGCGGAAAAAATATATCCGAGCTGGAAACGGTCGAGTTTCAAATGTCCACCCTCTATGATCACCCGCTAGAGGTACAAACAGAGATGCTAATTGATACGCTGGAGCAGCTTAAGGATATTAGGTCGATTACACTCGAGATGGTGGACGCCTGGGCGTCCGGTGATCTCGAGCGAATGGATGCCGCTTTTTTGGAGCCTATGAAAGAGCAAGAAGAAATTTATTCAAAACTGGTTGTTCAGCGAAATAAGAACTGGATTCCAGTACTTGAAGGATTGATTTCAAAAGATCAAACCACCCTAGTTGTTGCAGGGGTAGCTCATTTCATTGGTGGCGATGGTATTATTGATATGTTAGAAGAGCAGGGATATACCGTTACAAGGGTTCAATAAAATGGATAACTTTATTAGCTGGGAAGATTTCGAAAAAGTCGAACTTAAAGTAGGCACAGTCATCAAAGCGGAGGAATTTCCGGAAGCTCGCCGACCAGCTTACAAAGTATGGGTTGATTTTGGCGGTGACCTGGGAATTAAAAAGTCAAGTGCTCAGATCACCGTGCATTACACGCCGGATGAGCTCATTGGCAAGCAGATTGTTGCAGTGGTGAACTTTCCAGCTAAACAAATCGGTCCAATAAAATCAGAGTTTTTGCTGACCGGCTTTTACGATAAAAACGGTGACGTTGTCATCGCGCAACCTGAACGGCCAGTTCCCAACGGTTCCAAGCTGGTTTAAAAGCTTATAACCAGCCCTGCCATAATGGATGTGTCACGAATTTTTAGCTCGTCAATTTCACCTGTATACCGGGTGTGTAGCGCTTTAACACGAACACCAAGCATATCGGTCAGTCCATATTCGAAAGCACCACCAAAGGAAACACCGTTGCCACTGTCATCAATGGTTTCGTCGTCAACTGTATCGCCAAATGTACGTGTTTCGCCACCAACCGAGCCAACACCCAGCATGCCATAAAGCAGACCCTGATTATCATTGCCAAAAGCAACGCCCGCAGTCACGTACGCGCCAGCCACATAATTCGGATCAAAAGCAATTGTATCAAATCCGTCGAATACGGAACTGGTGCCTGCAGTTGAGGCAATGCTTGCTTCAACGCCGAGAATTAGATTTTCAGCAAACAAACTTCGATACCCTATGGCTGCACCGAATGTGCCGCCAGATTCATTATTTGGATTTAAGTTTGCGAACGTGCCGCTTACGGCCATGGAATTTTGAATTGTACCTGCTTCTGCAACCAGATAAAGACTGCTCTGCGCTGATGCGCTCGCAGGTAGAAAGGCTAAAAACAAAAGAACGGTAGAAATATATTTTAATTTCATATGATCCCCCTGGTTAAATTGTAACTGCTAATACTTTAAATGTGAGGGATTATGATTAAACGGAATTAGCTGAAAGTCAAATAACATCCTGGTGATCTAATTCTTACTTCAACCAAAAAAAACCCTACGAGTGTTTCCACATACTGCGAGTTCCTTTCGCATCTGCGCTATCAGGTGCAGCTGACCTTTTTAACACGAAAAAATCAACTTACTCAGTGGCCTTTATATGATCTACCGTTGATACACTAGTTGGTTTTATAGATATAATAAGGAGAGCAGTAGGACGATCCGCCATTGCCAAAATAACCAATTGAAATTGATTGCCCAGTTGCATCGGCGGTCATAAGCATGGCTAGATACTCCTGCCCCATTGTATCGGATTTATTGAACTCAAATGAAATGTTATAGGATGTTAAGCAGTTTGAGGATGGCGGAATGTTGACCAGGCTAAATTGTACTGTGCCATTGCTCTTAAGGTGAATCTTCTTGATCGTCCCATGAACTTCTGGTGCTGCTATAGCCTTTGTTGTGATTATAAATAGAATTAAGATTGATGTATAAAAAAGTTTCATATTGCCCCCAGACAAGAATTGGTAGTTACTTAGAATCAAAGAATCATAAAGGGGACAGCGTATTCTGATTTATTATCCCCCAAGTTTTCGCCGAACTTCTAATTTCAATAAAATTCTTTCAGACTAAGACGTTCAATGCAAGTTTTTTGTTGGCTGCGTTAGTGGACATCGTACAATTAAGCTGTAAAAAAGGCTTTGGTAAAAAAACCCGCCGAGTGTTTCCACATACGGCGGGTTCCTGTCGCATCTGCGTTATTAGGTTCAGCTGACCCCTCTCAACACAGAATGTTGTGCTACCAATGGGCGCACAGTTGCAAGGAGTATAGCATAATTGGGGCTTAAAAACAAAAGGCGCTAATCTTCAATGACTTAATTTTATAGCTGAAATATCGACTCGAAAAATAAAAAAAGCAGCCGTGATTTCAGGGCTGCTCTTATAGATTTTATTTTAATTATTCCAATGAAATTAGCGGTTACTTAGGGGCTAAAATCATTATCATTTGACGGCCTTCCATTTTCGGCATCTGTTCAATTTTGGTCACGTCTGCAAACTGTTCTTTAACACGGTTGAGCACTTCCATGCCAATTTCCTGATGGGCCATTTCGCGGCCGCGGTACCGGAGTGTTACTTTGACTTTGTCGCCGGCATTCAAGAACTTGTCGATGGAACGCATCTTGACATCATAGTCATGCTTTTCAATCCCAGGACGGAGTTTGATTTCTTTTACATCAACCGTTTTTTGTTTCTTGCGCGCGAGGCTGGCCTTTTTCTGCGCTTCATATTTGTATTTACCGTAATCAAGGATTTTACAAACTGGTGGAGTAGCATTTGGTGATATTTCTACAAGGTCAAGACCAGCAGCTTTTGCCATATCGATCGCTTTGTCTACTGCGACTGCGCCGTGGTTTTCGCCATTTTCATCAATAAGTCTTACTTCTTCCTCTTGTATATCATCATTGACCCGTGGTCCTTTTTTTGAGGCCGGGCCCTGCATTGGTCTCTTAGCTATTTATTTTCTCCATCAGTTGTTAAATTTCCTTTCATTATAGCCCGATAAACTTAAGTTATCGTTTATCTGGGTCGATAGACTCGGTGACAAGTTTATTAATTGCGTCAGCTAAATCAAGGGTTTCCTGATTTTTTGAGCCAAGTCTGCGCACAGTGATCGTGTTATTTTCAGCTTCGCGGCCACCGGCAACAAAAATGGCCGGTACCTTGGCGTGAGAATGTTCGCGGACTTTATAGTTGATTTTTTCGTTCCGAAGGTCAATTTCAGCACGCAAACCAGCGGCTTTCAGTTTCTCATAAACCTCAGTTACATAGTTGTCCTGGTCGGCAGTGATGCCAGTCACAACAACCTGGGTTGGTGCGAGCCACATTGGAAAACGCCCCGCGTGGTTTTCAATCAGAATACCAATGAATCGTTCGAACGATCCAAGGATCGCGCGGTGTAGCATGACGGGCCGATGTTTGGCATTGTCCGCACCAATATAGTTTGCATCAAGCCGTTCAGGCAGAACAAAATCTACCTGCAAAGTGCCACATTGCCAGTCGCGGCCAATGGCATCTGTCAGGACAAATTCAAGCTTTGGTCCGTAAAAGGCCCCTTCGCCCGGATTAAGGGTGTAGTCAAGGCCCACATGTTCCACGGCGTCGATCAGGCATTTTTCGGCTTCGTCCCAAACTTCATCGGAACCCGCTCGTACCTCAGGACGATCGGAGAACTTCACTTTCACTTCTTCAAAACCGAAGTCCTTATAGACTTCAAGCAGCATACCGCAGAAAATTTCGGTTTCTTCTGTGATCTTGTCCTTTTCGCAGAATATATGTGCATCATCCTGTACAAATGAGCGCACCCGCATCAGACCATGCAGCGCACCGGAAGGTTCGTATCGGTGGCAACTGCCAAATTCGGCAAGCCGCATAGGAAGGTCGCGGTAGCTGACCAGTCCCTGATTAAACACCTGAACATGACAAGGGCAGTTCATTGGCTTTAGGGCAAAAGTCCGTTCGTCGGATTCAGTGGTGTACATATGCTCACGGAATTTTTCCCAGTGACCGGAGTGCTCCCAAAGCTTTCGATCCACAAGTTTAGGGGTATTGATTTCCCGGTAGCCATATTCGCGTTGCTTTCGGCGCATATAGCCTTCGATCTGGGTATAGATGGTCCAGCCGTTGGGGTGCCAGAACGGCATACCGGCTGCTTCTTCCTGAAAATGAAAAAGTCCCATTTCCTTGCCCAATTTGCGGTGGTCACGTTTTTCCGCTTCTTCGAGACGGTGAAGATAGGCTTTAAGTTCCTTTTTATCACGCCAGGCAGTACCGTAGACACGTTGCAGCATTTCGTTATTGCTGTCCCCACGCCAATAGGCACCAGCCACATTCATCAGCTTAAATGTATCGCCGCCAAGATATTTAGTGGAGGGCAAGTGAGGACCGCGGCACAGGTCAATGAAGTCACCCTGGCGATAGAGGGTAATCGGTTCATCGGACGGAATGCTTGCGATAATTTCTGCTTTATAAATTTCACCCATGTCACGAAAAAATTCGACGGCCTCATCGCGTGGCATTTCGGTGCGGATAATTTCCTCATCGCGGGCGACGATTTCCTTCATCCGCTTTTCCATTTTTTCCAAATCGTCCGGGGTAAATGGTTCTTCGCGCGCGAAATCGTAATAAAAACCGTTCTCGATTGCGGGACCGATGGTCACCTGGGTTTCCGGATAGAGTTCCTTCACTGCTTCGGCCAGAATATGCGCAGCGTCATGACGCAGGATTTCAAGGGCTTCCTCATCACGTTTTGTAATGATGGAGACTTCCGAGTCCGCAGTGATTTCGCGTGACAGATCCCATTGCTCGCCGTTTACGACGATCACAATTGCTGCTTTGGCCAGGCCAGGACCAATGTCCTGTGCGAGCGTCATGCCAGTCACCGGACCTTCATATTCACGGACACTGCCATCAGGCAGGGTTAAGGCGACTTTCTTTTTAGCACTCATAAGGATCTCTTTTTTCCAGTTTTAGTTATAAAAATGCGAATTTATATCCTTTAACCCTCAAGTCAAGTGAACATCCTCGAAAAAAGCGGTTTTATTGGGCTCGCGCTTCTATATTATAGCCATATTAGTTTAAACGGGACCACTGATATGACAAAGAAGCCTGAGTATATAAAAACCAGTGAGGGGCGAGACATCGCTTACCACAAAACTGAAGGGCGCGCTCCGACGGTTATTTTTTGTGGCGGATATATGTCCGATATGGAAGGCACCAAAGCATTATTCCTTGAAAAAACATGTAGCGAACTTGGTCTTTCTTATGTCAGGTTTGACTATTCAGGTCATGGTAGCTCATCCGGCGAATTTGTTGATGGTACAATTGGCGCTTGGAGAGACGACGCCCTTGCGGTGACCGATCAGGTAATCGAAGGCCCAATCATTGTGGTGGGATCAAGTATGGGGGGCTGGATCGGATTGCTTGTGACGCTGGCACGAAAAGAGCGCGTGAAAGCATTCGTGGGCATTGCCGCCGCACCCGATTTTACCCGAGAGCTTATGTGGGAAAAATATTCGCCGTCAATTCGTGAGACGTTAAAATCAGAAGGCGTATACCTTGAGCCATCCGATTATAGTGACGAGCCTTACCGAGTAAGTTACGGACTCATTCAGGATGGTGAAAATCACATTCTGCTGAATAGAACCATTGCCATTGACTGTCCGGTACGACTGTTTCACGGACTAAAAGACACAGATGTGCCCAGCGAGTATTCGACACGCATCGCCGAAAAAGTACTGAGCGATGATGTTATCATAAGTTTTAATAAGTCAGGGGATCACAGATTATCGTCGGACGCGGACCTTGAAAGGCTCAGGCAGGCCTTAATCGAGCTTTCTTAAAAGCTCCAAATAGCCCTCTCTAAAGTTGGGATATTTTGGCTCCCAATCCAGTGCTTCTTTGGTGAGCTTGTTGTTGACCCTTCTGTTTTCGGCGTAAAATTTTCTAAGCCCATCAGAAAGCTCCGCCTTTTTGTATCTGACACCCCTAATGCGTGGTCGGTTCAGAATATCGCATAAATAGTCAAGGATATCGGAAGCTGGTGCTGGTAGATCATCCACCAGATTGTAAATACTGCCTGGCGAGGGATTTTCCATAGATTTGATCACAGCGTCACAAAGATCATCCACATGAATGCGCGAAAAATAGTGGTTCTTTTTGATAATTTTGCGCGACCGTCCGGTTTTTACATTGTTGATTTGATTGCGTTCGGGTCCGTAAATACCGCCCAGCCGGAATATATGAGTGGGTAGGTCGGCGTCCTGCCAGAGTTTTTCGGCTTCACGTCGCAGTTTACCTCTGTTAGTGGATGGTCTGACCTCTGTATTTTCATCAACCCAATCTCCGCCCCAGTCACCATATACGCTTGTGGCTGATAGATAGCCCACCCATTTTAAGGATGGCAGATTTTGTAGTTCGTTAGCGTGATAGTGAAACGTGCTATCAATGTGCATTTTGTTTGGCGGTATTGAAATAAGCACATGAGTGACGCCTTTTAAATGAGTGCGAATTTGCGATACGGGGCCGGTAGAATCAAACCGAATGGCTTCTTTGGTTTTCGTGCCTGAATATTGCCATGAAGATGGGGATAACTTACGGACAAGGTGCGATGCAGTATATCCAAGTCCAAAACAAAAGAGTTTCATTTGGGTCACTTTTTTAAAATTTGCGCTTTATTTGGTTTATATTTATACAGGTTTTCAAATTTTACCAGTGGGAAAGAGAAAGCACTCAATATGATCAGTAGATTTGTGTTACTGCTTATTGTTTTGGCGTTGTATCCGTTAGCAGCATCTGCTCAATATTTTGAAGACAGGGCATTGGCAAGAAAATATCAGGAATGTATTGATCTTGTAAATCAAGATAGCAATGCTGCTCTTAGCGAATCCCGCAAATGGTTTATTCAAGGTGGTGGCCTTGCCGCGCAGCACTGCGAAGGTCTGGCACTATATGAACTTGATCGCGCAGAGGACGCGGCAACATTGTTTGAAGAAATTGCCAATAAAATGAACCGCGGTGAGGGACTGACGGATTTTACCCAAACCAACAAAAATATTTTGATCACTCAGCTAAATTATCTTGCCGGTGTAGCCTGGCGGACAGCTGGAAATCTGGAAAAAGCTTATAACGCCTTAAGCGCTACCATCATCACCTTAGAAGAACATCCGGAATATGGCTATCAGATCTACCTGGAACGGGGCTTGGTGCAATATGCCATGCAGGACTTTAAAAATGCGGCGCAGGATTTCACCAGCGCGCTTGATCTTGATGCTGAAAGAATAGAAGCCTTTTTATATCGTGCCGAAAGTTTCCGCAAAATGGGAGAACATGTGAAGGCGCGCCTGGATTTAAATGCAGCATTGGCCATTGATCCACAGCAACCAGATGTTCTCTTTGAAAGTGGCGTCAATTACCGCATGCAGCGCAACGATGAAAAAGCGCTTCAGGAATGGGAAAAATTGATCGCACTTTATCCGGATAGCTACTGGCAGAAACTTGCTGAAGATAATATTGATCTGATCACCCAGTAATGGTGGTTTCCCATTCTTTGATCACATTTGCGTCGCTTTCGCGAGTTAAATGTGTATTCTTTAGATTAGAAAACTCATCTTTGTCGCATAACTGATCAAGTGCCCAGACAGCCATTGCACGAACGTGTGCGCTGGCGTCGCTTAATTTGTCAATCAGCATTGGAACATATTTTTTATTGCCACTATTTCCAATAGCGATCAGCACGTTGCGGATGAAATAGTTACGCCCCACCCGTTTAATGGGAGATCCTGAAAAAACTTTCCTAAAAGATGCATCGTCCAGCATTGCCAGATCGTCGAGCCGCGCCAGGTCAAGTTCAATCCGTGGGCGGAGCAGAAGTTCTTCTGTGACTTTCGCATATTTATTCCACGGGCATACCGCCAGACAATCGTCACATCCGTATATTCTGTTTCCCATTGGTTTACGGAATTCTCTGTCGATGTGGCCTTTATATTCAATTGTCAGGTAGGAGATGCAGCGTCTGGCATCAAGGGAATAAGGTGTGGGGAACGCATTTGTGGGACAGATATCAAGGCAAGACCGGCAGGAGCCACAGTGATCGATTTCCTTCTGATCTTCATTAATCTTTAAGGTGGTGAAAATGGATCCAATAAATAACCAGGAACCAAATTCGCGGCTGACAAGATTTGTGTGCTTGCCCTGCCACCCCAAGCCTGCTTTTTCCGCGAGCGGTTTTTCCAGTACGGGGGCGGTATCAACAAATACCTTCACTTCAACGTTATATGTGCGGTGAATATGACGGGCGATCTGCTTCAGGCGTTTTTTTATTATATCGTGATAGTCTTTGCCTTTAGCATAAACAGAAATATTACCATTATTTTTTTGCTTTAGATCTTCCAACGGGTTTTTGCCGGGACCATAATTCATTGTCAGCATGATAATCGACCGTACATCCGGCCAAAGCGTTTTTGGTGATTTTCTTCTATCCGCTTTTTCTTCGAGCCAGGTCATTTCGCCGTGAAGTCCGTCTTTTAGAAAACTTTCAAAGTGACCTGCGCTTCTTTCCAATCCGCCAGGTGATGTAAATCCAATTGAGCCAAAGCCAAGATTTTTTGCCATCTCGCTGATTTCAGATTTGAAAGCAGTAAAGTCGGTCATCAACGCCGCCTAAAAATCAAGATCGCGATAATGTGGCGCCGGAATAAGGCCTGAGATGTTGTCTTTTAAAATGAGCTGCATGCTTGGTCGGGATTTTACCCGCGCATACCAGTCTCTTGCTGCCTGAAAATTTTCCCAAGGCACATCACCAAAGTAATCAATGCAGGAAAGATGTGCTGCTGCGGAAATATCCGCATACGAAAAGTCTTTTCCAGCAAGCCAGTTTCTGCGGTCCGTTAAATATTCTATATACTGCAAGTGAGGCTTGATATTCTGCCCTGCGTATCTAATTGCTTTTGCTTCTGCGGTACCACGTTTTAAGAATCGCTTCATTACTTTTTCATTTATGATCAGTTCTGTGACTTCTCTGTTAAACTTAAGATCGAACCAATCGACAAGACGCCGAACTTCCGATGCAACTACCGGGTCTGTACCGGTTAAATGAGGACCCCCATAGACTTCATCCAAATATTCTGAGATCGCTGTGACCCCTGAAACAGTCACGTCGTCTACATCTTGCAGGACAGGGACTGTACCTGCTGGATTAATCATCAGAAACTCGTGTCGCCGCTTCCAGGGAAGTTCTAGTTCCAAATCAAACTCCACATCTTTTTCAAAAAGCGCGATGCGGATTTTTCTTGAAAGCGGACAAAACCAATAATGAAATAACTTGCGCATAAAGCGAGATTATCCTTCCTCAAAAGTAATAGTCAAAACTAAGCCAATAAAGTTAAATGAATTCTTTGCCAGAAAGAAACAAAAAATCTGTGATAAATTTCAATTGGGGCTAATTGATGACTCGCCGAACTTTATTGTGAGGGATTTGCTATTAAATGAGTGAGGCGTCAGCAGCATTCGGGAGATCCATTTCCAGGATAGCCATTTGGAATGCGTAGGATACCTCACCTTCATCTTCATCGCGATAAATCATGCCGATAAATTCGCCATCATAGTGAACTTCCATACTGCCATCTGACGCTTGACTTTTTTCAAGTGAAAATTTGTCGCTTCCGAATTTGCTGTTGAGATATTTTCGAATACGTAAAATTTCAGTACGTGTCATCGGTATTCCTTAAGTACGAATTGAGCCGTCCAATAAAGGGACGGATTATTGATATGTTTGGGTTATCAATATAATTTGGATCATTTAACAAAGCCATAGAATTTTCAATTTTGTTGAGCAACAATTCTTTTTGATCTCGCATGATAAATTGGTTCTTTTCGATTTTTTCCTGCTGTTCGCTAAGTTCCTGTTTCATTTCTTCCAGGGACGGAGCGTCTTTATCTATGGGATTGGAAATATAATATGCAGAGTAGGCAAGCATAATCTCATCTCCAACCGATGCCCAGGCTTGTGGTGTTTCGAAACCTTCGTTTTTTATGATACGGGTAAAATCTTCAAAAGTTGAATGATCCTTCATACGCTCTAAATTGTCAGATATGGGCGTGCGTGATGTCATATAATCATCTTCATAATCGCCTTGTGTCAGCGCATTTGATTCCTCTGAAGAATCATCATCATCTTTTAGAACTCTTATTTTTGGCAAAGTAGAAAGATATTGCTCCACCTGTGCTTTATCCAGACTCATTTGTGCATTTGCAGGAAAAAAAATCAAAAAAAATGAAAAAAATATCAATGAACTTAAAGTTGCTGATTTTCTCATGATTTTTCTTTCTAAAACAGTTGTTTCTCAGATACTTAGATGGTTAACGAAAATAAACCATAATGGGATTTATACTAGATTTATCAACAATTTACATCCTAAAGTCAATCAAATCAGCAAAAAATAAATACTTAAAATTTTATCTTTAAGTTTCAGTTTACCATTTCTGCTTATAGTCCTTTCTTGCGGATGAAGTTCCCTCTTGAGGTTGTAAAAATTTACAGATGAATGTGGGGAGTTTCTAACAGAAAATTAGGAACATATTGTATTTTAAATTAGGAGTAAAAAAATGGGCAAGTTGAGTAAAATTATGGCATCAGTTATTGTAGCCGTTTCTATGGCGCTAACAGGATTTGTTGCTTCAGCCAACGCACAAGACATCAGCGGATGGCAAAAAGAAGTGAGCAAAAAGATTGCGAAGAAACAATCTTATCCTCGCGCTGCACTACGTAAAGAACTACAAGGTCAAGCACGTGTTGAAATTAATGTAGACCGTGAAGGCAACATCGTTGCACACAATCTGCAAAGTTCAACAGGTCATGAAGTTCTTGACCGCGAGATCCCAAAGCTAATGAAGCGTGTAAGTCCGCTTCCTGCGCCACCTGCTGACGCAGCTGACAGCCAACTAACAATGGTTGTTCCACTGGCTTGGGTGCTTCAATAAACACTAGTTTGTTAAGTAACTAATACGAAGAAGGTCTTGAAGAAATTCAAGACCTTTTTTTGTGCCTGAAATTGAAAAAAGAAATTCTGAAACCATTGAAAAACTGCCATTTATATACATGTTATGATATAACATTAGTTAAAATTTTATCTTTAACATCTTGTATACTTTTTACGTGTAGAAGTGATTCCAGTTGATCGATCAGCCCCGCTGAAGCGATCAATATTAACGAACGTTAAGCTAAATATATTTTGGAGAATAATTAAATGAGTAAAGTGCGTTTTGTAAAAGTTTTTGTATCAATGTTTGTGGCATCTATTCTAGCGGTAACCGGTTTTTCAACCAGTGCACACGCGTCTGATCTAAGTACATGGCAAAAAGATGTAGGCCAAGCTATTGCGGCCAAACAGTCCTACCCACGTGCAGCACTTCGTAAAGAAGTTGAAGGTAAAGTCCGCGTCGAAATCAATGTGGATGCAGACGGTAATATTGTAGGCCACAACCTTCTGGCGTCTTCCGGGCACGACGTTTTGGACCGTGAAGTTCCAAAGCTAATGAAGCGTGTCAGTCCACTTCCGAAGCCCCCAGCTGGTGCTTCTGATAGTGACCGTCAGCTGGTTGTTCCACTCGCATGGGCACTACAATAACCAGTTCGAAATAAATCCCTATTAAACAACAAATTTTGTCGTTTAAATTCAAGGCCTTGAAAAGTTTTTTTTCAAGGCCTTTTCAATTGGTAAAACACTCTTTATGCTGCGTGCATTGATTCAATAAAAATAACAATGAATTAGGAGTTATTATGACAGAGCCTTTGATGCCAATGGCAACGGGTGTATGGCTTGTTGATAATACAAGCCTCAGTTTTTCACAGATTGCTAAGTTTTGTGGACTACATGAATTGGAAGTGCAGGGTATTGCCGACGAGCAGGTTGCGGTGAATATTGTTGGTCTTGACCCGGTTGCGAATGGGCAACTTACATGGGAAGAGATTGAGCGCTGCCAGAATGATGAAAAAGCTGAATTGCAGATTGTCGTTGATGACGTTCCAGCGAAAACTCGAAGCGGTGGTGCGAAATATACGCCGGTATCCAAGCGTCAGGATAAGCCTGATGCTATCGCCTGGCTGCTTCGTCATCATCCGGAACTGACCGATGCGCAGATTTCAAAAATTGTTGGGACAACCAAACCCACAATAACGGCTATTCGTGAACGCACCCATTGGAACATGAGTAATATTAAACCGATCGACCCGGTTTTGCTTGGTCTTTGTAAACAAACTGAACTGGATGCGGCCGTGAAGAAAGCGGCGCCAAGACGCGCGGAAATGAATGCTGATGCGCCTGATGAAGAATAAAATTTATAAAATTAATTCATGAAAAAACCCGCTTCTATGAAGCGGGTTTTTTTAACCTTTTTATCGGTTATTGTGTTTGAAGCCTCGTCATCTCATCTTTTAGGATTAACTTTTCTTTCTTTAGCTCATGAAGGACTGTGCTGTCCGGAGCCGGACGGCTTTCTTCGATGTGAATTTTCTCATCCAAAGCGGCGTGTTTGCGTGAAAGTGCATCGATATGAGCTGCTGAATGCATATTAAAGTCTCCTAAGTATATGTCGGTCGTATCCAATTGCTTGGCTGTTCTTTGTCGCGAAGGAACGCGTTGTGCGATGAATGAAAAGGCGTGGGTGCGATTTAAAACCGCATGATGGAAAAAGATTGTGATTGATAGATGGTCCTACGGCCATTAATACTCCTGCCTCAGTCCTTAAAGGACGCCTTACCTGTTTCAAAATCAAAGCTTTTTAGCTAAAGCTTTTCTTGAACAGCAAAGATAATTACACCATATTTTTGGGTGATTGTCACGAGATTCACACGCTTTATCATTGCGTTTTTCCTTTTGGAAGAAGGAATTTATATATATCAAGCGCTTAATTTGATATAAACGGATCATATTCTTCAATTTAATGCGGGCATAGGTGTTTTGATTATGGTTAATGGCAACAAACGACTCGTAATAGGTATAAGTGGTGCATCGGGCGTTATATATGGTATCAGGCTGCTTGAAATTCTGCGCGAGCTTCAAATAGAAAGCCATCTGGTAATGTCTAAAGCAGCCGCACTGACCATTGGTCTGGAAACCGAAAGGAAAGTGTCCGACGTTAACAAGCTTGCCCATACTGTGCATAAAGTGGAGGATATTGGTGCCTCCATAGCCAGCGGGTCCTTCAAAACAGATGGTATGCTCATTATACCTTGTTCCATCAAGACAATGTCTGAAATTAATACAGGTGTGACGTCATCACTTCTAAGCCGTGCGGCTGATGTAACGCTCAAGGAAAAAAGAAAGTTGCTGCTCATGGTCAGGGAAACGCCGCTCCATCTGGGGCATCTCAGGACCATGACGTCCTTAAGTGAAATGGGGGCGATCATAGCTCCTCCTGTCCCGGCACTCTACTGCAAACCGCAGAGTATTGATGAAATGATTGATCAAACCATTGGCCGCGCACTTGATATGTTTGACATTGAAATATCCACACTTAAGCGATGGAAAGATAAGGCGTAAAAAAATACGACTTCGCAGTAATAGTTTTTAGAAAAATATGCTATAATTCTTCAAACGAGCAAGGTGCCATACGACATATGAATATGGATGAAGAAGATATACTAGAAAAAATCCAGCAGCTGAGGGTGCAGCACCGAGATCTGGATGACGCTATATCTGCTTTGATGGACGCCGGTACTTCCGATATGATTCAGATTAAAAGGCTTAAAAAACAAAAGCTATTGCTAAAAGACAAGATCGCTAAACTGGAAGATGAGCTGCTACCCGACATAATAGCCTGAATTAAGCGCCTTTATTTTTAATGCTTTGTTTGTGGGTATACATTTTCTTGTCGGCATGATCGAGCGCCTGATCAGGGCTTAATCCTGAATGTAGTGGATAAATACCGTAGGCGATCTTGAGCGGTATCTTCTTGCCGTCAAGCGTAAGAGGATTATCTTCGATCAGCTTTAGAATTTGTTTTGCTTTTGCGTCCGCGTTTTCTTCGCTTGCTTTTGGCAAAATAATCCCAAACTCATCGCCACCGAGCCTTCCAATGATATCGGAATCGCGAAGGCTTCCCAGCATGGTTTTTGCCACATGAACAAGCGCCAGGTCCCCGGCCTTATGGCCATGGGTATCATTGATCACTTTAAGGTCATTCATATCGAGGAAAATCAGCGAGCTGTTTATGCCATAACGGTCCGAATAGGAAATCATCCGCGTCATCTCACGGACGAATGCTCGCCGGTTTGAAATCTCAATCAAACTATCCTGATCAGCAAGTTTTTCCAGCTCAGCGATACGGCGGTGTGCAATCTCCAATTCATGACGCATATTTTCCACTTCCGCCATCAATGTCATAATGGCGTTTCGCACCTTTGGTGTCATTTCTGCTGAGGGGATTCCCAAGACACTTGCGGTGTCGTGAATGTTGCGCACAGGAGCCGTTTCAGTAACGTCGGAAACTCCGCTCGTTTTCTGAATGGTTTTGCGGCGGATTGGTTGCGCTCTACCGACATTACTCGTACTGGGTACTTTCATATATTAATTAATCCATTCAAGTATCAAACTCGATTTCATCTTTTAGATTCAACATCTTGTAGTATTGTCCTCCAGTATACATAAAGTCAGTATATAAGACAAATAAAGATATGGTTTGTACCCACTTAAAAGCATAGTAAACTTGCCTATCCAGCCAAGATCGCTATAATCGCGTTTTTTTTAAAGGCAATCAGGCGCTGCAAATAGGTTTAAGGGGAAAAAATGAGCGAAAATAAACCAGTTGTTGGTGTAATCATGGGCAGTCAATCAGACTGGCCGATTATGAAAAATGCAATGGATGTTTTAGAGGAACTCGGTGTATCAGCCGAAAAACGTATTGTGTCGGCCCACCGAACCCCTGACAGACTGTATGAGTATGCGAAAACGGCAAGTGATCGTGGCCTTAAAGTTATAATTGCCGGCGCTGGTGGAGCGGCACATCTTCCTGGCATGGCCGCGTCTATGACGATACTTCCGGTGCTTGGTGTCCCTATTGAAAGCAAAGCCCTTAAGGGCATGGACAGTTTGCTCTCCATCGCTCAAATGCCTGGTGGTGTACCGGTGGGTACATTGGCTATTGGTCAGGCTGGCGCGAAAAATGCTGGCCTTCTGGCGGCATCAATTGTGGCGCTGGATGATGAGGCCATTGCCTCTGCGCTTGCAGATTTTCGTGCGAAACAAACGGCTTCTGTTGCGGAAATTCCAGTAGACTAAAATATGTGTGCACTTCCCCCTGGTTCAACAATTGGTATTTTAGGCGGCGGACAGCTTGGTCGAATGTTGGCGGTTGCGGCCGCTCAACTTGGTTATAGCGTGCATATTTACTGCCCTGAAAAAAATAACCCGGCTGAGCAAGTTTCAAACAGTGCTACACATGCGACCTATGAAGACCTTGAAGCGCTTGCCGCATTCGCGCAAGCAGTGGATGTGGTCACATACGAATTTGAAAATATTCCGGTTGAAACTGTGAATGACATTGCGAACACCACGCCGGTATTCCCAAATTCAGAAGTTCTCAAAATTTCCCAGGACCGCTTGAGTGAAAAGACATTTATCAATGATCTTGGTATTGATACAGCTCCATTTAAGGCTGTTTCCTCAGCACAGGAAGCGATAGAGGCGCTTCGTGATATTGGCTATCCGGCCGTTCTTAAAACCAGACGATTTGGTTATGACGGTAAAGGTCAGGTCATCGTTAAATCCGAAGATGAAATCGTGGCTGCATGGGACGGCCTTAACAGCGACAAAATCATTATTGAAGGCTTTATCGAATTTGATCTGGAAATTTCTGTGGTCGCTGTTCGCTCGCAAGACGGCGAAGTGAAATGCTTCGCTCCCGTTGAAAATGAACATAAAAACCATATTCTAGATCTGTCCATTGCACCGGCGCGAATTGGCGCGGATCTTCGCGAGGAGGCTGTGGCAAAAGCCACCCGCATTATTGAAAATATCGATTATGTAGGGGTACTTACGGTCGAGTTTTTTGTTTCATCGAAGGAACCGAAACTCAGGGTGAATGAAATAGCGCCACGGGTTCATAATAGCGGTCACTGGACCATCGAAGCGTGCCCGTCCAGCCAGTTTGAGCAGCACATCAGAGCAATTTGCGGTCTGCCGCTCGGTGATTGTAGCTTTACGGGTGAAGCGCGTATGACCAATCTGATTGGAGAAGATATCTTTGAACTGCCTGACCTGCTAGCAGAGCCGGGGGCAAATGTTCATCATTACGGAAAAAGTGACGTTAAACCAGGACGAAAAATGGGTCACGTTACAAGACTGAATCCAGAGCCGAGCTAAGCGCCGTATCTCATTTTACCCAGCTTGCGCCAAATGTTTGGTAGTTTCAGGTCTTTGTTACGTACACGCGCTTTCAGCTTTTCAAATTGCATGACATTTTCAATGCGGCGGTCGAGAAAATCCCAGGTTTCAAAATTCTCTTCGCTATCATCATTAAGCCAGAACAAAACCGTACTTGAGTAAACCGCGCTCAGGGTCATGCGTTTTGTATAAAAATTAAAGTCTGTGGATGGATCTGAGATAGCTTTCCACATTAGATCAACAGTGCGGTAAAGGATGCGCATACTCGCAAAATGATTTTGCGGCAGCGCCAGGAACGGCATGGTCCGGCGGATGACTTCCTTATGTGGAAGTTCCGCTTTAACGCGCAGCTTTACCAGCTCAGTGATTTTTTCTCTGATCTTCAAACTGTCAATGTCAATTTCTTTGGCGGCCTCGAGCATGGCGATGTCAGCCTGCTGCGCTTGAAGATCAATCATATCGATGGCTCCACCTGGAAAGGCAAGATCAATAATCCCTTCTTCAATACCTACGTCTTCGGCGGCGCGCTTTAGAGTGGTTTTCCCCCAACCATCGAATGCGACGTGATCCAGCGCGGCAGCGAGAATCGAATCGCGCAGTTCGTCCGGGGTTTTATCTTGGTTCTTTTTACTCATAAAAGGACTATGGGCCTGATTTTGTTAAACGTAAAGTCAAAATATGCAAGAAACGGCAGAAAATGGAAGTTTTTACTTCACAAATGAGGCTTCATTTGCTAGAAAGCGGCTTCTTCGAAACATTAAGTTTCTGGGATAAAACACAAACTAGAAAGGAGTGTGACTGTAACCATGCAGGTTATTGTCCGCGATAATAACGTTGATCAAGCACTTCGTGCCCTGAAGAAAAAACTTCAGCGCGAAGGGGTTTACCGTGAAATGAAGATGCGCCGTTTTTATGAAAAGCCTTCTGAGAAGAAAGCCCGTGAAAATGCTGCTGCTGTTCGTCGGTCCCGTAAACTTGACCGTAAACGTCTTGAACGCGACGGTGCTGTTTAAGCTTTAAACGTCTATTGAAATTAAAAGGCCGTCCTCTTAAAAATGAGTGGCGGCTTTTTTTATGGAGTAAGCAATCTTGGTCAGAGCAACAGTAGTGTTTTTTTTGTTTTTATTGTCTGCCTGTACTGTGGCGGATGATCGTTTGCAGTCGCATGCTGAAAACCTGCAGAACTATTCTGATTTTGGCGTATGTTCCGGTTATGGCTGCAGCACATACCAACAAACAGGTCTCACTGAGCAAGAGTGGCAAAGTGTAAGCGATCTCTTTTCACAACAGGAAAAAAGCCCTGCTCAGGAACGTGAAGAAATAGCGCGTGCCATTGCGCTTATAGAACAATTTATAGGCCCCAAGACAGGTACGGCTGGTGATAAGGCAAGGGCAGTTGTGCTTAACTTTTCAACCCGTGGTCAGATGGACTGTATTGACGAAGCCATTAACAGCACAAGCTACATTTATTTAATGAGAAAATACGGCCTGATCAAACTTCACACACTTGGTGGTTATGCCCGCCGAAACATTGATGATCTTTCCTATCCACACAGCAGTGCCACCATTCATGAGATTGGCAAGCAAAAGACTATTGGTGGGGATGGGCATTTTGTTGTGGACAGCTGGTTTCACCAAAATGGCGCTGAGGCTGAAGTTTTGCCGGTTAGTCAGTGGCAGAAGCGCTGGTATCCGAAAGAAACACGCAGCGTTTATAACTTTTCAGCATCATAGTCGGTAAAATCCCATTCTTCAGAGCTGTTGAGTGTTTCCAAAAAAAGATTTTCAGCGGTATTTATCGCTTCGTCTTCGCTCGCTGCTGTGACATTTGCAACCCAATAAAAGGTACCAAGTTTAACATCTGATTTAAGGGTGACTTTATAACTGGCCATTATGAATATCCTGTTTGAATATTGTCTTTGGACCCCATATACTCCTATTTTCGTTTTTAGCAAAGTACATTTCATGCGCGAAACGCACAATGCACAGATACAGGCAAACATAAGATGAATAAAGACCAACCAGAAAGGCGAACTCTTAGGCAGCGGGTGGCAGACCGCAAGCGTGGTATTGATAGAAAACCACCCATGAGTGCCAGTCAGAAGAAGAAAATGAAAATTGTAACCCTGACATTCGTCACAATTCAATATATTGGCCTTTTGCTTCTTCTTTGGGGTCTTAAGGACTTTGTTTCAGATGGTTATGTAATCCGGAATGTCAACTTGTTCGGTACTGCGATCGGGATGTTTATTGTGGGACGGATGGGACCACTTGTGATTAAAGCGCTTAACGTTTTCAAATAAAAAAACAGGATGCAATTGCATCCTGTCTAAATCTATTTTTCAGTAAAGCTCTATTCTTTCTTTTTCGCTTTTGCTTTTTTTGTCTTGGGCTTTTCTTTTGGTTTTTCTTCCGCTGGTGTGGCGTCAGCGGATGCAGGTGCCGGTTCACCGGGCTTTTGATCGACATCTTTCCATTGGTCTGGGAATAGGTGATAATGGGCTTTGTTGACCGCATCACTGATACCGCGCATGGCGGTCATCACATTTTCCATGTGAAAGCCTACGCCCCTGTAGACATAAATCTTGCTCTTAACATCAAATGAGCGGTAGATATGCTCTATTTGAACGTCCTTATGTTTGCTGGCTGCAAGGTCGCCAATATAATCCATAAGGATATATTTACCCTTTGTCGCTTTGACCCATTCCTCCGTTTTTTCGTCACTGAAATCAAACAAGGTTTGAATATCTTTGTTATTTAAGGGATGGTCTTCTGGAATTCCTAAAAACTTTCTAAGCTCTTCCGCTCTCGCTTTACCTTTTTTGCGCGGTGCCCAAAGCATACGCGATACAAAAGAGGCAGAAACAAAAATTGACTGAAGCGCCATGAATGCTCCTAGGCTGTTGTTTTTTTCAAGCGCCTGATTAAGAATCCCAACGTTTCCTTCGATATAAGAAAACTGATTTCTGATTTCGTGGATATGAAGTCCAACTTTATTGAGGTCCATTATGGTCCTTCCTTATGAAATAAAATAACTGACAAATTATCGGGATGTTATATATCGCTATTCGAATATATCAGCAAGCTTTAAAGCAAGTCCCATATCGCCTTCAATTTTAAGTTTACCCATCATAAAGGCCATTTGCGGATTTAATGAACCATCCATCAGCCCTTCGAAATTTTCGGCGGAAAGAACAAAAGTGACATCGGCATCCATGTCATCATTTGTAACACTTGGTGGTGAGACGGTTGCATCCACGTGAATTATACCTTCGTCAGTCAAATCAAATTTGACTTTCTTATTTAAATCTCCCGCTTCTGCGGTTTTTTCGCCCACAAGCGCCGTATATTGCTCCAAAGACATTTTTTTATCCTCTGATCTTCAAAATTATTAAACGCATCGTTTCATGAATTGGCGAAAATTACCAATGATTTCTGAGTTCGCGCAGCGCAATAAAGACTTCTTTTTCACTAGGGGAATTGGATAGGGTGGGAAATTCCGCTCTTAGCTTCTCGATAATGGAAGAATTGTTTAGTCTTAAGAAGCTGTTTATCTGTCGTTCATCACTCATGCTGGAGACATAAGCAGCGTGAGGATCCTGGCTTTCCAACTTGTGAAGGAATGATTTTGCCACTTCATTGTCCGGTTCACGGTCAAGAGTAAACCCTAAGTTATTGATCATATAATCATGCCCGGGATAGATAAGCGTGTTTTCTGGGAGTAGCGAAAGCTGACGCGCAAACGTATCATATAGCTTATCCGGATCGCCCCCGAGTTTGCAGTGACCGACGCCAGCGTTAAACATGGTATCGCCGCAGAAGAGGGCAGGGTTATGACCGTTTGACAGAAGACAGATATGGCTATCAGTGTGTCCCGGCGTATCCAGGACTTTAAAAGTGATAGAGGAGCCCACGGATACAGTTTCGCCAGCACTAAGACCAAAATCTACATTAGGGATTTTATCGCCCGCGCCGCCGTGTGCGTAGATCTTGGCACCCGTTTTTTCCTTCATTTCAGTGTTGCCGTCGATATGATCCCAATGTTCGTGGGTATTGAGAATTTTGGTTATTTTAAAGCCGTGTTTTTTTGCAGCTGATAGGCACCGTTCGACATCAAGCGGGTCAATTACCATGGCTTCGCTGGTTTCTTGACAGGCGATGAGATAGTGAAAATTTCTCAACCGATTGTCAGCATAAAGTTGTTTAACAATCATTTGAAAATTTCCTGTTTCTTAGTCTTGATAGAGCAGGCGGTTTTTTGGAAGATTTAGATTTATTTTTGTACCGTCGTTAGGCGCGCTAATAATGGAAAGGCTGCCGCCATGCTTTTCTATCAGCTTTTGTACGTAAGAAATACCAAAGCCAATACCGGTGCAAGGATCAGAATAGATGTCATCCAGTTGTGTATCATTGCTAAACGCTTTGCTTATTTCCTGCGGGGTCATACCTTTTCCGTTATCGGAACAGCTGATTACTGCGTTACCGGCGCCATCGGTATAAAGACTGATCGAAATTTTGCCGTTAGGAAGCGTAAACTTAACGGCGTTATCAATAACGCTTTCAATGGATCTTTGTAGCCGCGTGCGGTCGCCATTGAAATCAGGGAAATTTAGAATGTAGGAAACTTCCACAGTGACATTTTTTTTGGTGGCATCATCTTTAAATTTGTTAACGCAGTCTTTAAGCAGCGCCACCAGATCAAAGGGTTCCTCATTAAGTTCAAACTCTGTTGTTTCCAGTTCTTTAAGTTCCAGAAGACTGTCTATCAGTTCCAGAAGTTCCTGGCCGGCGCCGTGAATGTCGGATGCATACTCCTTATAGGTGTTTTTCCCGATGGGCCCGAGCATTTCGGTCATGATCACTTCGGAATAACCCAAAATACCATTAAGCGGTGTGCGGAAATTATGATGCATTGCTGCAAGAAGCTTTTGTTTAATATCGCGGGCGGCGTCGTCCTTAAGCTGGATATTGTCCTTGCTCATTCTGAAGACGCATATAAATCGTGAAGAGGTGACATCGCCATTATAGGGGCGCACTGTCATGTTCATATTGAGGATCTGTTCATTGGCGCAAATAAAGTCGCAGTGGATGAACGCTGACTTTCTGTTCTTTAACGCATCATAAATTATGTGTTGCTCAGAATTTTCATGGAAAAAATCAAACAGTGCTTTGTTCCTTACATCATGAAACGAAAAGCCGGTTACCATTTCAAAATGGTAGTTTATGTCATTAATAATTGGAATGTCTTTTTCTGGATCGATGCTTAAGAGAACAATCGCGTCGCTGACTTCATTAAAGACCACATTGAAGAGGCCATTTTCGTCGATATATCTCGGATGTTTAGAGACATTTGGGGCGGAAGAGTCGTCGCGAATATCTAAGGAAGTATCCATGCTCAATACAAATCCAGAAGCGTTATATACATATAAAATTTGAGTTTTTTCAAATCAGTTAACGAATCATCCCTTATCCGATTCGCGAGGTCAACAAAAAAATTAACTTTTTGTTAACCACGTTAACGATTGCCGCAGTTTTACGACAGAAGAAGAAAAGATTTTTACGCGTCAGAGAGCGTAATCAAATTCCGCCGTTGATGAATTTGTCGTTGATCTGACATGTTGCTGGCCCCATAAGCACAACGAACAAAGTCGGCAAAATAAACAGAATAAGGGGAATGGTCATTACCGCAGGAAGGCGTGCTGCCTTTTCTTCTGCTTTCATGAAACGTTCATTTCTGAATTCTTCTGAAAGAACACGCAGGGAATGCGCCAGGGGTGTACCATATTTTTCTGATTGGATCAGCGTTGCTGTAACCGCTTTGATGGATGGTAGTGAAACACGGTTGGCGAGATTTTGCAGTGCGATCCTACGTTCCGGCAAAAAGCCAAGTTCGATCGCTGTCAGATTAAATTCATCACAGAGATCAGGGCTGGATTGACCCATTTCACGAACAACGCGAGACATGGCCGCATCAAGTGTCAGGCCCGCTTCCGCACAAATTACCAGAAGGTCCAGCATATCCGGTAGCGAATTTTGCATCAGCAGATTGCGCTTTTGGGTAACATTTTTCAGGTATATGTCCGGCGAATAAGACGCAAGCAATGCAGAGCCAATAACAGCCAGCAACTGCTGTGCCGTATTCAGCTCAAACATGCCAAAACCATATATAAGAACAATGGCAACAAGACTGATGATAACTGGTAGGATCAGTTTAAAAAACAGAAACACAACCAAAGCTTCCTTGCTTCTGAAACCAGCCTGGGTGAGCTTTAACTGGAATTTGTCCGCCTGCTCATTTTTTACCAGGTTGAAGCTGTTCACAAGGCTGTGCATCAGTCCAACGTGTTTTTTGGTCTTAATTGTTTGGCGTCGTTTTACTGGCGCTACATAACCGCGTTTTAGGTCTGCCCGTCTTTCCTGCAGCGTTTTGATACGGCCATCCATACCATCTTTAATAATTCCGGTACTCCATATGGCCATCATCACCAGAAAAGCCGATGCTGCGGCCAATATGGTAATGACGTCTTCGCCTGTTATGCCATCTGGTAGGAACTGTTCCATATTAAGTCTCGAAATTAATTAGTTTGGAAATGATGAACATTCCGATGCTCATCCAGATAAACCCGACGAGCAGTGCGAGCTGGCCGCGAGGATCAGTGAACATCACATTCATATAATCGAAGTTAAGCGCTGAAATCACACCAAGCATAATGAAGGGAAGAGCGCCAATGATGGCGGCACTTGCTTTACCCTCAGAGGACATGGCTTTGATTTTTAGCTTCAGTTGAGCCCGACCCCGAAGGATGTTTGAGAGATTCTCAAGCGTTTCACCGAGATTACCACCGGTTTCCTGCTGCACGGAAATACAGATCACAAAGAATTTAAACTCTGGCGTATCCAGTTTTTCCGACGCCTGCCAAAGCGCCTCATCCATAGTTTTACCAAAGCGGATCTCATCGGTAATTGTTTTAAATTCTACAGCAATTGGATCTTCCATTTCCTGGCCCACTGCCTGAATGGATTCAGTAACCGGAAGACCGGCTTTTAGTC
>JANQJN010000009.1 GCA_028281625.1 Emcibacteraceae bacterium | reverse complement strand
CCGGTTCTGCACTGATGCAGGATCTTGGTGAGGCAAAGAAAATCATCACGGCGACAGTGAATGCAGTGAAAATCCCAGTGACCCTTAAAATGCGTACTGGCTGGGACATCACCAACCGTAACGCGCCCGAGCTGGCCAAAATCGCAGAAGGCGAGGGGATCAAAATGGTCACGGTCCACGGCCGTACCCGCAATCAGATGTATAAGGGTGTTTCCGACTGGAAATTCATCAGTGAAGTCAAAAATGCTGTAGACCTGCCGGTGATTGCCAATGGTGACATCGTAAGTTACAAAGCCGCGGAAACAGCACTTGAACAATCTGGCGCAGACGGGATTATGATTGGCCGCGGGGCATATGGTAAACCATGGTTCTTATCACAGATCATTCATTATCTTAAAACTGGTGAGAAACTGCCTGATCCTGATCTTCAGGGCATCAAAGACATTATGATCGAACATTACCTGGCTATGCTTGATCATTATGGCGAGGAATCCGGTAAAAAAATTGCACGCAAACACATTAGCTGGTACACGAAGGGGCTTCATGACAGTGCAGCCTTCCGTCAAAAGGTAAACCGCATGACCGATACCCGGGAAGTGCTTGAAACAATAGAAGCTTTTTTTGAGCCGCTGCTTACCGGGCGTGCTGCATAACCATGGGTGTCACCAACCAAAAGCGCACGCACCCGTTTCCTGAACAGTTCGAAATTGTCTTAAACAGTATTGCTGATGCCATACTCACTGTTGATGCGGACAATAAAATCACTTACGCCAATGTGGCAGCGGAACAGCTTCTGGGAAGCAGTTTTCCAATACTTAGCCGAAAGACGCTCAATGACATTGTTCCTTTCGATAGTCCCTTGCTGGCGCTGGCGGACCAAGCGAGACAGAAAAACGCTGTGGTCACCGAATATGATGTCAACATCGGTAATCCAACCATTGGCGACTTGAAAATTGATGTCCATGTTTCCAGTCTGATCGGTGATCCGGAAGACATAGACGGCGGCGCACTGATCATTCAGCTTCAACAACACAGCATCGCACAAAAAATCACCCAGCAACAAACGCACAGGAACGCAACGCGGTCAGTATCCGGTATGGCGGCCATGCTGGCGCATGAAATTAAAAACCCGCTTTCTGGAATCAAGGGGTCAGCGCAAATCCTTGCAGCGGATATCAGCGAAGAGGATAAGCCGCTCACCGACCTGATTTGTGAGGAAGTGGACCGCATTTGCGCTCTGGTAGACCGCATGGAAGTGTTTACCGATCACCGCCAGCTTGAAAAGAAAGAAATAAATATCCATGCAATTCTGGAACATGTGATCCGGCTCGCGGAAAATGGTTTTGGTAAACACGTGAATTTCGTAGAACTGTATGATCCCTCACTACCACCTACTTTGGGGGACAGAGGGCGGCTTATTCAGGTGTTTCTTAACCTGCTTAAGAACGCTTGTGAAGTGGTGCCGACCGAGGATGGGCAAGTGACCATCACCTCATCTTACAAGCAAGGCGTTCGCATTGCTGCATCAGACAGTGATGAAATGCTTAATCTTCCGCTTGAAATTTGCATCATTGACAATGGCGCGGGCATCCCCCACGACATCAAATCAGAGATTTTTGATCCGTTTGTGACCACAAAAATTGGTGGTACGGGTTTGGGTCTTGCACTGGTAGCCAAAACAGTTGCTGATCATGGTGGTCTGGTGGAATGCGAAAGTGACGGTGGCAAAACCATTTTCAGGGTTTTAATGCCGGCGGCGATGGGGGTAGGTAAAAATAAATGACAGATGTAAAAACCATACTCATTGCCGATGACGATAAAGCGATCCGCACCGTACTATCCCGTGCACTGGGCCGTGAAGGATATGATGTGCGGCTCGCCAGCAACGCAACCACGCTGTGGCAATGGGTTTCAAACGGCGAAGGGGATCTGGTCATTTCCGATGTGATGATGCCCGATGAAAATGGTCTTGATATGCTGATCCGGATCAAAAAAATCCGTCCAGACCTTCCGGTCATTGTTATGAGCGCGCAAAACACACTGATGACCGCGGTGAAAGCAGCAGAGCGCGGTGCCTATGAATATCTGCCCAAACCATTTGATCTTGATGAACTAAAAACCGTTATTCAAAAGGGCCTGACTCCCAAAGCGAAAGCAGGACCACAATCGGACCTGGATGGAGATGATGAAATGCCGCTCATCGGTCGCTCTCCGGCGATGCAGGATGTGTACCGGGTGATGGCAAGGCTAATGAATAATGATCTTACCGTGATGATCACTGGGGAAACTGGAACTGGTAAAGAACTGGTCGCAAAGGCGCTTCATGATTTTGGAAAACGCAAAAACGCACCGTTTGTAGCGATCAATATGGCGGCGATCCCGCGGGAGTTGATTGAAAGTGAGCTCTTCGGCCATGAAAAAGGTGCCTTCACAGGGGCTGTGTCCCGCAATGTTGGTCGTTTTGAGCAAGCGAAGGGAGGGACGCTGTTTTTGGATGAAATTGGCGACATGCCCATGGAAGCGCAAACAAGACTGCTTCGGGTGCTTCAGGAAGGGGAGTATACCACGGTCGGAGGTACGGAGCCGCTCAGTGTTGATGTACGCATCGTTGCCGCCACCCACAGAAATCTAAAAACCTTGATAGCACAGGGGCTATTTCGCGAAGATCTCTATTACCGCCTCAATGTTGTTCCTATAAACCTCCCGCCGCTTCGGGACCGGAAGGATGATATTCCTGATCTGATCAGACATTTTTTCAATAATTTTGCCGAAGAAAATAACCAGCCACCTAAATTGATCGATAAAGATGCACTTGAAAGGCTCAAGAAAAGTGATTGGCCTGGTAATATTCGCGAACTTGAAAACCTCATTCAGCGTCTGGCTGCACTTTATTCAGAAGATGTCATAAGCTTTGAGAATGTATCTGCTGAAATGTCTGGTGCAGTTCAATCATTGCCGCAAGAGCAAGAGCAGAAGCAGGATATTTTTGCAGATGAAACCTTACAGGAGTCCATATTCCGTCATTTAAAGAAATATTTTGATGCGCATCCACACGGCGAACTACCTCCAAGAGGACTTTATACGCGAATCTTAAATGAACTGGAAATTCCTTTGATTGAGCTCTCCTTAAAGGCAACACGAGGTAATCAAATTAAGGCGGCCGAACTACTGGGGCTTAACCGTAACACCCTAAGGAAAAAGATAAAAGAGCTTGAAATTCAGATCATTAAAGACCGTCTTTAGAGAAAAAGTTTAACTTCAAGATCGAATTCATGGTAATATGTTGCATTAATGCAACAATATGGTAATCTCAAAGCTGTTATGAGTGAACGTGCGTTACAGAAAAAATCCCGTACCTGGAGTAAGATAAGGCTTTGGGCACGTAGATTTGAACTGGAAAATAAAGCTGCTTATCTGCTGTTGGTGGGACTTGTCGTCTGCGGTGCTGTTGCCTATGCTCTTTTCAGCAGCGCGGATCCGTTATCACCAACGCCCAATAATCTCTATATTTTTGTAACTTTCATCACCGTTTTGCTTCTGCTTTTGGTGTTTTTGGTGGTGCGGCAAGTCATTGAACTATGGAGCAAGGGACGAAAAGGAGCTGCTGCGGCCACCCGACTTCACCGAAGGATTATTACCCTCTTTAGTGTAATCGCCATTATTCCAACCATCATTATGGCGGTATTTTCGGTACTCTTCTTCGAATTTGGACTCCAGTCCTGGTTCAGTGAAAAGGTACAAACCGTGCTCGACAGTTCGGAAAGTGTCGCCGAAACCTATATCGAGGAACACGCGCGCATCATTCGAGCAGATGCGCTCGGCATGGCAAATGAGCTAAACCGCCAGGCATTTGTTTTTTCTCAACAGCCGGAACTTCTTGATCAGGCGCTTGGTATTCAAGCGCGGGCATTGGGGCTTTCGGACGCGATTGTGCTAAATCGTGAGGGGATCATTACCTCGCGGGCAAGCTCAACATTCAGCGTTTTTGATGGTCGTCTTAGTGTGGATATTATTGAAGCTGCCGCTGGGGGTGGCGTTAAGTTTTTCCCGGCTCGTGAAAATGATAGCCAAATCCGGGTGATTTTGCGCCTAGATGGTTTTTTGGATCAATATCTTTATATCAGTCGTTTGATTGACGCGCAGGCGCTTGCGCTCGTGCGCAGAACGTTGGACGCAAAAAATGATTTTGAGAAGTCGCAGACGGAACTTTCTGAATATCGATTGCTTTTTAATATTAGCTTCCTTCTTGTGGCGCTTATAATGCTGTTCTTCTCGGCCTGGCTTGGATTTGGTCTTGCAAATAAGCTGATGAAGCCGATTAATGCGCTGGTAGGGGCAACAGATAAGGTGGGTAAAGGGGACTTGACCGCCCGTGCACCGATCAAGGAAGGTTATGATGATCTTGGTGGCCTGACCAAGGCCTTTAACACCATGACATGGCAGCTTCAAAAGCAACAAAAAGATCTTTTGAGCGCAAACCAGATGCTGGACGAACGTCGGCGTTTTACAGAAACGGTTCTGTCTGGCGTGTCGCCGGGAATTATGGGACTTGACCCTAAGGGCAATATCACTCTTTCAAATCGATCAGCTTCAATCATGCTTGATAAAAGCGAGGATGATCTTAAGGGCCTTAATATTGTGGATGTGATGCCTGAAGTCGAAGCGCTGTTTGACAAAATCCTTAAAGCGAAAAATCAGGGCGTTGAAAATCAGATCATGATCACCCGAAACGGTGTGACGCTTAATTTACTGGTGCGGATCACAGCAGAACTTAAAGGACGCCGCGCTGAAGGTTTCGTGATCAGTTTTGATGACATTACCGAGCAGGTGGCCGCGGAGAGGACCGCAGCATGGGCCGACGTTGCGCGCCGGATCGCGCACGAGATTAAAAATCCACTGACACCAATCCAGCTTTCGGCAGAGCGTTTGAAGCGGAAATATTTAAAAGAAATCACAAGCGAAACAGAAACATTTACACAGTGTACTGACACTATTGTCAGACAGGTGCGTGACTTGCGGCAAATGGTCGATGAATTCTCATCCTTCGCCAGGATGCCAAGTCCGGTCATTCAGACGGAAGATCTAGTAGAAATTACCAAGCAAGCCACTTTCATGATGGACCTTACAAGCAGCAATATCGAAATATCATCAGATTATCCGGATCATCCGGTTGAGTTTGATTGCGACGCCGGCCAAATCGGTCAGGCACTGACCAACGTGATCAAAAACGCAACCGAAGCTCTTGAAGGAAAGAAGCAGGGCGAAATCTCCATTTCTATTCAAGACGCTGAGGATAGTGTTTCGATCATTGTTTCCGACAATGGCAAGGGTATGCCAGCGGGAATGATTGACAGGCTGACCGAACCATATGTGACCACCAGATCGAAAGGGACCGGTCTGGGGCTTGCGATTGTGAAAAAGATCATGAGGGATCACGGCGGTGATCTGATACTTGAAAATAATGAGGATAAGGGCGCGAGGGCAACTTTGAAGTTTAATAAGAATACGGGCTTGCAAGGTGATGGCGATGAAATGGCGGCGGAGAAGGACGTCGAAAGTAAGTTAAGGATTGTGCATGGCGCTTGACATATTAATTGTTGATGACGAAGCAGACATCAGAGAATTAATTTCCGGAATATTAAGTGACGAAGGTTACGATACGCGTGTGGCGGGCGATAGTGATAGCGCTCTTGCGGAAATTGATGCGCGTAGACCATCGCTTCTTATTTTGGATATTTGGCTTCAGGGTAGCCGACTTGATGGTCTGGAGATACTCGAAGAAGTGAAATCAAAACATAAAGACTTGCCGGTGATTATCATCAGTGGACACGGCAATATTGAAACGGCGGTGACGGCGATCAAGCAGGGAGCGTATGATTTTATCAGCAAACCGTTCGAAACTGAGCAGCTGCTGATATTGGTGGAACGTGCTACTGAAGTGGAACGCCTGCGCCGGGAAAACATCGAACTTCGGGAAAAAGTAGGTTACGAATCTGAGCTAACAGGCACATCATCAGCCATTTCATTGGTCCGGAACACAATCAGCAAAGTGGCGCCCAGTGGCAGCCGCGTACTTATTTCCGGTGCGTCCGGTACCGGTAAGGAGCTTGTTGCCCGCCTTATTCACGGCCATTCAAAGAGGGCAAATAGCGCTTTCATCGTTGTTAATGCCGCAAGCATGTCCCCTGAAAATATGGAGCGCGAACTGTTTGGCGTAGAGGAAAACGGCGAGGTGGTCAAAACGGGAGTGTTTGAAAAGGCACATGGTGGAACGCTCTTTTTTGATGAAGTGGCAGACATGCCCCAAACAACTCAGGCAAAAATTCTGCGGATCCTCACCGATCAATCCTTTGAACGTGTTGGCGGTAATCAGCGGGTGCAGGTAAATGTCCGCGTTGTCAGCGCAACCAGCCGTAATCTGCGGGAAGAAATTGAAGCGGGCCGTTTTCGTGAAGATCTTTATCACCGGTTAAATGTGGTGCCGGTGCAGGTTCCATCGCTGACGCAGCGCCGCGAAGACATTCCGCTACTGATCAAGCAAATGATGAATAGTTTTACGAGCGCCACCGGTCGTCCGCCGCGTTCTATTGATGAAGAGTCGCTATCGGCGCTGCAGGCCCACGATTGGCCGGGTAATGTGCGACAACTTAAAAATACAGTGGAACGGATGCTTATTCTTTCTGGTGACGAGGAAGAAATCACCATCGATATGCTGCCGGTTGAGGTCATGGCCGACAGTGAAATTATCCGGCCCAGCTCAAACACGGAAATTATGACATTACCGCTTCGAGAAGCACGGGAGACTTTCGAGCGGGAATACCTGAATGTGCAAATACAGCGCTTTCAGGGTAATATTTCGCGAACCGCCGAGTTTGTTGGGATGGAGCGATCGGCACTTCACCGAAAGTTAAAAGGTCTTGGTATCAGTAGCCTTGAGAAAAAATAAACCAGTGAAAGGCGAGAGGGAAGTCAAATGAAAGTGATCGTCTGCGGGGCCGGCCAGGTGGGATTTAACATTGCCCGCCATTTGGCCCACGAACAACATGATGTTACGGTGATTGATCGTTCTGAAGAGCTTATCAATAAAGTGAGAAACTCGCTCGATGTCCATGCTATGGTGGGCTACGCCTCTTATCCGGACTTACTCGAAAGTGCTGGTGCCGAAGATGCGGACATGATCATTGCGGTGACACTCTTTGATGAAGTAAACATCGTCGCATGCCAAGTGGCGCATTCACTATTTAACGTTCCAAAAAAAATCGCACGGATCAGGGCGCAGAATTATTTGAACCCTGAATGGCGTGCGCTCTTCAGTCGCGAACATATGCCAATTGACGTGATTATTTCACCGGAAATCGAAGTGGCGAAAGCGGCTATAAATCGCCTTGAAGTGCCGGGCGCCACCGACATGATCCGCTTTGCAGATGACAAAATCTGGGTCGTGGGCACCAAACTTGAGGAAGATTGTCCTGTAGTGGACACACCACTTCGCCAGCTCACCGAACTTTTCCCTGACCTTAACATTGTGGTTTGCGGCATCATGCGAAACGGAAAATTGATTGTGCCGTCCGGTGATGATCATCTGTTGGTTGGGGACCTGATTTATATTGCATCAGAAAGAACGCATGTCACACGCGCGCTTAACGTTTTCGGTCATGAGGAAGAAGAAGCAAGAAATGTGGTTATCGTGGGCGGAGGGAACGTTGGTCAGTTTTTAAGTGAGCAATTGGTTGAGGCCCATAATAAGTTTAAGATCAAGATTATTGAACGAAACGAAGAACGTGCGATAAAAATCGCCGAAAAAATATCCAAAGCAGTTGTGCTTCACGGCGATGCGCTGGACATGGAAATCCTCAAAGAAGCTAATATCGCAGGTACTCAGGCGATAATCTCCGTGACCAATGATGACAAGGTCAATATTCTATCGGCGCTTCTGGCAAAGCAGCTGGGTTGTAAAAGCGCTATTACTCTTATCAATGACCATTCTTTTGGTGACTTGACTGGTTCGGTGGGCATTGAAGCCTTTGTCGATCCGCGTCAAACAACAGTTTCCAGTATCTTGCAGCATATGCGCCGGGGCCGCATCAGTTCGCTTCAAAGCCTGGCGGGTGGTGAAGCGGAAGTCATTGAGGCGGTCGCCGTTGAGGCATCCCCACTTGTTGGTAAACCCTTGAGGGAAGTGAAGCTTCCAACAGGCATCATTATTGGTTCCGTCATTCAAAACGGTAATATCGTGGTTCCTAAGGGCGGTACCGTCATAAAATCAGGAGATACGGTGATCGTCTTTACCTGTGCAGACATGATTAAAAAGGTAGAAGAGTTGTTTTCAGTGCGGCTTGAATATTTCTAGTTCAGGAGCCCTTTTCCGAACGTGAGCATTAAATGATAACAAAAGTCGGTCATATCATCGGATATATCCTCATTTTTCTGGGGGTGAGCGAACTTTTGCCAATTCTGATTGCATTGAATTATGAAGAAAATCACCTGATCCTGCCGTTTTTTATCTGTTCCATGTTCACGATTTTTATTGGCAGTGGCTTTTACTTTGCATTTACGGAACAGCCGGAGAAGCCCAGCCGCTACGATGTGATTTCCTTTTTGGTGATTGTTTGGGTGTGTCTGCCGGTATTCGCTTCTATTCCGTTTATGGTAAGCGGCGAGCTTACAAAATTTACAGATGCCTATTTTGAAGCTACATCAGCGTTGACGACAACAGGATCAACCATGATGGCGAACTCTGCACTTGCGCCAAAGACTGTTCTTTTCTGGCGTTCACTTTTGCAATGGATGGGTGGTATATTTATTTTTGTGCTTGCAGTCGCCATCGTGCCTCTCAGCAGTATCGGCGGTTCGGAACTCTTTAGAAGTGCACTCCCCCACGGAGAAGGGGAAGGGCTGTTGGCGCGGATCAAATTTACCCTTAAACCGCTCTCCTTCATTTATGTTTCGCTGAGTTTCCTTTGTATGATTCTGTTGAATTTCAGTGGTATGACACTGTTTGACGCCATGTCAACTGCAATGGCTACGCTTTCCAGCGGTGGCTTTACCAATCACGCTAATTTTGGTGTTAACAGCTTTGGCAATATGACGGAATTTTTGCTTATACCGTTTATGTTTATCGCCGCCACAAACCTTACGTTTCATTGGTCATTTATGACAAGCGGGAAGCTTCGATCTTATCAGAATGATCGTGAAATCTGGTATTTCATTGTTCTGGTTGCAGCAGCGTCGGTGCTTATTCTGTTTACATTATTGGGAGGCGAAAATGCCACGAGTACGTCGATACTTAAAAAAGTTGGCACAGCTGTCTTCACCGCAGTGTCGGCGCTTAGTACCACCGGATTTTTGCCGGATGGCGCCAATTCGATGTCACTGGGGGCTGTCCTGATCTGTGCGATTCTGATCGCGGTGGGGGGCGCGATGGGCTCCAGCGCCGGTGGTTTTAAAATTCTCCGTCTTAAAGTCTTATTCAGGCAGGCGGATCACGAAATAAGCCGTCTTGCCCATCCACATGGGATTGTGCCCATGCGGGTAAACGATCAAAGTGTCACAAGCTCAATACTCAATAGTGTCTGGACGCTTTTGTTTTTATATCTTTCATCAATTGCCGCTTTTTCTATTTGTTATGCTCTGTTTGGCTATGACATGGGGGTTAGCCTGGGCTTGAGTATTGCTAACCTTTTTAGCGCTGGCGCAATGACTGGTCTGATCGCACAGGACTTTCTTGGATACTCTGGAATGGATTATGCGGCAAAATGGCTGACGTCATTTATTATGATCATAGGGCGACTGGAAATTATCGCTCTCCTGATCTTTATTTCGCCTTCTTTTCGTAAGATGTAACATCAGACACAAGTTTTATAAATTGGTTAAGCAAATATTAATCTTCGATCACCAAGATGTGATCTTCTTTGTTTAAAAAAAACTGGTGATGTGATATACTGATCTTAGCAATAAGGATTGCGGCAGTAATCAGGTTAATACTGTTTTAAGGCGAATAAAAATAAAAGTGGAATAATAAAATGTCTGATAAAATGCACAACTTACAAGATGCCTTTCTAAACCATGTACGTAAGAATAAAACTCCGATCACTGTTTTTCTTGTTAATGGCGTAAAACTACAGGGAATTATTACCTGGTTTGATAATTTCTGTATCCTTCTGCGTCGTGACGCGAACGTACAGCTTGTTTACAAACATGCCATTTCTACGATTATGCCTGGCGGCACAATAAATTTATTTGATGCGGATGAAGATGGATCAATTGATGAGGAGTAATTTTCCTCGCTCATGACTAATCATGAAGTTAAGAACTCTTTAGAATTCCGTAAAAAGACATTCAGTAGTGTTTGGGATGACCATAGTGAAGGCACGGAGCAGATAAAAAATGCTTCGGGTGCGCGCACGGTTGTGTTTCATCCAAATGTAATCCACGGTGCGGAACCAAGTTTAAGAAGCGCAAAAGACCGTCTTGAAGAAGCCGTGTCCTTATCCGCAGCACTAGAGCTGGATATTATATTCAGCGAAGTGATACCGCTTAACAAAATCCGACCTGCCACATACCTTGGAAAAGGGAAGCTTGATGAACTTTCAAGCTATATCCATGCTCATGATATTGAACTGGTGGTCGCAGATTGTGAACTAAGCCCGGGACAGCAGCGCAATCTTGAGCGCGAGCTTAAAGTAAAGGTCATAGACCGCACGGGGTTAATCCTTGAAATATTCGGTGAGCGGGCGCAGACAAAAGAAGGTGTGATGCAGGTGGAGCTGGCGCACCTAAGCTACCAGAAAAGCCGACTTGTTCGCTCCTGGACTCACTTGGAACGGCAGCGTGGTGGTTTTGGTTTTATGGGTGGTCCCGGTGAAAGCCAGATCGAAAGTGACCGCCGGCAAATTGATGAACGGATCGGCAAGATCAAGAAGCAGCTCGCATCCGTGATCAGAACCCGGGAGCTTCATCGAAACAGCCGCCGCAAGGTTCCGTTTCCCATTGTCGCCATGGTCGGCTATACCAACGCCGGAAAATCAACGTTGTTTAACAAACTAACGGCCGCCGATGTGATGGCGGAAGATCTGTTGTTTGCAACCCTGGATCCCACCATGCGTAATGTGGATATGCCGAACGGTAAAAAGGCGATCTTTTCCGATACGGTTGGATTTATATCAGACCTTCCCACCCATTTGGTGGCCGCCTTCCGCGCAACACTTGAAGAAGTTACCGAAGCAGACATCATCCTTCATATTAGAGATATTTCTCATCCGGAAACCGAAGCACAGAAGCAGGATGTGATGGATATTCTGTCTTCACTGGGTGTCACCGATGGCGAAGAAAAGATTATTTTTGAAGTCTGGAACAAAATTGATCTGCTCTCGCCGGAAGAGCGAGAAATTTGCGAAAACATGGCCGCCCGGTCCGGCAATGTAGCGCTGGTTTCCGCCATAAGCGGTGAAGGCTGCGATGACCTACTCGATGCACTGGACGATCAGCTCGCCAAAGGCAAGAAAACATTCGAACTTGAATTTTCCCATGCGGACGGTGCGGATATTGCGCAGCTTTATACACTCGGCGAAGTGCTCGAGCGCGCCGACAGTGAAACCCATACCAAGCTCACAGTCCGTCTTGATAATGCTGCTATCGGGCAGTTGGTAAAACAGGGAAAACTTCATGCGAACGGCTGAGATTGCCGCCCTTATCAAAAAGATAGCCGACGAGGAGATCAGTTCACGCTTTCGAAATTTACGTGAAGACGAAGTTATCTTTAAGGAACCAGGGGAGTTTGTCACCGCAGCGGATCTGGCAGCGGAATATGCGCTTTCCGACGGGCTGCGCACGCTTTACCCCCAAGCGATCGTAACAGGGGAAGAAGATATTTCTAAAAACCCCATGCGACTTGTGGAACTTCTTGAGGCCGACTGCGGATTTCTGATTGATCCCATTGATGGCACCAACAATTTTATCAAAGGGAATGAAAAATTTGCTGTTATGGCGGTGGCGCTTCAAAAAGGGGAGGTGGTCGCCAGTTGGATTTACCTGCCTGCATACGAAAAACTTGCTTTTGCTGAAAAAGGGGCGGGGGCATTCATAAATAATGACCGAGTGAGCGTGCCTGAGGCCCCAGCGAACCTCCATGATTTGATCGGTGCCGCTCATATCAATCGCATGCCTGAAGATCTAAGGTCAATTGCCCGGGAAAACTTGAGGAAAATAGCCATAAATAAACCCGCGTACTGCGCCGGATATGATTATGTGGCGATTACCGAAGGCGAAAAACACTTTTCCGCTTACTATCGTACCCTTATCTGGGATCATTTACCTGGCGCACTTATTTACGGCGAAGCAGGTGGCTATGTTATGGGACTGGACGAGCGACCCTATACACCAAGAAATGATGGTACAGGGCTTCTTTGTGCGCCTGATGAAGAAGTGTGGCGGAAACTATTTATGGAAATTTTTCTTTTTAATTAGATTTTTCGATTCACTTCAAACATTTCGAAACTGGTTGATTAGAAGTCAACTTGAGATTACCATCGCCATATGTGTATTACGGGGGATGCATTTATCTTTCCTTACATCGTAGACAGTTTTTGGCAATTGTTTTGCCTATTTTTAAGAACTTTTATTAATCAAAGGGGGACCTATGCGTAAGATCAGTATTTCCACGCTTTTACTTTTGTTGACAAGCATAATTTCATTTTTTTCCCAACAAGCGTTCGCCAGTGATGCAATTGGAAAAGTAGATTGGATTATTACAAGAAATGACGGTTTTACTGCTGTTTGGTTAAAGAATGTGACTTCAATTGGCACAAAGCCTGCCTGTGCAACAATTGCATATTGGATTATTAAAGATGAAAATTCAGAAGCAGGGAAAAAGCAGTATGCAATGCTATTATCAGCAAAAATGTCAGACGTTTTTATAAGAATATATGGCAATGATACCTGTACGCGATGGGGTGATGGGGAAGATATATTGGCAGTCAGAATAGAACCCTGAACTTGTTTTACATGTGAAAAAAAGCTAACGTGATTCCCTACATTATTGAGGGAGATCATCATGAAAAAGATAATAATTGCCGTTCTGGCGATTGTCGTTGCCTTTCCAACACTTGTGATAGCACAGGATAGTGACGACGATGGCCCAATGAGCGCTTCCACCTTTGCCGGGATAGAAGTCCGTCATGTGGGACCATCCTATATGTCCGGCCGTATTTCCGATATTGCCGTACATCCAACCAATCCAAATATTTGGTATGTGGGCGTGGCATCCGGTGGTGTGTGGAAAACTGTAAATGCCGGAACTACCTGGACACCGATATTTGACGATGAAGCGGTTTATTCCATAGGTGACGTGACCATTGACCCGAATAATCCGGATATCATCTGGGTGGGCACTGGTGAAAATAATGGTGGCCGTCACATTGCCTTTGGCGATGGGGTTTATAAATCCACCAATGGCGGTAAAACCTGGGAAAATATGGGGCTTCATGATTCTGAACGGATCGGGGACATTATTATCCACCCGCACGACAGCAGTACCGTATGGGTATCGGTGCAAGGACCCCTTTGGTCCAGCGGTGGTGAGCGTGGTGTTTATAAAACCACCGACGGTGGCAAAACATGGGTAAACAACCTTGAACTTGCCAATGAATGGACCGGTGTTGGATCCCTTGCAGCGGACCCGAACAACCCGGATAAGCTTTATGCTGCCGCATGGCAGCGTCAACGTTCCATCGCGACCTTGGTGAACACAGGTCCTGGATCAGGTCTATATACGTCCGATGATGGTGGTGACAGCTGGACCAAGATGACTGTGGGGCTTCCAAAAGGAAATATGGGTAAGGTGGGCCTTGCGGTATCCCCTATGAGCCCCAATGTGGTTTATGCGATCATTGAACTTGATCAACGTACTGGTGGTTTCTGGCGATCAGAAGATTATGGCGCCAGCTGGACCAAAATGTCAGATCGTCTGTCTGGTGGCACAGGACCGCATTACTATCAGGAAATTTTTGCGGATCCGCATACCTTCGACATGGTTTATATGGCCAATAACCTTAGTGCCTATTCCATGGACGGGGGTAAAACCTGGTCTGACATTAATCTGGATTGGAAACACGTGGATGACCACGCTTTTGCGTTTCATCCGGATGATCCAGACTTTATCCTGATCGGGTCAGACGGCGGTGTTTATGAAAGCCGTGACAACATGGAAAACTGGCGCTTTATGGAAGGGCTTTCACTTGCACAGTTCTATAAAATCGCTGCCGACGATGCGCTGCCATTTTATAACGTTTTTGGTGGTACGCAGGATAACTCAACCCAGGGCGGGCCAAGCCGCACAATGCGTGCAAATGGCCTTTCAAACGGGGATTTCTTCCTGACCATGGGTGCGGACGGTCATCAGCCGGCCACGGAGCCAGGCAATCCGAACATCATGTATTCACAAATGCAGCAGGGCGGTCTCAGACGCCACGACATGCTGCTTCGTGAAAACACCAATGTTCAGCCGCAGGCCCGCCCTGGTGAGCCAGCAGAGCGCTTTAACTGGGACGCACCGATTAATGTGTCGCACCATGATCCGGCCCGTATTTATCACGCATCGCAACGTCTGTGGCGTTCTGATGACCGCGGTGACAGCTGGACGCCGATCTCAGGTGACCTTACCAAAGACGGCAACCGTCTCACTTATCCAATGATGGGCCGCACATGGGGTCCTGAGGCCGGGTGGGACCTGAGCGCTATGTCAAACTTCCATACCATTGCCAATGTGGCCGAAAGCCCAATTGATGAGAATCTGCTCTATGTGGGAACAGATGATGGGCTTATTCAGGTAACATCCGACGGAGGTCAGAACTGGACTCGCTATGAAGTGGCCGATATCCGCGGCGTTCCGGCCAATGCTTATGTGAACGACATCCGCGCGGACCGCTTTGATGTGGATACGGTTTATGCCGCCCTTGATAACCATAAGGAAGGCGACTTCGCGCCATATTTCATCAGAAGTACTGACCGCGGCCGCAGTTGGGAACTGATGGTCAACGGTCTTGGTGAGAAAAACCTTGTCTGGCGGGTAACCCAGGACCATGTGGATGGGGACCTGATGTTCCTTGGAACTGAATTCGGTCTTTATTTTACCACAGATGGCGGTGACAATTGGATCGAAATGACCGGCGGTATGCCCACCATTTCAGTGCGTGATGTGCGCATTCAGCGCCGCGAAAGCGACCTGATTGTCGGTACATTCGGTCGCGGTATTTATATCCTTGATGATTATACCGCGCTTCGCGGCCTTAAAGCTGCGGATCTTGACGCCGAAGGTCATATCTTCGCCAAGGCGCAAGTGCCATGGTACCGCGAAGATACTCAGCATACGGACAGTAATGGTGCTGACCACTGGCGCGCGGAAAATCCACCGTTCGGTGCGACATTCACTTATTACCTGAGTGATGCGTATCAGACAGAAAAAGAACGCCGTGTTGAAGCCGACAAGGAAATTTCCGACGAAGGCGGTAATGTGGGTTACCCTGCCTTTGATGTGCTTGAGCGTGAACGCCGCGAAGCGGACGCCGCCGTGTTTGTCACTGTGCGTGATAGCGCCGGTAATGTCGTTCGTGTGGTCGATGCGGCCAATAAGAAAGGCGTGAACCGGGTCACCTGGAACCTGCGTCATTCTTCAGGCGGTGCAATCACCAGCGATAACAGCGGTAATGATGGTGGTTCAATGGCCGTACCGGGCAGCTATAGCGCGACGCTGCATGCGCGTGTGAACGGTGATACCCGCCAAATCGCCGGACCGGCCAACTTCGAACTGGTGGATATCAACCAGCGCGCCCTTGACGGGGCAAGCCCGGCTGATGCTTATGCATTCCAACGTGAACTGGAAGGCGCGCGCGCTGATGTGGCCGCAGCCAACACCACCATCAGTGATCTGATGGCGAAGCTCAGCATGTACCGCATGGCTATGGATCGTTCCAGCGATGCCTCAGCTCTTGAAGGGGACTATGAAGCCCTGCGTCAGGAGCTATACGCCATTGATGAAATGATCAATGGTGAACGCACCCGCGCCGGGAAGGGGGCACGTCCCGCTACCATTTCAAGCCGTCTTGGCTTTGTGAATGGTTCAAGTAACGGCACTTACGGTCCGACCCAGCAAGCTCGGGAACAGTTCGGCTATGCAATGGATGCTTTCGCGGGTGTTAAATCCCGTATGGCGACACTGACGGGTACAACCGTTCCAGCCTTCGAAGCGGCCCTTGATGCTGCCGGTGCCCCTTGGGTGCGCGGTGGTGATCTGGATTAAGACATAACTGGCGCGGGGGGAAACCCCCGCGTCAACAATCGCGTCATTCCGGACTTGGTCCGGAATCTATGAAATCGTTTATTTCTTTGGAGGTTGTTAAGATTGCGTGGACCCTGAATCAAGTTAAGGGTGACGATTTGTCTTGTGAATTCTACCGCACTCGCTCAGCGGGCAACCTTACCGTCACCGTCGTTCCAACGCCTTCTTCACTTTCAAGTTCAAGCTCGCCATCATGAAGTTCCGTAAGTTTTTTTACGATAGGAAGGCCAAGGCCGGTGCCGCCTTCTTTGACCAGCACATCATTTTGTGCCTGGCCGAAGGGCTCAAGGACCATGGAAAGATGTTCTTCCCTTATGCCGATGCCGTTGTCCTTAATTTTAAGCGTGACTGAACCATCATCATTCCTCTGGAGCGTGCAGCTTACTTCTCCGCCACTTTCGGTAAATTTAATGCCATTTGAAAGCAAGTTGATGATGATGCGGCGGATGGAAGTGTTTTCACCGTAAATAAGGCAGCTGGGGTTAATGTTTTCAAGCGCGTAGGAAAGCTTTATATCTTTCTTCTGCGCTTTTCCTTCCAAGATCTGTAAACAGTCCTTTATGCAGTCGACAAGATCAATTTCTTCTTCTACCAGTTGCCATTTTTGCGCTTCGATTTTCGAAAGATCAAGAATATCGCTGATTACAAACTCGAGATGTTTACCGCTTTTTTGCATATAATCCAGATAATCACGATATTGCGTCTGCGTAATTTCACCGTAAAGGCCGTCCGACATTGCTTCTGAGAAAACCATGATTGAATTAAGTGGCGTTCTGATTTCGTGGCTGAGGTTGGCAATAAAGTTTGATTTGGCGCGGTTGGCAAATTCAGCCAGATTTTGTGCATCTTCTGCCTTTGCCTTGAGGAGCGCCATTTTATGCTCGGCGCGGATCCTGCGCTTCACTTCGCGCCGCAAGCTCATGGCCCAGAGTAAAACCACCAGCAGGATCACTGAGGATATGATGACAATGCGCCAGACCAGTGCATAATCAATTTCACTTACCATGGGGATCGCAAGCCATTTTTCAGCAATGGCATCATGCTCAGCTTCGGTGATGGTGGCGATCGCTTTACTTAGTGCGCTGGTAAGTAGTGGAATGTCTTGCCTTACTGCAATGTTGCTGGAACCCTGAAACGGAGAATCACCGCCCACGATGATATTATTAAGACCTTCGTTTTTGATGATCTCAAGACCAATGATCATGTTACCCACATGGGCGTCCACCTCACCTTCTGAGACCATTTGCAATGCTTCAATCACAGTGGTGACTTCGATAATTTCAATATCCGGATAATCGGTCCTGATAAATTCTGTTTCAGCGAAGCTTTTAATCTGGGCGATTTTTTGCCCGCGAAGGCTATCCAGGCTGCTGAAACGCTGTTCACCACTTTTTACAAAAATGGTGCTGCCTACTGTGTGGTAAAGCTCCACAAAATCAAGGTATTCCCGTCGTTCCTCAGTTGGTGTGGCTGTGGAGAGTATTTCAGCATCACCGGAGCGTATTTTTGACATTGCTTCGTCCCAATGCTGGTTTGCTGACCAGACAAACTCCACATTGAGTTTGCCGGAAAGGATCGCAAGATAATCCCCGGCAACACCGCCGATGGTTCCATCTTCATTGATAAATTCAAACGGTGTGGCGTCAGGATCAACACCGACCCTTACAATATTATTTTCTTGCAGCCAGTCTTGCTCTGCTTCGGTGAGCGCGAGTTCTGACTGCGCCATTAGAGGGGAGGGAAAAATGAATAAAAGAAGCCCGAGCAACAGCTTAACATAAGCATGTCGAGATCGATAATAGGCAGCACTTTTGGTCAATTTAAGCACTATTTAGAAAAACCCCTCCCTCCAGTCAGCGCTTAGCAATTGATAGTTTCATGAGTATATTCCTATCCTAAAGGATGAGGCAAAATTAGCAACTTTTTTAGCTTCACATATAAACATAGAAGGAGAGAAAAAAACTTCATGGTTTTTCTTCGTGTTTGGCTTTTACCCAAAGTTCTTCCAGTTCAATAAGCGAGAAATCTTCGAATGATTTATTTTTATTTTCAATATGTTGTTCTATTTTATTAAAGCGATTTGTGAATTTTGTATTGGCGCGTTTGAGCGCTTTTTCGGGATCAATTTTTAGATGCCGTGCAAGATTGGCATAGACAAACATCATGTCACCGAACTCTTCTTCGATTTTCTCGTGATTTTCTTTGTTCTTGACCAGTTCTTCGGACAGTTCCACCATTTCTTCGTTGAGCTTGTCAATCACCTGGCCCACTTCCGGCCAGTCAAAGCCCACACGGGCCGCGCGCTTCTGTAATTTAACCGCGCGGGCAAGCGCCGGAAGACCGATGGTTACACCGTCCAGGATGCTTGACTGCTTTTTTTCTGCACGTTCTTTTGCCTTCTGTTCTTCCCATGCGATGGTCTGCTCTTCTGCATCCCGATAGCTTTCATCGCCAAACACATGGGGATGGCGGCGGATCATTTTGTCCGATATGGCCTCAACCACGTCGGAAAACTTGAAGTGCCCCGCTTCTTCGGCCATGCGCGCATGGAATACCGTCTGGAACAACAGGTCGCCGAGTTCATCCTTAAGTCCTTCCATATCATCATTTTCGATTGCTTCAGCCACTTCATAGGCTTCTTCAATGGTGTAAGGCGCGATGGTCTCGAACGTTTGCTCCACGTCCCAGGCGCAGCCGTTTGTTGGGTCGCGCAGCTTTTCCATAATTTCCAGAAGTTTATCCATGTTAGTCCGTTTTGTTGTTTATCATGTTAAGTGCCGGGTGGTCATGGACCATACAGTCTACCGCGTCTCGTGCGCCAATGCGCTCTGCCACTTTGATCGATCCAATGTTTCGTTTATCAATGAGCGAATGAATGCTGTCCATCCCGAGTTGATATTTACCAAATTCTGCGACCGCGAACGCCGCTTCTGTCGCAAAACCTTGCCCCCAAAAAGTGCGTGCAAAGCTATAACCCAATTCTACAAACTGGCTTTTTTCACCTTCCTTGGTGATCTTTTTCGCGCCTTCCCAGTAAAACCAATCCTGCTCACCATCATTTACGCAGGTAAAGTAGGAGAACCCGCAGCGGCCCACCGGTGTATCATCGGATTTTCGAACCACCAGAAGATGGCCCAAATTCTGGGTATATAGGTCTTCCATAATACCGATATATTCAAGGTTTTGTGCGTGGCTACGGGTAAAGCCGGATGTATAACGTACCACATCCATGTCACTGTGCATAAAGTCCAA
>JANQJN010000161.1 GCA_028281625.1 Emcibacteraceae bacterium | reverse complement strand
GGCCTCAATATAAAGATGTAGTGTAGCCACACTATTATGACCCATGGATCCAATATCATCATTTTCGAGCATATTGAGCATCTGCACCACATGTACCCCACCCGATGACGGTGGCGGCATGGCAACAATTTCGTAACCTTTATAGGTACCACGCACAGGTTCACGCTCAATAGGTTCGTATGCCGCAAAATCATCCATGGTCAGAATACCATCATATTTTCGCTGATCTGCGATCATTTTCTCGGCTATTTCACCTTTATAAAAGGCATCTGGTCCCTGCTCCATAATCGCCCTTAGGGATCCAGCAAGATCACCTTGGACAAGCACATCACCATAGCGATAGGAACTGCCATCAGCTTTAAAAAAGATTGCACGGGTTTCCGGCGCTGCCATCAACTTTTCTTTGTGAGTCTCAAAAGTGCGTTCAAGGTGGCGACCGACCTTGAACCCATCGCTAGCCAGTTTGTATGCAGGTGCCATCACTTCAGCCAGCGACATGGTACCATATTTTTCCAAGGCCATTGCCATACCGGCAACGGTTCCCGGGACGCCAACTGACTTACGGCTTTGAAAGGAAAGAAATGGATCAATTTTTCCGTCTACCACATAAAGATCATGGGTGGCATTTTCACCGGCATATTCCCGGTAATCAATGGTCGTGGTTTTGTTCTGATCCGCCACATGAACGACCATAAAACCACCACCACCAATATTACCTGCTTCAGGGTGAACCACAGCAAGGGCAAATGCAACAGCCGCCGCAGCGTCAACTGCATTACCGCCCTGCCTGAGTATTTCAGCGCCAACCTCCGTCGCGAGATGGTGGCGGCTGGATACCATCCCCTGTTCACCGATTACTGGCACAAAACCATCGACAGCACTGAATTCGGGAAACGGTTTTTCCTGCGCTATAGCCTGGCCCAGCAAAAATACAGTTATGAAAATTGATAAATATATTTTCTTCATGATCATTTTACCTCTTAAGAAACCATAATCTCAAAATTTGTGTATTGAAAACAAAAAAGGCGGGCATGGCCCCGCCTTTTACAATAATTTGATCAAACGGCTAATTTATTCCGATTGTCGCAGCATTCATGTTGCGAGGATCATGAGCGCCATAAAACCAGCCATCACGCCAGATGATACTGTTGGTGCTACCAAGGGTTCTACCCGTCCTGAACTTGTGGCCCATGTCTTCCAGAATGTTCAGCGTATCTTGGCTGATACCATTTTCCATGCTGGTGAGGTCCGGCATCCACTGATGATTGATCCGTGGCTTACTGGAAGCTGCAGCTACATTCATATCGAACTCCACTACATTCATCACTGTCTGGAACACGGTATTGATAATGGTGCCACCACCGGGTGAACCAGTAATCAGGAACGGCTTGTCATCTTTAAACACAATGGTTGGTGTCATGGATGAACGTGGGCGTTTGTGTGGCTCCTGTGCGTTTGCCTTGCCGCTGATATTGCCGTTGGCGTCGGGCTTATAAGGTTCATGGTCAAAATCATCAAGCTCATTATTCAGCAAAATGCCTGTATTTGCAGCCATAATACCGTTACCAAAACCGAAGTTCAGAGTGTATGTGTTGCTGACGGCGTTGCCCCATTTATCCATCACGGAATAATGGGTTGTTTCCGGGCTTTCATAAGCCAGATTCTTTGTTGGTGCCACTTCGGAACTTTCGCGTGCGCGGTCCATGGGGATGCGAGCACGAATTTCCGCCGCGTAGTCCTTATCGATGATTTTATCGACCGGAATATCGAAGAATGCTGGATCTCCTGCATAAAGGCTACGGTCCGCGTAAGCTTGACGCATGGCTTCGATATAAAGATGAAGAGTTGCCGCGCTATTATGGCCTTGCGATTTAAGGTCGTCATTTTCCAGCATATTCATCATCTGCACCATATGCATTCCGCCAGATGACGGCGGCGGGATTGTTGCGATGGAATAACCCTTATAGGTACCCCAGACCGGTTCGCGTTCATAAACTTTATAAGCTGCGAAGTCTTCCATGGTAAGCAGACCATCATTAGCTGCCATGTCATCGGTTATGCGCTCGGCAACCTCGCCCTTGTAAAAGGCGTCTACACCATTATCCATGATCTGTTTTAATGACCAGGCGAGGTCTTCCTGCTTGAGGATTTCACCAGTGCGGTAATTGCTGCCGTCGGCTTTGTAAAAAACCTTTGATGCAGCGGGGTCCGCGCCAAGGCGTTCCTTACTGCGGGCTAACGATACTTCAAGATGGGTATAAACCGGAAAACCTTCTGCCGCGAGCTTATACGCCGGGGCCATCACTTCCTGCAGGGTCATGGTGCCGTATTTTTCAATGGCAAGCGCCATCCCCATAACGGTACCAGGCACACCGGATGACTGCCGGCTGTATTTGGCCAAGCGGTTGTCCACTTTGTCATCGACAACATAAAGGTCGTGACGGGCGCTTCCCGCTGACATTTCGCGATAGTCAATCGCAACAGTTTCACCGCTTTCCGCCATATGGACGACCATGAAGCCACCACCACCGATATTCCCGGCGGATGGATAGGTCACTGCAAGCGCAAACCCAATGGCTGCTGCTGAATCAACGGCGTTACCACCCTGCTCCAGAATTTCTGCACCCACTTTTGCAGCAATGCTTTCACGAACACTGACCATACCGTTTTTACCAACGATCGGTACAAAGCCGTCACGTGAACTATAACTTGGCGGGGTATATTCATCCTGCGCCCTAGCTGGCAGGAATGTAAAGACAATCACATGAACGGTGACTATCAATAGCTTATATATTTTTGACATTGTTTCTCCCTTTTTATCATCCCCCATAACAAAAACGACCTTAATACGTTAAAGGTCGTTTTGTAAACTGTTTGGATTTTTAAAGAGAGTTTATTTTACCGGCGTTGCCATAATCCGGCGGCGAGTGTTACGACGGGTGCGGCGCGGTTGCTGCACCTGATACGCTTCTACGCAGTGGTTCGCACAGTACGGGAATGTGGGCTGTGATGGCTTACCGCAGAAGTGGAAGTTAGGCTCACCCGGATGGCCGATCGGCCATTTGCACATGCTTTCAGTAAGATCAAGGATCGTAACTTTACCGGTAGCGGGTGCCGCGACTTTTGCTGGCTCTTTTTTCGGCGCGGCTTTTTTCTTCGCCGCTGCAGCGGCGCGCTTGGCAGGATCTGACTTAACCGGTGACGGACGTGACGCAAGACCCATGCGATGCGCTTTACCGATAACAGCGTTACGGGTAACACCTTCAGCAAGTTCCTTGGCGATTTGCGACGCGCTTAATCCTTTGTCCCAAAGTTCACGGAGTTTCTCTACGCGTTCGTCTGTCCAAGCCATATTAAATCCTCATTTCAAATTCACTAAAGCAGCACTATATAGCATAAGTGATCCGCAAAGCCATAAAATTTGCTGCTATTTAATCGCCCGTTTAAAAAAGGTCAAGTTGAGATTGCGATTATATTCGCTTTTCCTTTATAAGGTAATCAGTCAAAGAACGGATTTGAGCAGATGTCAGAAAACGAAAAATCAATTGGTGAATTTGGATCAAAAAGACTCGGCGCATTTAACTGGTCTGGGTTTCGTACTCTATATGAAAAAGAAGTTCGAAGATATATGAAGGTCTTCGGTCAGACCGTCGGCGCGCCCGTTGTCACAACATTGATGTTCATGATGATATTCACATTGGCGCTTGGTGGTACTGGTCGCTATATAGGGGAAATCCCCTATTCGGTATTCCTGGCACCGGGCCTCATTATCATGTCGGTTTTGCAAAATAGTTTTGCGAATACATCATCATCTATTATTGGCTCAAAAATGCAAGGCAACATTGTTGATATTCTACTGGCGCCTCTCGGGGCCAAGGAAATTGCCCTTGGTTATGCGCTTGGCGGAATGACCCGCGGCCTTATGGTGGGTATCTTTGTTATGTTCGCCATGAGCTTTATGACTGAGGTTAATTTTACCAATCCATGGGCTATTTTGTATTTCAGCATATCTGGTTCGATGATGCTGTCCCTGCTGGGGATAATGACCGGCGTTTGGGGGCAGCGCTTTGATCAAACATCGGCAATCAATAATTTTGTGATTATGCCGCTTTCTTTTCTTTCTGGAACTTTTTATTCCATCGAACGACTTAGCGGCGTCTGGTATCAAGTCAGCCAGTTAAATCCTTTCTTTTATTTAATTGATGGCTTTCGCTATGGCTTTACTGGAATATCCGAAGCTGACCCAATTATTGGTGTTATCTATATCCTAATCCTGAATATCCTACTATGGTTAGCGTGTTACAGGATGTTCAAAAGCGGCTATAAGCTGCGCGCATGACGCGATTATTGCATTTTTTTCTTGCTAATTAACCGCAATTAGTTCAAAAAGCACATCCTTAAACAAAAGAATATGCGATTTTATAGTTATGAAACAAAATAATATATCGTCAATTCTGCCAACTTACGCTCGTATGGACGCGCGTTTTGTTCGCGGCCAAGGCTCATGGCTTTTTGACGAAGATGATAACAAATTTCTTGATTTTGGCAGTGGCATCGCGGTCAACTGCCTGGGTCATTGTCACTCCAAACTGGTTGAAGCTCTTTCCAAGCAAGCCGAAAAACTGTGGCACACATCAAACATCTATCACATTCCTGGTCAGGAAAAGCTCTCTTCCCGCCTCGCAGACCTCACTTTCGCGGACAGTATGTTTTTTTCCAACTCCGGCGCTGAAGCAGTTGAATGCGCGATTAAAATGGCTAGACGCTATCATGATGCCAATGGTGATACCGCCCGTTACCGTATTATTACTTTTCAAGGCAGTTTTCATGGTCGTACGCTCGCGACCATTGCCGCTGGCGGTTCAGAAAAGCTAACCAAAGGGTTCGGTCCCAAGATGGATGGTTTCGACGTGGTTGAATTCTACCAGGACATGAACGATGTTGAAAAACACATCACTGATGCGACGGCAGCCATAATGATCGAACCTGTGCAAGGCGAAGGTGGCATTCGCCCGGTGAGTGCTGAAAATTTAAAAATGCTACGTGCCCTTGCCGACAAACATGGCATTCTTCTGATTTTTGATGAAATCCAGTGCGGTGTTGGCCGCACTGGAAAAATGTTCTGTCATGAACATGCTGGCGTTACCCCGGACATTATGCCGATCGCCAAAGGGATTGGCGGCGGTTTCCCGCTCGGCGCGTGCCTCGCAACAAAGGATGTGGCACAGCATATGACCGCTGGCACCCATGGCTCCACATATGGCGGCAATCCACTTGCCATGGCAATGGGCAATGCAGTCCTTGATGTATTTGAGCAGGAAGATATTTTAAAAAATGTGCAAAACATGTCTGATAAACTACGTACCGAGCTTGTTAGATTCTGTAAAAGTTATCCGAATCTGGTTGAAACAGTGAGGGGCATGGGACTTATGGTGGGACTTAAGTTAAAAATTGAACCGCGTGAGTTTGTCTCTAAAGCACTTGAAAACAAATTACTGCTGGTTGGTGGCGGAGAAAACACCGTCCGTATTCTGCCGCCACTGAACATCGACGAATCTGACCTTCATGAAGGCATTACGCGACTTGATAAGATCTGTCAGGAAATTTTAAATGACAAACTATAACTTAAAACCAAATCACAGACATTTTCTTGATATTTCATCGATCAGCGCTGACGACGCCCGTGAAATTATTGAAAAAGCAAAGATGCTAAAAAAAGAAGCGGCGGACCAAAATCATAGCAAAGGTTCTGTGCATCCAGATGCGCCGCTACAGGATCAAGCACTGGCAATGATCTTTGAAAAACCAAGCACACGAACTCGTGTTTCCTTTGAAATGGCCATGCATCAACTTGGCGGAAAATCCGTCGTCCTGCAGAATTATGATATGCAGCTTGGTCGCGGTGAAAGTGTATCGGACACCGCTCGCGTCTTATCCGGATTTGTGGATGCGATCATGCTGCGCGCCAACAGCCATGAAGCGCTTCTTGAAATGGCAGAAACATCAACGGTCCCAATGATCAATGCGCTGACGGATTTTTCACATCCCTGCCAGATTATGGCAGATGTACTTACATTTGAGGAGCATCGCGGCTCGATCACTGGCAAAAAAATCGCCTGGTCCGGCGACGGGAACAATGTTGCGGTATCCTGGATTCATGCAGCGGTTCTTTTTGATTGTGAACTTGCGGTTGCCTGCCCTAAAGAATATGCCCCACTGGAACAAGTGGTTGGCTGGGCGAAGAATAACGGTGGCAAAGTGTCAATCACAGAAAGTCCAGAAGACGCTGTAGTGGGTGCGGACTGCGTTATCACTGACACCTTTATTTCAATGGGCGATGAGGATGCAGAAAAACGTCTGACTGACCTTGCGCCGTATCAGGTAAACAGCGCGCTAATGAAAAATGCAAATGAAGATGCCATTTTCATGCACTGCTTGCCGGCACACCGCGACGAGGAAGTCACCGCCGACGTTATTGACGGTCCACAATCTGTTATTTGGGACGAAGCAGAGAATCGGTTACATATTCAAAAAGCGATTCTAATGTGGTGTTTTGGTAAATAACAATGAACAATGAAAATCAGTTTCCTCCGCTTGAGGACCAATGCCTCCCCTTCCAAATTGAGGGGCAGGATATAAAAGGTCGTGTTGTGCGCCTTGGCCGCTCAGTGAATGACGTTCTTTCAAAGCATAACTACCCTGATGAAGTCAGTAAAATGCTGGGTGAAACACTGGCCTTTACCGCGCTGATAGGCACTCTAATGAAATATGACGGCATCTTGACCACGCAAATGAAAGGAGATGGTCCATTTCGCGTACTGGTGAGTGATTTTCATAAAGAAACAGAAAATGCCATAGGCAATATACGTGGTTACACGTCCTTTGATGGAGACATTGACAGTAGCGACAGCCTTGAAGAATTGTTTGGCGAAAGCGGATATCTTGCGATCACTATCGACCAAGGCAAATTTATGGAACGCTATCAGGGCATCGTCAAACTTGAAGGCGATAGTATCACTGCCGCCGCCGAGGAATATTTTAGAAGTTCAGAACAACTTCCAACCAAGGTCATGCTCTCCTGCCAGAAAAACGATGCGGGTGAATGGCAGGCCGGTGCCATAATGATCCAGCACTATGCCCGAACCGCCGAAGATGAACATGGCCGCGACGAAGGCGAAACCGAGGACCATTGGAACACTGCATCAATCCTGCTTAGTAGCCTTAAAAAGGAAGAACTTCTGGATCAGAACCTGAGCCTTCAGAACCTACTCATTCGTCTTTACCATGAAACCGGTGTAAGGGTTTTTGAACATACCGATGTAGCCGCAGGCTGCCGCTGCTCTGAGGATAAAATCAGAGCGGCACTTACCAGCCTTGATCTTCAGGAATTACAAGATGTGGCCGAAGAGGGCACCATAACTGTTACATGTGATTTCTGTACCAAAGATCATAAATTCGAACTCTCCAAGCTGATGCATTAGAGCTCGTTATATCGATTGGCCTGTATAAATCACCGTTGACATCCAAACAATATCAATGCGCAACTTCCGTAATGGTCCACACGCTCTCCCTTTTTACAAACCCCATAATAAATTCCCTATTTGTTTTATATCTTTAAGAATATTAGGATTAATTTATTTTACATGTAAGATACAACAATTTTTCCTTGGTGCATTGATAAGGTTTTCTAATCTTGGATTGTAACATGTCATTTAAATAACAGACCTTTCTCGTCTTACCGCTTTTGTTTATTTTTTTTGATTGATGTCAAGGAAGCGGCGATCACTCAGTGTATTATGTCCACATTCAAGGGGGCAACTGGAAGCTTGAAGGATATTTTCGTGAATCTAGCACAGGCACTATTGAGCGCGCTGAAAAGCCATGGCGCGAAAGAAATTTTTGGCATTCCCGGTGATTTCATATTGCCTTTTTTTAAAGCAATGGAAGAAAGCGCTATTCTTCCATTTTATACCCTCAGTCATGAACCAGGTGTTGCATTCGCAGCGGATGCAGCAGGTAGAGAAAACACATCGCTTGGTGTGGTGGCGGTTACTTACGGCGCAGGAGCATTTAACGTACTAAATGCTGCGACAGGGGCATATGCAGAGAAAAGCCCGCTTGTAATTATTTCGGGTGGTCCAGGCATAGCAGAAAGCAAGCAAGGGTTTTTACTTCACCATCAAGCAAAAACCTTGGATAGCCAGCTTAAGATTTTCAGAGAAATAACTTGCGATCAGGTTGTCTTAAACGATCCCAAAACCGCACATGTCGAAATTGCCAGGGTTTTGCGATCATGCAAGGAACATTCACGACCTGTCTATATCGAAATTCCCCGCGATCTTACATTCGCCGAATGCAAGGAAGTGAAAATGTTGCCGTCATCACCTATAAACCCAGCAGCAGTCAACGCTTGTGCGGACGAAATACTTGGTTGCTTGCACCGTGCGAAAAATCCCTTTGTCGTGGCAGGCGTTGAAATAAGGCGCTTTAATCTCGAAGATAAATTGTCATTACTTGCTCGAAAGCTAGGGATACCTGTCGCCACTACATTTATGGCAAGAGGGCTCCTTATAGAAGAACAGGACCCACTGGCAGGCACATATATGGGCTTAGCCGGAAAACCTCAGGTTAGCAATGCAGTTGAAAGCTCTGATGCTTTACTTTTGCTTGGCGTTATTTTCTCAGATACTAACTTCGGGGTTTCGCAGTCGCGGATCAATATGAGCAAATGCATTGTTGCGGCGGACAGACAGGTGAAGCTAGCATATCATAATTACGCTGATATTCCGCTTGAATCATTGATTGACGCTCTTCTTGACAAAGTAGAGCAGATCGAAGTTCCAGTGATCAGCAAACCGTGTAATCCAGAAGGTAATCTAGTTTCCGATAATTCAAAAATTGAGCCCCACGATATTGCGAAAGGGATCAATGATCTTTTTGATAAATACGGCAAAATGAAAATAGCATGTGATGTCGGAGACTGCTTATTTACCACGCTAAGCGTTCAACCCACCTCATTGACCGCTCCCGCCTATTATGCCGGCATGGGATTTGGTGTGCCCGCCGGAATGGGAATTCAGGCAACTACTGGCAAAAGACCCCTTATTTTGGTTGGTGACGGCGCCTTTCAAATGACTGGCTGGGAACTTGGAAACTGTAATCGATATGGATGGGATCCACTTGTAATTGTATTTAACAACTGCAGCTGGGAAATGCTACGAACCTTTCAGCCGCAATCAAATTTCAATGACCTTGATGATTGGCATTTTGCAGAGATCGCATATACACTTGGTGGCAATGGTTATCGCGTAAATACACGAGCCGAACTCAGCGCTGCACTGGAAAAAGCATATCATACTCGTGGCAGGTTTCAACTGGTTGAAGTCATGATGGATCGTGAGGCTATATCTCCGACGTTAAATAGATTTATTCATGCAATCAAAAGAAGCGGAAATCGTTAACCAGGATTTTTTTGTAAGGTGGTTTGCCTCTTTATTGTGCACTTGATATAGTTCATACAAGAACAAAACAAACAATAGGGAGAAACTATGAGATCACTTACATTCGCGCTTATTCTAAGTGCGCTACTGCTTCCATTTTCAGTGGCCCAGGCACAAGGTCCATTCGCCGAACCTAAGAACCTACAGGTTATTCCTGATACAGTGAAAGGCAGCCAACTCAGGCAGATTATGCGTCGCTTTTCCGCAGCACTCGGTGAACAGTGCTCATATTGCCATGCCCCTTCGGAAGATGGTGAGGGTCTGGATTTTGAGTCCGATGCCAACGATAAAAAACGAGTGACACGCGAAATGATTAAGCTTGTTCGCCATGTAAATCAGGTCTCCGCAAGCTTATATCCTGACAATCCAGATCATAAACCCACTTCATTTGTCTGTACAACGTGCCATCGCGGCCAGGCAAACCCATTCCTTATTGAAGAAGTTATGAACAATCAAATTGCCGAAGGCGGGACCGCCGCAGCACAGGCTAAGTATCTAGAGTTAAAAGAAGAATATTATGGAAGTCATACCTATGATTTCACAAGTTTTACTCTCGCCGAATATGCAAACCGCCTGCTTATTTCCGGCGATCTTACAAATGCCCTTGAAATGGCAAAATTTAGCACAGAACAATTTCCGCAGGAAGCCTATGCCCATTCAGTATTAGGAAATGTATATGTCAGACAAAGGAACCTCCCAGAAGCCATTACGGCCTTTGAAGCTTCCCTCGCTATCAATCCAAATCAAGACGGGCTAAGACGTCAGATAGAACGTGCGAAAGAAACTATGGAGCAGTAGAAGTTCAATTAAAACTTATTATTGCTGTCACAAAAATATAAAATCTCCTCGCTATTTTCTGATAATCTATCAGATCTAATTCGAGGGGATTTTTTATGGCGCAGAAATTGCTCAAGCTATTCATGGTATCGATTGTACTTGTCGTATCCGCATGCAGTTCTGAAACTGAGCATAAAACCGAAAATATAGTTCTCATCACTTTTGATGGCTTAAGATGGCAGGAAGTTTTTAGTGGAATTGATCCAAACTTTTTTGATCAGATGGACTATATGAAATATGGATATACCCATACTGAGTTTAAAAACAAATATTGGCATGACGATCCCGAGCAGAGACGAAAACTTCTACTTCCATTTTTATGGAATGTGATCGGTGAACAAGGGCAAATTTATGGAAATCGTCTTAAAGGAAGCAATGCCGACATAACAAACGAACATCACTTTTCTTATCCAGGCTACAACGAGCTCCTGACAGGTTTTGCTGATCCACAAATTATCAGTAACGACAAAATCCCGAATAAAAACAAGACCTTTCTTGAAATTCTGGATGAAACGCCGGGATATAGAGGAAAAACAGCGGCATTCGCGTCGTGGGATGTGTTTCCATACATCATTAACCAGCAAAGGAGCAAAGTTTTCTTAAATGCCGGCTTTGATGACATGGAAGAAATTAATCCACGCATCGCCGACCTAAATAGAATTCAAAAAGATACTCCTAGCCCATGGGACACTGTTCGTCTGGACGTATTTACGCACGAGTTTGCATTTGAGTATCTAAAAACCAAGAAACCACGTGCACTTTATATTGCTTACGGCGAAACCGACGATTTTGGACACGATGGTCATTATGACTTGCATATTCGGGCAGCTCAGCGAACAGACGAATTTATCGGCAGAATATGGCAATGGGTTCAAAGCGATCCTGACTATAAAGACAAAACGACGCTCATAATTACCACGGATCATGGCCGCGGTGTTCTTGATCTTGAAAGCTGGAAAGATCATGGTCGACTTGAATATACCGATTTGGATGGGAGCTTAATGGTAAATGAATATGAAGGTGATCAGGAAATATGGGTGGCTGTGATAGGGCCTGATACACCAGCCAGCGGCGAAATGAAAAACACAGCCGACATTAAACAAGATCAAATCGCTGCCACAATAATGAAATTTCTAGGGCAGGATTATGAAGGTAGTCATGATACCCTTGTTCCAGGTGCGCCAATAGAGGCAATGTTTAAGCAACCTGTAGAGAACTGAGTTGCAGAGCATGCTGTAATACGCGCTCTCCAAGCACATTTCTTATTTCGAAAACGATCAGGGGATCTTGTAATGCCCAGTCGATATAAAGTGCACCAAAATTTTCACCGGCGTAGCTTAGATTGTTATGGCGATAGATATTTGGGCTTACATTTTCCCAGGTTTCGGTCAGGCCGCTGGATGTTAAATCCCAAAGTGGGTATGGAACATTTTCATTTTGACAAGACAACTCGGCCCAATGGGTATCACCACTAAAAAAGAACACACCCCCTACCCGGTATTTCCGGATCAGGTCAATCATCCGTCTTCGATCGTTAGGAAAGTTCGACCAAGCCTCCCAGCCTGGTTGAGTTGATATAAATTGCAAACTTGAGCCAATAATCTTGATTTTAGATGGAATTTGCATCTGTTTTTCAAGCCATTGCCATTGCTGCTCCCCAAGCATCGAAAGCGCTCTATCCTCAACCGGTAAATACGGTCCGAGCCCGACCAAGTCTCGCTCCCGTGCCTCCGCTACGGTTGAAACGGTCCTTAAAGAATCACGGTTATACCTTAAGTCCGGAAGAATTATGTGCACGCGCTTTTCCGGTGGTCCATAAAGTACTGCGGTGTAAATACCGTCCCCATCGCGCCGACGCTTGCTGGTTTTAGGTACATTCCAAAAATCAAAAAACAATTCTTTTGACTGATCCCGAAAAGGGTACTCCTTGCCCGCGTCATTTTCACCGTAGTCATGATCATCCCAAATGGCTATCACATCACAAGCGTTTCGAATTGCCGCAAAATTTTTGACTTGTTTCTCGTATTTGGCTTTTAGCACCGCCATATCGCGGCTGTCACCATAAATATTATCACCAAGAAAAAGAAATAATTCCGGCTTACGGTCGAGTATTTTCTGCCAGATTGGTTGAGGCTTATCCTGATGACAACAGGACCCAAATAATATTCGAGAAAGCGGTTTTTCGCTCTTTACTGTAGGCATTGCAATTGTGTTTGCCGTCGCACGGTTTGATAAGAGTGCGCTAAATCCCGCTAGCGACAGCCCTGCCCCCAATTGAAATTCACGTCTGGTAATTTTGCTCATTTTGGTTCCTTGAATTAAAAAAAGGGAAGCCCGCATGCGAACTTCCCACAGTTTTGAGTGGCATTATTCATTAGTAGTCAATAGTGATATTCGCCATGACTTGACGCCCCGAGCCGATGAAATATCCGCCAGGTGTACCACCACCAAGGTAGCGCTTGTCGGTAATATTGTTGGCATTAAGACTTAACTTCACATTTTGCAGGCTTCCGACCTGTTCCACGTTATAGCCGATCCAGAGATCAAATATAGTGGACGCAGGTAGTCGGTCTGTATTGGCAAAATTACCCCAGCGTTTTCCAACGTGTTTTGCGGACACACCACCAAACACACCATCATCATTTTGATAACTCAATGTTCCCACCAGCTGGAATTCAGGTGAAAGGGCAACTTTATTATCTTTGGTCACGTTGCCAATGGTCTCATTATATTTGCTGTCGTTAAGTGTCAGTGATGAATAAATATTCCAATTATCGGTCACGTCAGCAGAAATGCTGGCTTCGATTCCCTTGGAATCAATACCACCCACATTTTGATAGACGGTATCGATTTGTGATGCGTAGTCGATACCGTCAATGTCACCAACAGGAATCCCAACAATACGGTTCGAAAACTGAATGAAGTAACCAGTTAGGCTAGCTCTGAGCCAGTCATTGCGAACGCGGATACCAACATCAAAGTTATCCGCTTTTTCGCCTTCGACATCGCTTAGCTCCGCACTGCCTTCTATGATGCTGTCTTTAATGGCTGCAAAATTTTGTGAAAAACCGGCAAATAGCTCTATTTCATCGGTTGCTTCAAATACAGCACCTGCTGTGAATAGAACATCGGAATCCGCATCAAGCTTCGCCTGGTTTTCTATACCAAAATTATCCTTACGGTTAAGTGTGACGAAGAACTTACGAATACCAGCATTAAGCGATACATTCCCTACGGTGAGCGTATCTTCGGCATAAACCATTGCGGTTTTGGTTACGAAGTTGCGGTCATATTGACGCCAGTAGGCTGCATGGTCAAATTCGTGCGAACTTCTGGGGTCAATAATGCGGTGCCAATCACGACTTTCATCACGGTTGGCATGCTCCCACCACAGGCCAATGCGAAATACATTTTGTTCAACCACTTCATATTCAGCGTTTGCTGTAAAACCAATTCTTTCTTTGTTATAATGAGTATGACGATATGAACTCGCGGGATTTGCGCCCGCTTCGTAACAGGCTGGATTATCACCTGCTCCACCGCCACCATAGGGAAATGTAAGCCGTGCTTCACAGCCATCAATTGGCGCGAGCGGCACGCCCATCGCGTCGACATAAGAATAAGCGCCGGCAAATGAACCACCGTAAATGGTATCCGGTCCGGTGTGGAGGTCACGGATACCGCTTGGCATACCAGTAAATCCGTCAGCCACATCAACAATATATTGCGGAACCCAGTCACCACGACCCTTTTGATTATGATAATAAGGCGTTATTTCAGCGTTAAACTGCTCACCGGCATATTCAGCACGAAGGTAGGCAAAATAATTGGTACGTAGTGTAGACCATGAAGGGCGATACGCCTGATCTACATAAGGGATACCTGTGATAACATCTGTCAAGCGATCCCAGTTAGGATTTTCTTCAAACTGGGAAAGGCTAATGCGTTGGAAATTATCTTCATGGGCTTCGTCCCAGGAAAAACGGCCGCTGATGGTCCATTCATCCAGGTCAGATACAAATTTGGCTGCAATATGATCGCGGTCACTATAGCCAGCGTCCCCGATCCACGCGTCGTTCGATTGGCGGGAATAACTTAAATAGGCTGTTGTGCTGTCTGTAAGATTACCAGTGTCATAGCGAAAATAGTAACGGCGGGCATTATTGTCACCGGCGCTAAGGCTCGCGCGTAGCCGAGCTTCTTCAAACGGGTTATTGGTAACAAAATTTATGGTTCCACCAAGCGCTTCATGGGACGCGGATGAAATATCACTGGTTCCCTGGGACACTTCTGCGCGGGACAAATTCTCAAAATCAATATAACGGTTGGCTTTGGATCCACCGCCATAATTTGAGTTGCCATTTGGAAGACCATCAATTGTCATACCAATTTGTTGTTCGCTAAGGCCCACATTGAACCCACGCATACTGATTGTTGTTGACCAGTCGTCAGAACCAAAGGTACCGCCCTCACCGATGTTTACACCGGGTAAATTGTCAATAACTGAAAGAACACTTGCACCAGGGACTTCTTGTTCTAGCATCACATTGCTTGTTGCGTTATTTGCGTAGGTTACGGGCTTTCCAACAACGACCAGGACATCAGCTTCGTTTGCAGAACTCGCGTTATCCTGTCCGGCACCTGCTGCCGCGACACTAGCTTCAACTGCCTGTGGTTCTTCGTCTTTTTTCGTTTCCGCTGCGATCGAGCTGGTCGCAACCATTGATCCCGCCAGCGCGGAACTGCACAGTAGATTTAACCAGAACTTGTTTGTCCCAGTTGGTAATATTGGTGTATTTTTCATCATTATTTCCTTAATAACTGTAACCGTCAGGAATCGACGTTTACTCCATTTAGCAGCGGGACTATGCCGCCCATTTATGGCAATGCGTTTAAGGATAAATGATGTTTAATTGATCTTTTCTTGAATGTAATTTGTTACTTTCGAGACTCAGAGGTTAACGATTTGTTAACCATCAATGACTCTGAAAATCACAAAGACTACACAAAATGGTCATGTGACTTTCACAAAGCCATTAAGCAATTGAGATATCAGGAAGAATGATTAGCAGCGCTAACCTTCAACCCTGAAACCAACTTTAAGTTCAACCTGGTAATGAGCGATTTTGCCATCCTGGATATGACCGCGGGTGCCTACGACTTCGAACCAGTCCATATTTTTGATCGATTTACCTGCCATTGCTATGGCATTTTCGATGGCTGCTTCAACGGAATTTGGTGAACTGCCTACTAGTTCGACTTTTTTATAAACATGATCTGCCATTTAATTCTCCTGTTACTAGCTAATAAGGATAAGCATCCCGCAACGTTTCCCCCGCCTCCACTTTGTCACGTACATCCTGTTCAAAAGCAAGATGAACAGCAACCGCCTGTTCCACATCAGCTATAAGTGCTTTGGGGATCACAATCACACCATCCACATCCGCCGCTACCAAATCATCCGGTTCAACCCGCGCGCCGCCACAGGTGATGGGAACATTTGCGCCCGTTGGTCGTAATCCCTTGGGGCCATATGGCACAGTCATCTTGGCAAACACTGAAAAACCGTGCTTTTCAATTTCCACAACATCCCGGCAACCATTGTCAGTAATGGCGCCGAGCATGCCATTTTGTGCACAGGCCTGTGCAATGATGTCCCCAAACATGCTGAAGATTTCGTCGGTGCCGCTTTCAATAACCCAGACACTGCCCGGTGCAGCTTGATCAAGCGGATCGTAAACATAACGATTGATATCCTCCACATCATCAAGCGGTGCAATTTCCCATTTTGTGGTCACTGCAGGACCGATCATGGTCTTGCCATCAGTTACCAGCGGCTTAATATCCGGGGTCATGGCATATATGCTCGCATCCTCCCCCATTTTACCATAAGCACTGGCAATCAAACTAACATTCGCACCATCCAATCCTTCGGGAATTTTAAATTCTTGCGCAGCCGTCTTTTGCGCCATTGACGCGGCCACCACAGCGCCACCTACGCCAATAAGCTCACGTCTGGTAATATCATTCTTTTTCATGTTCGCGTCTTTCTAATTTGTAAACTGATCGGCGTTTTGTCTCACCCAGTCCTCTATGGTGGTCATTTCAACGGGTAGAAGTTCAAGAACACTACTCATATCATGGTATTTTGGTTCCAGATCAGGATCATTTTGTTCTGTACGGTACATGTCCGCAATACGGTCCCCACCGCCACCAAAAGCCTCGTTGATGATTTTACCCATTTTTTCCGGTGTCATTGCGACGTATTTTATATCTCGTCCTAACGCATTACTAAATTTCTGCGCCAGTTCGGGTCCCACTGGTGCTTCGGTCCCACTGATGTCAAAGCAGCGCTTTGAAACAGCGTCACTTTCGATCGCAGCCACAACCAGGGATCCCACATCATCGGACGCTAGCCAGCCAATTTTCACATGATCAAGCACCGGATAGGTCACAATATCATCACTCTTTACAAACGGTGCGGTCCAGGGGCCAAGCCAATTTTCCATATATGTTGTTGGTTCAAACACCACATAATCAAGCGCACTATTTTGAAGATACGCAAGAATTATAGATTTGGCGTCATTTGGGTCCTGCTCCCGTGGAATAGGACCACTGGCATTCCAGACAAATTTCTTGATGCCCGCTGCTTCGGTCGCGTCAATAACGTTTCGGCCAAAAGCAACCGCATCGTCACTCTCCCCTAAAAAGGCGGGTACTAGAAAGGCGATGGCATCCATTCCATTCGTAAATTCAAAAAGCTTATCCCGCTCACCCATGCTTCCTTCCAGCAAAGCAACACCGAGACTTTCAAGATCGCTTTCCTTAGATGCGTCCCTTGTAACCACATGGGGCTGATGCCCACGTTCTAGTAATTTAAGTACTGTCGGTCGTGCCTGGGATCCTGTACCCCCATAAACAAGGACTTTTGCCATACTTATCACCCGATGATGTCTTTGAGAGCCGCAATGAAGGCGGCATTTTCATGATCAAGTCCATATGAAACGCGCATATGGTTCGACATACCCCACTCACCACCAGGCCGGACAAATATTTTTCGCGACCGCAGTTCATCACTGATCGCCTGAGTGTTTTCACCAGTTTCAGCGAGAATAAATATCGGTGGTCCGGCAAGAGTATTAATCCTCATCGCGCCAAGCTCCCGTTCAAAATAGGTGCGTGCATTATTTACAAAATCGCGTGATTTTCGCAGATAATCCATATCACCAATGGAGGCCGCCATGGCGCCAAAACCCGCCATATTGGTACTGGTTGGACTGCCGGCAAATTGCGCGATTTTGCGAATCACGTCGGGATGCGCCACTGCATATCCCGCGCGAAGTCCTGCCATCGCATAGGTTTTTGAAAAGGTTCGGGTGACAAGGATATTTTTGTAACCCTGTTTTACAAGCTCAATTTCATCCGTTTCGCCTTCCTGAAAATCCCGATATGCGCCATCCAGAATAAGGAGCACATGTTCCGGCAGTTCATCAGCGAGGCGCTTGATGTTTGCGTAACTGAGAATAGTACCTGTTGGATTATTGGGCGTTACCATGAATAGCAGTCTGGTATTTTCATCCACTGCTGAGAGCAACCTATCCACATCATATTGGTAGTTTTCTTCCGGAAGCAAATTGACCCATTTAACCTTACCACCCAGACGTTGTGCGCGCCCCGGAATTGGCCGGTAACTTTCCCAAGTCGCCACCATATTGTGATTGCTGTCGGTCATATAAGCAAGCGGCGCCGCGTTAAGCATTTCACCAGAGCCCGTCCCAACCAGCACATGATCAGCATCAACATCAAACTGACCCGCAAGCAGGCTTTTTATATAAATACTATCCGCATAGCGAAATGATTTTTCAATACCGAGCTTGGCGGCTTCAATCGCTTTTGGCGACGGCCCAATTGGGTTTTCATTGCGATTGAGCAGCGTTGCGTCATCAGGAAACCCCATACTCCAGTCAATGTCGCTAGTCTCATTCTGTGCTATAGCCGGTGCATTAAACACAGTGGGCGCAACAGCAATTGAAGCGACCGACGCTCCCATAAATTTCCTTCGTGAAAGTGTCACTTGTTTCTCCCTGAATTCGTGTTTTCTTGTCAGTATGCAAAAATTATCTTGCATGTAAAATAAATTTTAACTGTTCGCCATCTGTCTTAGCTGGTCTAGTACCTCAGTCGTCTTATGTAGATCCCTTTCATGCACCAATATATGATCGTAGATTAACGCGCACTGAGGAATTACGGATACCCCGACATCCGCAAGTACTGATATTGCTGGCTTCAGATACCCCGATATTTCAACATCCAGCGGCACATCAAAAGTTATGCATTTAAGCGGACCAAACTCCTGGCGAAAGTTTAGCTCAGCTTTTCGGTCTTGCCAAATTTTGTCAGGTAGGATCATTGCGACCTCGTGATTATCACATATAATGGAACAATATTGGTCGGGTGATTGCACATTGGAAAGCAAATCAAAAGCATCCAGTTTTAAGGACGGATCAAATGCTATCATCCAATATACACCACCCCAGACTTTGAGATCAGATTTTGACCAAAGTCTCTTTGTTTCATCTTCGCCAAATTCGTGCAAGCCCCTGCTCCATTATTTTTTGGTATCATAAAACAGGAAAAACAGATTAGCTATAGGTCAGCGGGCACCTTTTTTCGCTGCTCCAGGTTAATGAAAGGTAGTTTGGTGAGTTCGCAGGGAAATTCTTGTTTATTATGAACCACATAGAGGTCTTCTAAATCTCTGTACTCAGCGCCGATAGATGCAAAACCGATCCATGTTTTGCTTACCGGATTTTGTGCGACCGAAGGAAGTGAGCCCACACGCGTTCGTTTTCCTTCAATATTGGCATAAAGGGACTGTCCAAAATCAAGAATTGGATTCCCGATTACTGTTGCCCCGGTCATATGAAAACGAGCACCGTTTTCCTTGTGTTTAAGAAGGGCGGCTTTACCAACAAAATCGCGTTCATCCTGAAGCTTCACATTCCAGTGGAGCGTCAGTTCAAATGGTGTGCGCTCAAGAACAAGATCTTCAAATTCCCCGGCGGTATCCCAACCCGGAACAATCATCGCCGCCTCAATTCGGCATAAATTGATTGCTGTTAGGCCATAGCCAGGCACCTGCATATTTAATTTTTCCTCTGCCGCTCCAAACGCTGAAATCCAAGTATCCGCAGCATCATTTTCAAACCAAACTTCATAACCAAGGTCGCCAGTGAAGCCAAGTCGCCCCACCAAAAACTTATGGTCACCCAGTTTAAAGAACTGAAGCTCAAACGGGGCCAGATTTTCAACACCATCAAGTCCCATTTCACTTAACAACATGCAAGACTTTGGACCTTGCAGTGCCAGACCGGAAAACAACTCACTTTCGTCAGTTATGATCAGATCATCAAAATCATTGTACTTTTCAAAGTGCGGCAGCAGATCAATTTCAGTGGTGATCAGGAAATAATTATCCGCCGCCAGTTTCATAACAATGCCGTCATCCATCAAATACCCATCTTCATTACAAAGAAGCGCATAAGCCGCCTTCATTTCTGGATGATGACTGACCGGTGCAGTAAAAACTCGATCAAGAAACGCCCCGGCATCGGCACCACAAAAGCGATATTTCATCATTGGTGTTCCGTCAAACAGTGCACAACTGGATCTCAGTGTTTTATATTCACCTTCAAAACTACTATATTCAATTGGCAGGCAATAATCATTCCATCGATCGAAATCATCTTCACTAGGATTTGACGCTATAAATGCATCATAATCGAAGGGCGTATGCCTGGCGATGTAACCGCTGAGTGCACTTTTTCGAATTGGGTTGCTCATATTAACTTTCCTTGTCTAAACGCATCTTAGCACAATCAAACAGGCGGGCGAATAAGTCTTCCCAGCGGGTCCGGTAACAATGATTGAAAATATCAGTTGGTCTAATTGTAACGTTACGCATACATCGGAACACAAGCGCCTGAACTGCCTCAATTTTGACTAACTGTTGCTTTTAAGATAGTTTCTTTGAAACAAAGACAAGTTAATTAACCAATCTAAATCAAAATTAACAAGCGAAATGACATGGTTATGTAACAATTGTCTTCCATAAATGAAGTATAAATAAATTCAGGGAATATAATACTTGTGAAGCCATTTCAGTTTAAAAATCTAGAAATACGCTTGGTGGAAACGCCAAATGATTTAGATGCTGTTCAGGCTTTACGGTATAAGATCTTTTATGAAGACATGGGTGCAGTGCCTACCGATCAGCAGAAAGAACTGAAACGAGATGTAGATGATTTTGATGAAGTTTGCGATCATTTGATTATTATCGATCTGGAAAAAAGTTCAGCTAACCATCCATTTATTGTCGGGACATACCGCCTACTGCTAGGACATATTGCTGAAGCAACAACCGGTTTTTATTCGGCAGATAAATTTGATCTGGAGAACTTTATTTATGCTCCCGAAGAGATTTTAGAACTTGGTCGTTCATGTATTGACGCTGAATATCGTCGTCGCGGCGCAATGCAACTTCTTTGGCGCGGCTTAAGCCACTATATTGATATTCATAATGTGAAACTGATGTTTGGGTGTGGCAGCATTCATGGCACCGATGTCAAAGAGGCCAGCAAAGTGCTTTCCTATCTTCATCATTTCCATCGAGCGCCAAAATATGCGCGTCCTGTAGCGCATTCGGATATTTTTGTTTCAATGAACCAAGTGTCGAAAAATTCAATCGATACCAAACAGGTCCAACGAGAGTTGCCACCCCTATTAAAAGGGTATTTGAGAATTGGCGGCTATGTTGGTGAAGGTGCGGTTGTTGATCACAACTTTAATACAATAGTTGTTTCAATCGTGGTGGAAACAGACAATTTGGTCAGTAAATATCGCAGTCACTTTGACCGAGAAAACGTTAAATCCTATGCGGAATCCCCAATAGTAGCTGTGGACTAAAAAAAGCCCCCGTTGTTTCCAGCGGAGGCTTCTATCAATTCTAAACGAATAGGCTTAGTTCTTCGAACGATCAACCTTTTGGTTTTCTTTAAGCCAAGGCATCATTGCACGCAGGTTTGCACCCACTTCTTCGATTTGGTGGGCATCGCCTTTACCGCGCATGGCTTTCAGTTTGATCTGACCAACTTTGTTATCGAGCATAAAGTCATTTACAAAACGGCCTTCCTGAATATCAGCCAGGATGCGCTTCATTTCTTTCTTGGTATCTTCGTTGATCACGCGCGGGCCAGACATATAGTCACCATATTCCGCTGTGTTTGAAATTGAGTAGCGCATATTGGCGATACCACCTTCATACATCAGGTCAACAATTAGTTTAAGTTCATGAAGACACTCGAAATATGCCATTTCAGGGGCATAACCCGCTTCCACAAGCACTTCGAAACCGCACTGTACCAGCGCTGAAGCACCCCCACAAAGAACGGCCTGCTCACCAAAGAGATCGGTTTCGCATTCTTCTTTAAATGTTGTTTCGATGATACCGGCGCGGCCACCGCCATTCGCGGAACCATAAGAAAGACCAATATCCATCGCATTTCCGGTTGCGTCCTGATGCACGGCGATCAAGGTCGGCACACCTGCGCCCTTCACATATTCGGAACGCACTGTATGTCCTGGTCCTTTCGGTGCGATCATAAACACATCAAGATCAGCACGTGGCTCGATTAGTTTAAAGTGGATGTTAAGACCGTGAGCGAACATAAGGCTCGCCCCCTCTTTCATATTTGGCGCAAGGTCATTTTTGTAAAGATCCGCCTGTAGCTCATCCGGAACCAGAACCATCACAACATCGGCCCAGGCAGCACCTTCTGCGGCCGTCATGCATTTAAAGTCCGCGGCTTCTGCTTTTTTACGGGTAGCTGATCCTTCGCGAAGGGCAACCGCGATTTCAGAAACGCCGCTATCGCGCAGATTGGCTGCATGGGCGTGGCCCTGACTGCCATAACCAACGATCAGCACTTTCTTTGTTTTGATCAGATTAACATCTGCATCGGAATCGTAATAAACTCTCATTTGAATATTTCCTCTAATTATCCTTTATAATTTCTTTGTACCGCGGTGAAGGGCAGCCACGCCGGTGCGCACAACTTCCTCCAAACCCAGTTCACTCATCAGTTCGATGAATGCTTTAATCTTTTCTGTCTTGCCTGTCACCTCAAAAACGAAACTATTTGCGGTGCTATCGACTCGTTTTGCGCGGAATGCTTCCGCAACGCGCAGCGCTTCAACCCGTTGTTCGCGGTCCCCGGTCACTTTTACAAGGGCAAGTTCCCGCTCCACTGCTGGTCCTTCGTCGGTTAGATCGCCCACTTTGTGAATAGGGACGAGACGGTCTAGCTGCGCTTTGATCTGCTCAATAATTTTGCGAGTACCAATGGTGACAATGGTGATCCGGCTTTCATTACCAGCAAGATCCACCGGCGCCACGGTCAGGTGCTCAATATTGTAGCCACGACCAGAAAAAAGCCCGATCACACGAGCGAGCACACCCGCTTCATTATCCACGATAATTGAAAATGTATGTCTTTCTTTATGAGGTGTATCTAACATTTTAATACTCCGCCAGTTTCTTAAACCAGTGCGGCCCCTCCTTCGAATTCTTTGATTTCATCTTCATTCGGCAGGATCATTTCATTATGTGCTGCACCAGATGGGATCATCGGGAAGCAGTTCGCGAGCTTTTCAACCCGGCAGTCCACAATCACAGGCCCATCTGTTTCCATCATCTGGATAATTGCATCATCAAGATCACCTGGTTTATCAACCATGATGCCTGTTGCACCATAACTTTCCGCAAGTTTCACAAAATCAGGAAGCGACGCCGTATAGCTGTTTGAATAACGACCGTCATGGTTTAGGTCCTGCCATTGACGTACCATGCCCATATATTCATTGTTCAGGATAAAGATTTTAACCGGAAGGCCGTATTGCATGGCGGTTGAAAGCTCCTGGATATTCATTTGGATGGATGCTTCACCGGCAACATCAATTACGGTCGCCTTGGGATGTCCCATCTGAACACCGATCGCTGCGGGAAAACCATATCCCATGGTTCCAAGACCACCAGATGTCATCCAGCGATTTGGCTCTTCAAATTCTAAGAATTGTGCCGCCCACATCTGGTGCTGGCCAACTTCCGTTGTGAAATAAACATCCTTGCCTTTGGTCAGCGCCTGGAGACGTTCACAAGCATATTGTGGCATGATCACGTCGTCGCGGTGTGGGTATGCCAGGCAGTTTCGTTTCCTGTCTTCATTAATATCATCCCACCAGGACGCAAGGGCCGCTTCATCAAACTTATGCTTGCCTTTCTTCCAGAGCTTTAAGAATACTTCAAGCACTTCTCCAGCATCACCAACAACAGGTGCATCCACATGGACAATTTTATCAATGCTTGAGCGGTCAATATCAATATGGATTTTCTTCGAATTCGGTGAAAAAGCATCAATTCGGCCCGTGATCCGGTCATCAAAACGTGCTCCGACACAGACCATGACATCACAATCATGCATGGCGTGGTTCGCTTCATAGGTGCCGTGCATTCCCAGCATGCCAAGCCACTGTTTATCAGACGCAGGATAAGCACCCAATCCCATTAAAGTACTGGTGATTGGCGCGCCCGTAAGACGGACAAGCTTTCTAAGCAAATCAGACGCTTTTGGTCCTGAGTTAATAATGCCGCCACCGGTATAAAAAATCGGTTTTTTTGCAGTTGCAAGCAGCTCAACCGCTTTTCTGATCGCCTCTTCATCACCTTTGAACGCAGGACGGTAGCTACGGTGCTCGATCGGCCCTTTATGGATCTGTTCGCTGGTGGTGATTTGTACATCTTTTGGAATATCGACCACAACCGGGCCCGGGCGGCCCGTTGTTGCTACATGAAATGCTTCGTGAACAACCCGTGATACATCATCGGTTTTACGCACCAGATAATTATGTTTGGTACAGTGCCGGGAAATACCAACCGTATCTGCTTCCTGAAAAGCATCTGTACCAATAAGTTGCACCGGAACCTGCCCCGTCAGGCACACAACAGGAATACTATCCAGCATTGCATCCGCAAGACCGGTTATGGCGTTTGTCGCGCCAGGGCCGGAAGTTACCAAAACGCAACCCGGCTTTCCGGTTGAGCGCGCATATCCTTCCGCCGCATGTACTGCCGCCTGTTCATGACGCACAAGCACATGTGTGATCTTCGAATGTTCGTGAAGTTCATCATAAATAGGCAACACTGCACCACCGGGATAGCCAAAAATGACATCCACACCCAGATCCTCCAGGGCTTTAACGATGATCTTTGCTCCTGATAACGCCTTCGAAGACATAATGTCGACCTTTCCTATATTGCACGCGCTTTTAATTTTCTAATTAAGGCTAGGGTTATAAAGCCATACGCCCTTAATAACAAACAAAAACATGTATATTGTATTAATCAAAAAACACCCCAACTTAATGACATAAAATTATCAAGTCAACGGGTATTTTTGAAATATAATTACAAAATTATGAATTTTTCTTTAATAAAATTATAAATTAATCTGTTTCCAATCGGAAAATTGATTTCTGAACCAAGTCATCTGCCTTTTGGCAAACTGGCGCGTGGCGGTCTGACTGAGCTCAATTGCCTCTTCTTTACTGGTATTCCCTTCGATATAGTCAATGATCTGCGGCACACCTAATGACTTCATAACCGGCAAGGTGGGTTCATAGTTATAAGTCATCAGCTCCTTTACTTCACCAATCACATCGCCTTGTTCAATCATCTGTTTGAAGCGCTCATTGCATCGGGCGTAAAGCTCCGCGCGACCGCGCATCAGGATATTAAGCTCCATATCCAGATCCTGCTCGATCAAACCTCCAACCAGTGGCTGTGCCTGCCAGTGACTCAAGCTTTTGCCGGTGGATCTGATAACCTCCAGCGCGCGGGCAATCCGCTGGCTATCCCCAGGCGCAAGCCGTGCCGCCATTTCCGGATCAATTTCCAATAACTGGTCATGGGCTTGTTCAGGACCATTTTTGTTCACATCATCACGAATTTCGGATCGGATTGCTTCATCGATATCCGGCACCTTGGATAACCCGTAAGCCAGGGCTTTCAAATAAAGCCCTGTACCACCAACCACTATGGGAACTTTGCCCCGGCTCCATACATCCCCTATCACGTCGCTCGCGAGGTCCCGCCACCGCTCAGCAGAACATGGATCATCACCCCTAAGATAGCGGTATAGATGATGGGGTGTTTCGGCCATATCCGCTTCGGTGGGACAAGCGGTAATCATGTCCAATTCGCGGTAGATCTGCATGCTGTCGGCATTGATGATTTCGCCATCATTTTCTCGCGCCCATGCAAGCGCCAACGACGACTTGCCGCTGGCAGTCGCGCCACCCAGGATGATTATTCTTTTCTTTTGCAAAATAGCGGTTCCCTCTTTCCCTTCGATACTGTAGATATACCAGCATTGAACGAATTTCCACAGGCATAATAAATGACACAGGTTCTTACCCTAATTTCAAGCGAAACCGACCGCGCGGTAACGGATGCTATCAAAGACAAATATTCGCGTGCCTTGAATACAACCTATAGCAATTGGCTCTGCGAAAATGTCGCGCTCGATATTTTCTTTGAAGGTGACGTGGATGAAGACTGCCTAAGCTCACTTAAAGACGAAAATTTCGACTATGCCATTCAGGATCCCATAACCCGCCGCAAAATGCTGCTGGTCGCCGATATGGACAGCACGATCATCCAGGTGGAATGTATTGATGAACTGGCGGATTTCTTAGGCATCAAGGACAAAGTATCCGGTATTACTGAAGCCGCCATGCGCGGTGAGATCGACTTTAAAGGTGCCCTACGTGAACGCGTTGCGCTTCTCAAAGGTTTGAAAGTCGCGGACCTTGAAACGGTATTTCGGGAACGGGTGGCCCTAACCCCGGGCGCAATAGAGCTTGTAAAAACCATGAACGCCAATGGCGCAAATACGGTGCTTGTCTCTGGCGGCTTTACATATTTCACTGGCCGGGTATCCGAGCTGACTGGCTTTAAAGTGAACCGTGCCAATATCCTGCTGCATGAAAATGGGGAACTTACCGGTGAAGTGGGCGAACCCATTGTCGATTCTGATACCAAGATCAACGCCCTTCGTGAATTTCAACAAAAAGACAATCTGGAAACATTTGAAATCATTGCGGTCGGTGACGGTGCCAATGATATTCCCATGCTGGAAGGCGCAGGACTTGGTGTTGGCTATCATCCTTTCCCGGCCACCGAGGAAGCCGCTGACGTGGCTATCACCCATGGCGATTTAACAGCACTTCTTTATTTACAGGGTTACGCACAAAGTGATTTTGTAAGCGAATAACTGTGTGCTACACTCCCAAAAAAATTTTGGAGTATATAATGAAAAAGAAACTGATCGCCTCACTCATTTTACCGCTTATCGCCGCGACAGGTAGCACTGCGAACGGGCAGGAACTTGATAAACTGGTCATGCCTGAGGGTTTCTCCATCGAAGTTTATGCCCGTGTTCCTAATGCGCGGCAAATGTCGCTTGGCGATGATGGCACTGTTTATGTAGGCACCCGTAATCGTGCTGGCGGAAGAGTATTTGCAATTACCGATGAAAATGGCGATGGTAAAGCCGATGATGTTGTGGTGGTTGCAGAAGACCTCCAAACACCCACGGGGCTTACCTATCACCAAGGCGATCTTTATATCGGAGCGATCAATACGATCCACAAAATTTCAAATATCGATAGCACTTTTAAAAATACCCCAGAAGTGCAAGTCATAACAGATAAACTACCTAAAGACAGACACCACGGGTGGAAATTTATTGAATTCGGTCCAGACGGACTTCTTTATATTCCTATTGGCGCGCCCTGCAACATTTGTGACCCGGAACCTATATATGCATCAATCCACACCATGGATGTGAATGATCCCGACGCCGGATTTGCGCTTTATGCATCAGGGGTGAGAAACACAGTTGGTTTTGATTGGGACCCGCTAACGGGCGATCTTTGGTTTACCGATAATGGCCGTGATGCCATGGGCGATGAAATGCCCGCGGATGAACTAAACCGGGCAACTGAAGCCGGGCAGCATTTTGGCTATCCTTACATCCATCAGGGCGATACGCGTGATCCGGAATTTGGTGACGGTAAAAACCCTGAAGATTATGTTGCACCGGCACAGAACCTCGCGCCTCACGCGGGCGCTATTGGTATGGCATTCTATAAGGGTGATATGTTCCCGGAAAAGTTTAAAAACAGTGTAATCATTGCCGAACATGGATCCTGGAACCGCACAGAAGAAGCGGGCCACACCGGACACATGCTCACATTAGTCACCGTGGAAAATGGTGAAGCAACCAGATATGAGCCCTTTATCACAGGTTTCCTGCAAAATAACGAAGCCTGGGGCCGCCCCAGTGACGTTCTTGAGCTAAAAGATGGCAGCCTTCTGGTTGCTGATGATCATGCCGGCCGGGTTTACCGCGTAACCTATAGCAATTAAGTCTTTAAAAATAGTCGCTATTTGAGTTTCAATTTGCCGCTTTAACAGTTTGTCAACATGATGAACTTAGAATAGTGGCAAAGAAAGGAATCATTATGACCAGAATCTTAGCGACAGTAGTTTTTCTTTCATTTGCAATGATTGGGGGCTCCGCATTTGCACAAAGCAGCCAGCATGACGGCTTCTATTTTGGCGTTGACGGCACCTACGACATTACAAAGTTTGATAACTTCGTCATTACCAGTAATACCGATGAACTCCCGACCGATGACAAAACCATTTATAATGATGAAGGCCCAGGCGCGGGTATCTTTATTGGGTTTCGCATGTCGCAAGGAAACGTAACTGTTGGGGTTGAAGGCCGCTATGGTTATAGCTTCATTGAGAATGAAGTGAGCTCCACTGAAATTTATAAAACCACTAATGAATTTGGAGGTTCAATTCTACCGGGTTTCTGGGTGGACGAAAATGTCATTATTTTCGCACGTGTTGGCTTTTCGCAGCTTACCACAGAACGTACCTTTGGCGGCATACTAAACCGCAACTCAGACACCGGTCTTCATTTTGGTGCAGGTATCGAAGCCTATATTTCTGATACTCTGTCGTTACGCGGCGAATATAACCGTGCAACTTATAATCATGCCATGATGCAGGAGTTTGTCGACAACACCACAAACCCTGCAACGATCACTGTTGTCACTTTTGATAACAACTTCAGACGTGACCGTTTTCAGGTATCCATTGTTTCCAAGTTCTAAATAAAAAAGGCCGGTATTGAACCGGCCTTACATTCCTCTATGATTTTAAATAATTGAGCATGGTATCCGCATCGGACACTTCAAACGGGTCCGTTGGGCAATTATCTTCATATCCTGGCTCGGAGAAGAGTTTCACGATCTCACCATCATCCACCAACATGGAATAACGCCAGCTGCGCATACCGAAGCCAAGATTTGATTTATCCACCAGCATACCCATCTTGCGGCTAAACTCACCGTTGCCGTCAGGAAGCAGGAACACATTCTTGGCGTTCTGGCTTAGGCCCCATTGGTACATCACAAACGCATCATTGACGGACACACAAACGATAGTGTCTACACCCTGCGCTTTAAAATCTTCATAGAGTTCTTCGTAACGCGGCAGATGGCTTGTTGAACAAGTGGGAGTAAAGGCGCCAGGTAGCGAAAAGACTACTACTTTCTTACCTTTAAATACTTCCTCGGTCGAAAGATCCTTCCATTCAAATGGGTTTGGACCTTCAAGTGCATCGTTTCTCACACGTGTCTTAAAAATTACATTTGGAACGTTAGTCATTTTATAAATCCTTTAATAGTTTAATTTAAATACTTTATAAATTATTTTAGAATTATTATAAAGTAAAAAATAGAATTAATTTGTTTTTTTCTCAGCATGATCTAAACTCCGCTCACGTATTATATTTAGGGAAATTAATTAAAGCATATTTAGGAGTTAAAATGTCAATGGACCTATCTCGTAGAGAATGGCTTGTAGGCGGCGCAGCAGTTGCCGGTACAATGCTCGCAAGCAGTCTCTCACAAGCACAGACTGTGCCAGAACCCAACCTCAACCCCACAGCGGACAATCCAATCCGCGCTGGTTTTAACGAAAATGTGTATGGTCATTCGTTAAGGGCAAAAAAAGTGATGCTGGAAGCAGCAGAAAAAGCTCATCTATATGATTTCGGGTCCCAAATGCAGCTAAAAAATGTCATCGCGCAAATGGAAAACCTGCCTGGTGATCATATCGCGATTGGCAACGGTTCTACACCATTTCTTGAAAGAGCAGCCTTTGCCTGCGCGATTGCCGGAGGCAAGGTTCTCGCTCCGGCCCCCACATACAACAGTGTTCTTGGCACAGCAAGAATGCTCGGAATTGAATCCATCACCGTTCCGGTAGGTGAAGATCTGCACATTGACTTGGCAGCCATGCGTGCAGCTATGACTGATGATGTGAAGCTGGTTTATCTTTGTAATCCAAACAACCCTATTCCTTCGATCATTGAGAAAAACGCACTTCGTGATTTCTGTATTGAAATGTCCAAAAAAGCGATGGTGCTAATTGATGAAGCTTACTATGAATATGTGGATAATCCGGACTTCGCTTCCATGAAGGACTTGGTAACGGAACATCAGAACATTATTATCTGTCGTACCGCATCAAAAATTCATGGATTTGCTGGCGTGCGTATCGGTTTTGCTTTTGCCCACCCAGACACCATGAAAAAGATTTCGTCGCCCTTCAACATTTCGCTTGCCAATGTGGCCGTCGCTGGCGCAGTCGAAAGTTATCAGGACACCGAATATATGAATTTCGTGAAGCAGAAAAACCGCGAATGTATGGATATCCTGGAAAAGATGTTCGAAGATCTGAATTTAAGATATGTGAAATCAAACAGTAACTTCGCCTTCTTCCATGCGGGTCGCCCATCAACTGAAGTTGCACAGGAATTAAGGAAGCACCATATCTGGAGTGGCCGTCCTTTCCAGCCCTACACAGATTGGGTTCGTATGAGCACTGTGAAACCAGAAGAAATGCAGTATGTCGCCGATAAATACCGGGAAATTTTCGGCTAAAATACAGCACATAATTTGATTAAAAAGGCACTCGCATTCGCGGGTGCCTTTTACTTGTGATCACTAATATTGGCATAAATCCCCTTTTATGCTTTAATGGATTTGATAGCTTCAAAAATACTCAGGGGATAATAATGTCACAGGAAGTTTCACGTCGGGATTGTCTTTCATTCGCAACAACATTAGCGGCCGGATCCGTCGCATTGTCGGCGGCCAATTCATTTGCGCAAACATCACCAGAACCAAATGTAAATCCAACGGCTGATAATCCAATTCGGGCAATGTATAATGAAAATGTCTACGGTCAGGCGATTGAAGTCCAAAGAGCCATGCAGGAAGCGGTAAGGGACTCTCATGTTTATGTGGAAGATTATGAAGAGTTGATCGGGTTAATGTCCGAGTTAGAAAATGTACCAAGGGAATATGTCTATGTTGGTGCAGGGTCCACTGAATTCTTGCGAGACGCGGTTGTCTTTACCCATGTTGAAGGTGGAGCCATCGTCGTCCCTGATCCCACGTTTACAGACTTTTTCTATTTTACGGACACACTGGGCACAAAGGTTATTAAAGTACCTGTTTCCGGGGACATGAGTATCGATCTGGAAGCCATAAAGGCGGCTGTGACCGACGAGGTAAAACTGGTTTATCTTTGCAATCCGAACAATCCGATTCCAACCATTATTGAAAAGAATGCATTAAAGACTTTTATCGCTGAGATGGCAGGGCGAGACGTGAGTGTTCTGGTGGATGAAGCATATTATGAATATGTGGATAATTCTGATTATGAAAGCATGATCCCGCTTGTTTTGAACTATAAAAATGTCATTGTGACCCGCACGGCGTCAAAAATTCATGGGTTTGCTGGCGTTCGATTTGGTGCATGCTTCGCTCATCCGGACTATGCACAAAAAGCATACGGTCTTCATGCGACCACACTTGGACAAGTTGCGGTGCGGGGTGCACTGGCTTGTTATAAAAACAAAGAGCATCCTGCATTCATCAAGCAAAAAAATATCGAATGCCAGCAAATCATGTATGAGATGCTGGAAGAGCTCGACCTGGAGTATGTTAAAAGCAATGCCAATTTTGTTTACTTCAATACTGGCAAATCTGCATCGGAGGTTAAAGAAACCATGGAAAAGCATCACATTTTGATTGGCATGGTGTTCGAACCCTTTACCAACTGGGCAAGGATTAGCCTTACCAAACCAGAAGAAATGCAATATGTCGCGGACAAATACCGTGAACTCTTTGCATAAATCTATCGACACATATTTCAATGGGCGCTTGTCGGCAGATTGGCGCCTTTTTATATGCAATGTTAATTGGACTTCAAAGATTTAATGTGGTTATATATGTTACAATATTTCAATTATAAATTTATGCATAAAATATAGCCTTGGAAAGTGAAACAAATGACTAATAATTTGACCCGCCGCCAATGGATTACCGGAACAACATCAGCAGCCGCGACAGGTCTGCTTCTTTCTGGAGCCAAAGCATCTGCGCAAACCTTCATGGAGCCCAATGTAAACCCAACGGCAGATAACCCGATCCGTGCCCACCTCAATGAAAATGTTTACGGTCAGTCTTTGAAAGCACGCAAAGCCATTGCCGACGCCGCAGACGACAGCCACAAATACGCGTTTCAAGATTTTTTTCGGATGATGCAGCTGATGGCTGATTTGGAAGGTGTTGAACGCGAATATGTAGGCGTCGGCGCCGGGTCCACAGAATTTCTCGAAAAAGCGGCCGTTTTCAATTTTGTGGACGGCGGCGATATTTTGCTTCCCACTCCAACATATGGGGACATTGCCCGCTTTGGCAGAACACTTGGCTCAAAACTGATTGAAGTGCCGGTGGGTGACGATATGCACATCAACCTTGATGCCATGCGTGCCGCAATGACCGACAACACTAAGCTAATCTATCTTTGTAATCCCAACAATCCCATCCCAAGTATCATAGAGAAAAACGCACTTAAAGAATTCATCAATGAAATGTCTGATCGGGCGACCATCCTGATTGATGAGGCTTATTATGAATATGTGGACAATCCCAATTACGAAAGCATGATCAGCATGGTCAAAGAAAATAAAAATGTCATTGTGACCCGCACGGCGTCAAAAATTCATGCTTTCGCCGGCATGCGCTTTGGCGTTTGTTATGCCCATCCCGATTTTATCCGAAGAAGCTTTGGGCTATTTGGAAACACACTAAACCTGCCGGCAATTCGTGGCGCAATGGCCAGTTACCAGGACAAGGAATATCAAGCATTTCTTCAACAGAAAAACAAAGAATGTCGCCAAATTATATATGCTATGCTTGATGAATTAGGTCTGGAATATGTTGAAAGTAATGCAAACTTCATATTCTTTAATGCCGGACGTCCGTCAACAGAAGTAGCTGAAGCCATGCGCAAATATCATATTCTGACCGGACGGCCATTTGAGCCATACACAAATTGGGTGCGGCTCAGCCTGACCAAACCTGAAGAAATGCAATATTTTACGGAGAAATACAAAGCCGAATTTGGATAATAATGGGAGAAAGAACATGAAATTTGAACTGACAAGGCGCGACTGGCTGGCGGGATCAAGTGCTGTCGCAAGCGGACTGATGTTCTCTGGCGCTGCTAACGCCCAGGAAATGAGTGACTTCACCGCGTTCGGTGAACCAGTAACGCCCGATAATCCGATCCGCATGACCAACAATGAAAACCCATATGGCATTAATCCAAAGGCGATGACCGCTATTATTGAATCATATAAACGTGCCCATACGTATAATTTCGGAGCACGTCGTGAAATGATTCAGGTTATTGCTAAAATGGAAAACCTGCCGGAAGAATGTATTGCGGTTGGTGCTGGTTCCGGTGAATATCTGGTCGCAACAGGTGCCCTTTGTGGCATTACTGGTGGCAATATCGTTGCCCCCTTCCCCACATTCGGGGGAATCCTTAGAAGCGCACGCAATTTTGGCGCTGAAATTATTACCGTACCGGTTAAAGAGGATATGACCATCGACATGGACGGCATGAGAAACGCGGTTAATGACCAAACAACCTGCATATATTTCTGCAATCCAAATAATCCGATCCCAAGCATCATTGACAAAAATGATCTGGAAGCCTTTTGTCTGGAATTTTCAAAGAAAGCGATGATCGTGATCGACGAAGCCTATTATGAATATGTTCGCGATGATAATTTTTCCACCATGGCGCATTTGGTAAAAGATAATCCAAATATCGTAATCCTGAGAACAGCATCAAAAATTCATGCATTCGCCAATGTGCGTGTTGGTTTTGCCTTCGCGCATCCTGAAACAATGGAAAAACTGATGATGTTCCGCTCAGGCACTGCTTCTTATCCATCTCTGATGGGGGCGATTGCCAGTTACCAAGATCCTGAGTATCAAAAGTTTGTGGTGGATAAGAATTATGAATCACTTGAAATTATGTACAAGATGTTTGAAGAACTTGGTATGCGTTACGTGAAAGCGCACGCAAATTTTGTCTACGCTCATGCTGGTCGGCCCGCGACAGAAGTAAGGGATAAGCTTCGTGAAAATGGCGTGCTTATCGGACGGGCGTACGAACCTTTCCCGGAATGGATTCGCATCAGCACTGCGAAGCCTGAAGAAACGGAATATTTGGTCAAAATTTACAAACGAGAATTTGGCTAAAAGCCATAAAAACGAATACTAGAAGGGACACTAAATGAGAGAATTAACAAGAAGAGACTGGCTGAAGGGCACGTCTTCACTGGCGGCCGCTGGACTGGTTTATGCAACAACAGCACAGGCACAAAGCGTAACTGTTAGGGGCTATACACCGACAAGGGCAAACCCGATCCGCATGAGTTCAAATGAAAATCCATATGGTGTTCCGCGCTCAGCTCAAAGCGCTATGACAAAGGCCTTCAGCTCTTCCCATCTTTATGGTGGTCGGGGTGACAGACAGGCACTAAGACAAATTATCGCCGATCAAAATGGTATCCCTGCCGAAAATATTTTCATTGCTGGTGGCTCGAAGGAAGTATTAAAGGTGGGCGCGCTGATGATTGCACTTGAAGGTGGCACGGTTATGGCGGCGAACCCGACCTATCATGATCTGGTACGTTACAGCGACTGGGTCGGCACTACACTTAAATGGGTTGATGTTGATCAGGAAACCATGACAACAGACCTTGATGCCATGCGTGCAGCTTATACCGATGAAGTGAAGCTGATTTATCTTTGTAATCCTAATAATCCAATTCCAACGATTTTGGAAAAAAATAAATTGCGTGAATTCTGTTTGGAGATGTCGCAGAAGTGTATGGTATTTGTGGATGAAGCTTACCACGAGTTTGTAACGGATCCCAATTACGAAAGCATGGCTTCACTGGCTGTCAACAACGACAATATTATTGTTTCGCGCACGGCTTCCAAAATTCACGGTTTTGCTGGCGTTCGAGTTGGGTTTGCGTTTTCTACGCCAGCAACGCTTGCCAAAATGAACCAACGGGTAACCGGTACCGTAGCAACACCTGCTATTCACGGCGCGATCGCCGCTTACCAAGACCATGAATTTATGGACTTCATCAAGCGCAAGAACCAAGAAGCGCTCCAGGAAGTTTATAAAGTGTTTGAAAAGCATAATGTCCGCCATTTTAAATCAAATTCCAATTTCACATTTTTCCATACCGGCATTGATTTTGCCGAAGTTAAGGACCGTTTCCTTAATCACGGCATTGACGTTGGGCGTCCATTTCCACCCTATCTGGATTGGGCGCGTGTGAGCATAGCGAAGCCGGAAGACATGGTTTATTTTGCAGAAGTATATGAAAAAGAATTCGTAAGTTAAACAGTTAACATATTGATTTTAAATGGTGCCTTGTCTCAAGACAGGTGCCATTTTTGATTCCCCAGTCTTATTAAGCTATAGTTCTTTTGCATTGAATATATAAATGCAATTCAAAACAAGGGGACTACAAATGAATATTGAACTTTCAAGACGAGAATGGATGAAAGGGGGATCAGCATTTGCGCTCGCCGCCTTACTTAGTGGAGAGGCCAGTGCTCAGGATATGACTGTACCTGGATTTGTACCCTCGCCCGAAACACCATTACGGCTTAGCTCCAATGAAAATCCGTATGGTATTTCGAGAGCCGCCAAAAATGCGATCATCGAAGCCCTGGAAACAAGCCACCTATATAGCAGCAGAAGGGACCGCAGACCGATACTGGCTGAACTACTAGCAAAAATTGAAGGTGTGGATCCGTCAAATATCACATTTTCAGGTGGTTCAGGTGAAATACTAAAAACACTTGGCTTGATCACCGCTGTAGAAGGAGGAGCGGTTCTTACTGCGGATCCAACTTATCATGGTCTGACGAGATACGCTATTAATCGAAATGTTCCCATTAAACATATTCCAGTCGATGCGTCCATGACTATTGATCTTGATGCTATGAAGGAAGCTTATACAGACGACATCAGTATCATATATTTGGTTAATCCGAATAATCCGCTTCCAACTATTATGGAAAAGAATAAGCTTCGTGATTTTTGCATAGAAATGTCAGAAAAATGCCTGGTGTTTATCGATGAAGCTTACCACGAATTTGTGGAAAATACTGACTATGCGACAATGGTTCCCCTGACGGCAATACATGAAAATATTGTTGTCGCTAGAACGGCATCCAAAATTCATGGTTTCGCTGGCCTGCGTCTTGGAATTGGTTATGGTTCGGAAAAATGGATAGAGAAAATCAACGAGTATATTACGGGCTCCAGTAATAGCTTGGCACTTGCGGCTGCCCTGGCGAGCTACGAAGACACAGAAACTCAGGAATTTGTGTTACAGAAAAATCGTGAATCCAAGAAGATCGTCTATGATCTTTTTGATAAACACCAAGTGAATTATTTAAGGTCAAATACAAATTTTATATTCTTCGAAACGGGCATTGATGTAAACGAGGTGCGAAAACGTTTTCAGAAGCACGGTATTTTGGTCGGTAGACCATTCCCACCTTATACCACATGGTGTCGTGTCAGTATGGGAAAACCAGAAGACATGGTTTATTTTGCAGAAGTATATGAAAGAGAATTTGCATCTTAGTATTGTAACATGCTGATTTTAAATGGTGTTTCCATAAAATGGAGGCACCATTTTTTGTATACAAAAATCAAAACGTGACTTTTTCAAAAATTTTGGTATGTTAGTTACATTATTTCATAACATATATTAAATTCACAAAATTTAAGGGATCATATCATGTCTAATGATTTTTCGAGACGCGACTGGCTTAAAGGCACAACTGCCGCCGGTGTCGCAATGCTGATGGGGAACAGCCGTGCCCTCGCTCAAAACATGGCCGTGCCGGGATTTGTTCCAACACGTGACAACCCCGTTAGGCTTGGAACCAATGAAAATCCATACGGCATTTCACGCGCTGCTCGTAATGCTATCGTCGAAATGTTTGACACAGCGCATCACTACGGCCGCGGCAAATACATGGAACTGATCGAAACCATTGCAGAAATGGAAGGCGTAACACCACAAAATTTGGTGTTCTCCGGTGGTTCAGGTGAAATTCTTAAAACATTGGGACTGATAACTGCCGTTGAAGGTGGCCGAATTCTAACGGCGGAACCCACATATCACGACCTTACACGCTACGCGGAACGCCGCGGTTCACCAGTAACGCGTGTTCCGGTTGATGAAAATATGGTTATTGATCTGGATGCCATGCGTGAAGCCTACACCGATGATGTTAGCATCATCTATTTGGTGAATCCCAATAACCCGCTGCCAACAATCATGCACAAGGACAAACTGCGTCAGTTCTGCATCGACATGTCAGAAAAATGTCTGGTCTTTATCGATGAAGCTTATCATGAATATGTTGAGAACCCGGACTATGAAACTATGGTACCGCTTACGGCTACCCACGAAAATATCGTTGTGGCAAGAACGGCGTCAAAAATTCATGGCTTTGCGGGTGTTCGTCTCGGTATTGGCTATGGTTCACAAGCCTGGATTCGCAAAATCCGCGAATATATGACTGGGGGCACCAACCAATTGGCCGTCGCCGGTGCGGCAGCAAGTTTCAAAGATATGGAAACGCAGAACTTCCTGCGTCGCAAAAACCAGGAAGCGCTTGCCATTACCTATGATGTGTTTGACCGAAACAACGTAAATTACGTGAAATCGAACACAAATTTTGTGTTCTTTGAAACGGGTATAGAAGCGACAGAAGTCCGAAACATGTTCCGCGATAAAGGCATTGCTATAGGCAGACCCTTCCCGCCCTTTACAACATGGGCAAGGGTAAGCATGGGAAAACCGGAAGATATGGAGTATTTCGCGAAAGTTTATGAAGAGCTTTTCGCCAGCTAAACTTCCATTATATTTGATTAACGGCATCGCTCTCCGTAGCGGTGCCTTTTTTGTTTTTAGGTGACATGTTCTGATATTTTGTTATCCTCGTTGCCACACAAAACATCAAGGGGCGAAGAACATGAATAATTTAACCAGAAGAGATTGGTTGATCGGCAGTGCCGCACTTGTTGGTGGCGCAGCACTTGCTGCAAACGCGCACGCACAAAGCATTACCATCGACGGATATGTTCCAACACCGGAAAACCCGATCCGCATGAGTTCAAATGAAAACCCATATGGCGTTAATAAAAAAGCCAGCAATGCTATGCATAAAGCACACCAGTATGGCCATCTTTACGGTGGTGGTGGACCGCAGGGACCGCTCACTGAACTGATTGCCAGTATGGAAGGCATTCCTGCTGAAAATGTCATGGTCGCTGGCGGTTCCGGTGAAATCCTTAAAACGCTAGCTCTCATGACCGCACTCGAAGGTGGTAAAATTCTCGCCCCTCAACCCACCTATGACGATACTTTTATGGAATACAGCGATTGGCGCGGCATCGAAAAAATATGGGTACCTGTTGCCGAGGATCTCTCCATCGATCTGGATGCCATGCATGCTGCTTATACCGATGATGTTCGGATCATTTATCTGTGTAATCCCAATAATCCTATCCCCACAGTCATGCACGGAGAGAAGTTAAAAGCCTTCGTTCAGGAAATGTCACAGAAATGTTATGTGTTTGTCGACGAGGCTTACTATGAATATGTGGTGGATCCCAATTATCAGACGATGATTCCACTTGTCCCGGACCATCCAAACCTTATTGTGACCAGAACCGCATCCAAGGTTCACGCATTTGCAGGCATTCGTATCGGCTTCGGCTTCGGATCCCCTGAAATGCTCGCCAAAATCAAAACCATGATGACGGGGTCCATCAATGGCCCGGCCATGTGGGGCGCCATTGAAAGTTATAAGGATAAGGAATATCAGAATTTTGTCCTGCGTAAGAACGCTGAAGCGCTTCAGGTACTGTATGAATTCTTTGAGAAGCATGGCATTCGCCATATCAAATCAAATGCAAACTTTACGTTCTTCCATACCGGTATGGATGTCGTTGAAGTCTATAATCGCGTACGCCAGCATGGTATCGCCATTGGAAGACCTTTCCCGCCACTGCTGGACTGGATGCGGATCAGTACTGCAAGGCCCGAAGATATGGTTTTCTTTACCGAAGTCTACGAAAAAGAATTTTTAAGCTAAAATAAAAAGGGCGCCTCAATCCGAAGGCGCCCTTAAAACTTTATTACAAAAACTTTATGTGTTTTCGCTGATCCAGCTTTCGAAATCACCGCGGGATGTGTTGCCCACTTTCATCGCGGCAACTTCGCCATTTTTAAAGATAAGCATTGTTGGAATACTGCGAATACCGTAACGACCCGGTGCTTCTGGATTTTCATCAATATTCACTTTTGCAAATGTAACGCCTTCCACGTTATTTGAAACATCTTCAAAAACCGGACCAAACTGTTTACAGGGACCACACCATTCGGCCCAAAAATCGACCACTACGGGCTTATCTGAATTTAAAACTTCACTTTCGAATGCGTCATCGGTTACTGCAATAATGCTCATTGGTTATTTCCTCACATAAAATAGATGTCATATGCACTGAACTTAGGAAGCCGCGAGCCCACCGTCAAGGGGCAAGCGATCTAAAATTTAATTTTGTCAAGAAGCGCATCCGGAATTTCCATCAAGTGACATATGTCCGTCCAAAGCAGGAACGTTCTAATTTTATGATCTGGGTAAATATCGCTAATGATCTCTCTATAGGCTGCCATTTGACGCATATAAATGCTGGCAATTTTATCAGGGCTTGTCGGTGGTGGTCGGTTGGTCTTATAATCGACAATCAAAACTTCACTTTCTGTAACTGCCAAACGGTCCACCTGACCACTGACGGTATAACTTCCTACCTGCCCCACTATGGGCACTTCTGCACGGCTTTCCGACGAAAAGAGTACCGAAAACTCTTTATCTTCTATGATGTGTAGTACTTCATCAGCAGTATTATGGATCTCTTGCTCACTAAGCTCATATGCACTTTGAGATAGATACTTTAATGCAGCTTGTCTCCTCTCAGATAAATGTATATCCGGCAGCAGTTCCAAAAGCTTATGAATTAGTCGACCACGATGATATTTTTGCTTTTCCAGTTTATCCACTTTCTGTCTGGCAAGAGGACTAGAAACAATTTCCTGATCATCAGGCCTTGAGGGTGTTAAGGGCTTTGTTGGCACCGGCTCATTCGCTGGCGCACAAGTAGCAAAGTTTGGGAGCATCGTATGCGGTTCAACTATTTCCTTGGATTTAATTCTTTCCTTGTTAACCGTTTCACCGCCTGTCTCCAGTCGCAAAATGATTTCGTCGTCAAATTCTATTTCCTTGACGCCATCCATTTTACTAACCGTTTGTTGAATCATACTATACCAGCTGTCGCCACTTAAATTTCTTCCGCCGCGATCCTCAAATCCGCATACGTAAAGCCTGTCTTCAGCTCTGGTCATTGCCACATAGAGAAGTCGCTTGCTTTCGTTTTTGAGTTTTTCTTCCCTGTCCTTATAGGCCTCTATCCCGATCCCCATCAGGTTTTCTTTCTTTTGACGCCAGATCAGTGCCCTTTCTCGTTCCTTTTTGTTGTCATACCAAAGAAGCTGTTCAAGGCGCATATCTGACGTCTGGCAGGTATCTGGTAAAAAAACAATCGGCGCCTGTAGACCCTTTGCCCCGTGAACAGTCATGATACGAACCATGTCGCCACCCTGATCCATATCCCGCTTAATGGTAATTTCCCCGCTTTCAAGCCACTGTAATAGCCCCTGCATCGAAGACGTGTTGTTCTGTTCAAAACTTATCGCTTGGGCGAGAAACTCATCCATCGGATCAATGGCCTGCTCCCCAAGCCTTGCAATTATTTTTTTACGCCCCCCCATTGGACCGAGTAGGTGTGCAAAAAATTCATAGGGCGGTTGGAAGTCGGCATTGGACGCAAGTTCCAAGAGTAAATCCGCTGCATCGTTAAAGCTTTCTTTTTCGTACTTTCTTTTTAAGAGGGACGACCACAAGGTTTCGCCCTTTTCCCTATAGTGCGCCAGCTCAAACAAATCTTCTTCCTCAAAACCAACAAGTGGACTTTTAAGTACAATTGCCAGGTTAAGATCATCTTCAGGCAGAAGCGTGAATTTTGCGGCAGCGATCAAATCCATTACGGCCAGCTGGTCTGTAAGCGCCATCCTGTCCAAACCTGCAACTGGGATGTTTCGTGCCTTAAGGGCTCTAATCATGTAGTTCACGAATTCTTTTCGCTTTTGAACCAGGATAAGTACATCCCCTGCCTGAATTGGCCGGTCTTTTGAATGCAATTTCTCACCGGCATCAATCCATGATTTGATCTGTTCCGCAATCCGTTCGGCCAGCAGCCGCTTTGGATCCTGTTCCACCTTTTGAATAACAGGCGGCGACCAATCTTCATCTATGTCCTCTTCCTGTGGCTTTAAAGCTTCCCACACCTCGACAAGTCCAGCTTCGCCGGTACGACTTGTCTCATGGCGGATTTCATCAAGCGAAAATGAAATCGCTTTCCTGTTTTCTTCGCTTGCGAATGTCTGGTCCACTGTGTCAAGAATTGTTGATGTGGATCGGAACGACAAATTCATCGGCACTGCCTCAAAATAAAGATCGGCATCTTCTGCTTGCTTGTCAAAAAACTCTCTATTGGTGACAAAATGCTGTGGGTCCGCCTTCTGAAAGGAGTAAATCGATTGTTTAACATCACCGACGGCAAAAATTGTTCGCGGACTTTCAGCGAGCGTATCTTCATCACGTGTCCCAATACCGGCAAAAAACTCCAGTGCCAGATTTCTGATAATTTGCCACTGCGACGGGTTTGTATCTTGTGCTTCATCGATTAAAATATGATCAATGCCCTCATCCAGTTTATAAAGTACCCAACTTGCACCACCAGGCGTCTTGAAAAGCCCACGAACCTTCATAATAAGGTCATCATAATCCATCACATTTTGACTTTTTTTCCTTTGATTATATGCATTTATAAGAGCATCACCAAGCTTCAGAAGCGCCGCAGTATTTTCAAAAAGCTCCACCGCCTTCAAGCGCTCCGATATATATTTGACACGCTCCGCTTCTTTTAACAGCACCTCCAGCGCTGATGGATTTGCAAGTGCCAAATCCTTTGTCATATATGACTTCAGGAAGTCACCATCGGTACTACGAAGGTAAGCTTTCTTATAGCCCGCAAAATCATCACTTCGACTATTCAGATTTTTGATCCAATTGCCAATAATCGTTCCGCGATCTACATCGGTCTTTTTCCCAGTTAACAACAGTTTTATTGCTTGCTTTAAACCAGAAACATCAAAATTATCGTCACTACACGCAAACTCTAAAATTGTATCTCGGGTATCTTCAGGTAGTAGTCCCAATTGCGCTTTCAAGGATCTAATCACGTCCTTGAATGAATTATGATTTTGCTCGAACAAATGCTCGATACCGTCCCTCTCTGCAAGTAGAGCTTTCATCAATTGAACAAAGGTTGTTTCCGCAATCAGTTCCGAAATTTTTGCAAGTGCACTTTTAAGCTCTGTGTTTTTACCTGATTGAATATCAACCAATAATTCATCGCGGGATGACCTTAGTTGTTCATTGATTGTGATGTCATCCAGCAGATCAAAATTGGGCGACACATTCGCTTCAATAGGAAATCGCCCAAGCAGTGACTGGCAAAATGAATGGATGGTTTGAATTTTTAGACCACCTGGCACATCCAACACGTCCGCAAATAATCGTTTAGCAAGAACGATCTGATCATCATTTGGTGCCTGACCGAGCACATTTGTCAGCTCGACGCGCAGTGCATCATCGTCAAGCGCCACCCAGCCAGCAAGCCGTTCATTAACGCGAATAGCCATTTCTGCAGCAGCGGTGTTTGTGTAAGTAAGGCAAAGTATTTTGTCTGGCCTTGCTCCGGCAAGCATCAACCGGAGCACTCGATTTGTCAGAACAAACGTTTTTCCAGTTCCCGCTGACGCTCCAACCCACACCGAATTTTGCGGGTTTGACGCAATGAGTTGCTCTCGGGTTTGCTTGACCATTAGCCATTCCCCCATTCTTTGATGCGGGCAAGGTGATCATATTCACCGTAACCAACAGACTGGGGCCGCGGTTTACTTAAATATGGTGTTTCCTGAAGATCAAATGTGGCCACCAATTTTAAAAGCCCTTCATGGGCTTTCCTGGCTTCCTGATCAACATCAATTCTGCGTGTTTTCGATTTCGCATCTGCTCTAAATTCTGCTTTAACTCCAGCGGTTTCACCACCAGATAGTTTCCAATAGGAAAGTTCACGAACCTTATCCGATTTTACCATGTGAAAACCATTTTGGATTGCGATCGTCGCTTCAAGGGGAAGTTGCGGCGCAAATCCTGCCTTTAATTCACGCACCGAAGGCGGGTTTCCTGTTTTGTAATCAATGACGCTATATCCACCATCCAAGAAAGCATCAATTCTGTCTGCCCGCGCAGACAACTTGAAGTCGCCCCCTGGCGCCTTTAGCACAATTTCACCAAGGGTTTCAGTTGCAATGGTCAAGCTATACTTACGCCGGTCTTTTTCTTCTTCTACGAACCACTTGGCAATCTGCTTAAATCTTGGCCACCAAAAAGCCATGACTGTGGGCCTATCATCCACATCCGCAAAATATCGCTCGCCAATGCTGATGAGCTCTTCTTCCGCATTCTCCGGTAGCTCGTCCTTATATAAAGCCATAAATTCTTCTAGAATACGGTGGATCATAACACCTTTATCGATCGCTGTTGGATCCTGATCCAAATCATCCAGTTTATTAAGATTAAGTATCTTATTGGCATAAAGACTGTAGGGATCCTGCATCCAAAGCTGAATGCGTGTAACGGACAATTCCCGGGGCCGCGAACTCACTGGCGGACTCGGGCTCGGTGGTGCAATCGGTTGCGGCTCATGATCAGGTTTGTCGAGCATACGATACCAATTGAGCCATTTTTGTGATTGGCTACCTAAATCATCACCTAAAATGGCGTGGAGACGGCTAAGCCACCTGGACTTTACAGTCGGTGTACCATCTAGTTTTTCCGCGCGCGTTATAATTACATCTTCCGCTGAAGCCGCTTGCACAAAGTCATGCGCACTAAGCCCCGTTTTCTGCTCCAGATCAGGTAGACCGAAATCCTTCCTCATCGGTCTGCTCATCCAAGGATCCGCTTTGCTATCCGGCGGCCAACTTCCTTCGTTTAATCCAGCTAGAATCATCAGATCAGCATGCTGAAGCCGTGCCTCCAATGGTCCCCAAATGTTTAATCGGGGATGTGTTCCATATTTTGAGCGCACTGTAATGCCCGCCATTAATTGACTAAATAAGGCGGGATATTCTTTACCTGGCAGAGGTTTATAACTCTCGGCAGCGTCAAGTAATTCTTCTATGAATTGCGCAGCTGCTTCGCCATCGTCACCTTTCCAAAGTCTTGCGGCACCATCTTCTTCATTTGTGCGCGCTAATTGCTCTGCGATAGAGATATGTGTGTTGAGTAAAGTAGAAAAGCTTATTTCCTGAAGTTCGACCGCCTTTTCCAGTGGCTCCAAAATTTCCAATAATTTGCGCCACCAAGTGAATAGCCCGTTTTTCGCCTGATTTTTATGCAAAATCAATGTAGCAATACCTTCCAGTCCCGCTTGTGGCCGAGGCCCCCTTAACATCTGCTTTTCAAATTTCCTAACATTTGCCCTAAACTCACCAGGTTTTGAGCCACCCGCTGCAAGGGGATGCTTCAAACAAGCGAGGAGCGGAACAGGCGCGAATCGGTCCCCTGTCATTTCAATTATGAGCCGCAAAAAAGTACCAACCGGCGTGTTAAACAGTGGCGTACCTGCACTGTCATCAACTACGATGCCCCACCTTTTAAGTTCTCCTGAAACTTGCCTGGCCAGCATTCGATCTGGCGTGACCAATGCCGCCGTTTTTCCTGGGTGTTCGAGTTGTTCACGCATTTTAAGAGCGATTACTCCCGCTTCTTCTCGTACTGTTGGCGCAACAACTTGTTCTATCCCTTCGAGAATTTCCGTGGCTTTCCAGCCCAGTCTGCGCCAAAGATGAGTTGTTTTCGCCGGACGCATAATTTCCCGAAATAAAACAGTTTTTGGGTGCTCATTACGCTCATCGCTCCCGTCCCAATTCTTGACTTCAATTCTATCCGCGCGAATCTGGTCAAGCAGCGCTTTCATCATGGCTTGCGGGTGACCATCTGCAATAGCGTTCCAACTTTCATCATCCAGATTCTGATCCAGGCCTGGAAGCACCACCATACCCTGTGGCAGACGTGCAATCACTTCCAATAGCGACGCTGTTGCTTTAATGGAGCCGGTTGATCCCGCGGCTATGATTGGGTCTTCAGGCGCTCTATCCAGCCATTTTTCCTTAAGCGCATTCATCAGAAAATTGCGACGCTCAGCCACGTCCATGTAACCAGTTGTTTGTAAGATGTTAGGCCAATGTTCCGTCAGAATTTTTAAAAATTCGAGAGTTTGCTGCCAGTGAGTTGAATATTCTTCAGGAACGATATTTTCTAGATCATCAAAACTCAGCTCTTCTGTTTGAATTTGATCAAGCAAATGACCGAGTGCCTCAGCGAGCTGAGCCCGGTTTGCGCTTTCCGGGATATCTTCCCCTCTTTTTTTGTGCCAGGACGCAATGATTTCCATCAAAAGAGATTGCCTCAAAAATGGAGGCACTGCAGGTTCTAAATCAAGAGCGTCGAATTGACCGCCACCGCCCATAATCAAACCATCCTCATCAACGTCACCAATCGGCTGCATTATCGGCAATATCGTTGCCTTGCCGTCGCTTAGACGCAAAAAGGCTTCTCGAAGTGATCGAACCGCGCGCCTGTTGGGAAGTAAAATCAGAACTTTACTCAAGCTGATAAGGTCGGCGCCAAAACGCTCCGTTATTCCTTTGGCCAATACATCAACAAAAGATTGATGGGCCGGAATATTATAGATTTCGGGATTCTTTCCAAGACGCCTCGGCATTACTCCCCCTTTAGAAGTTTTTCCGTTTCCTCGACTGATTCCGGTGTCCCAACATGATACCACTCGCCTTCATGTACAAGACCAAAAAGGCGTTTTTCACGTGCAGCTTTTCTAAAAAGTTTGCGAAGTGAAAAAATATTCTCTTCCACTCCCACAAAACATTCGGGTCTTATGATCAACATGCCGCCATAATAATAGTCGCTGAACGGGTCGTCGCCTCGAAAAGTCAAACGACCATCCGCACCTCTATGAAAATCGCCTTCACCGTCATGGCCATATGCTTGATCTCGCCGGATGAGCAGCATAAGAATATCCATATCATCATTCCAATCAGTCGCGAGGCGCGATAATGCAGGATAACCACATTCTGTCCAAATCATATCACTGTTTAATATATAGAATGGATTACTACCAAGAAGAGGTAATGCATGCTTTACACCGCCGCCACTATCCAATAGTTCTTCACGTTCATCTGACAGCTTGATGAATGGGCGCCAGTCTTTTCTGTTTTCAACATATTCCTCAATCTGATCTGCACAAAAATGCATATTGATGATGGTGTTTTTGATCCCCGCAGCCGCAATGCCGTCAAGCGTGTAAGATAGCATTTCCTTGCCAGCAACTTTAATCAATGGTTTTGGCTTGTTGTCAGTCATAGGACGCATTCTAAGCCCTAAGCCTGCCGCTAGTATCATTGCGTGGTCTGGATACAATTTGTGTGGAACTAGGGGGACATCTCTTTGATCTGGTATTTCCACATCAAGCCAGGCTTTGATTTCGGCGAGCACCGGATGCTCAAGGCATCGTTCCAAAAGCCCCCATACGCGCGGCTGAAGTGACAAATAATTATCCTTCCCGTCCCTTAAGAACAGCCTTGCAAAAATTCCAATAATTTTTACGTTTCTCTGCGCACCGAGGATGGCATATTGCTCAATGAACTGACCTTCATCGCGCCCAAGCGCACGAATAAACTTCCTTATCATTTCTTCTTCAACCGTAGGACTTACGTCCCGTCTTGCGTCCTGTAGAAGCGAGACCAGGTCGTAAGCACTGTGTCCATTAACTGCGTCTTGAAAGTCAATCAGCCCAATTGATCCGTCTTTTGTTTCAAGCAGGTTTTCCGCGTGATAATCCCTAAGTACTAAGCATTCATCTGGCTCTCCAAGCCTGGAAAGCACTTTCTTCCAAAGACTTCTGAACACTTCTCTTTTTGTATGTGGCAGTCTTTTTCCAGTAAGCGCCGGATAGTACCAATCGATAAAAAGATCTATTTCGTCTAGTAGTAGTGCCTCGCCATATGGC
>JANQJN010000120.1 GCA_028281625.1 Emcibacteraceae bacterium | reverse complement strand
TTCTTGCTGACGGATACCATTTCTGTCATGGAAAAATCACCGCGCGCCACTTTCATATTTTTTACCAGCGCATAACCCGCTAGGATTGAAGTAAGGAGGATCGCCGGACCAATCCCCGCTTTAAACAAATCGGCGATCGACGTTTGCGTCATAACACCATAAAGAATGAGCGGAATTGATGGCGGCACAATAATCCCCAAGGTACCGGCGGCACAGAGCGATCCAAGCGCAAATTTCTTCGAATACCCCGCTTTGATTAGCGCCGGATACATGATCGACCCCACTGCAATCAGGGTTACGGTAGATGACCCAGAAATAGCAGCGAAGAAAGCACAAGATAAAATAGTCGCGATTGCAAGTCCGCCAGGAACAGGTGCCGTTGCCACCCGCATCATGGTGATGAGCCGCTCCGCAATACTGCCTTGTGACATTATATTTCCGGCAAGGATAAACAGTGGGATCGACAGCAGCACTTCCTGATCCGCTGCGGCCCAGAGATCAAGAACCACATAGCTCAGTTCCCCGTCCCCCCAGACGATATAACACCAGCCAGCAACGATTCCGAGGATCACAGCAATACGTTGACGCAGCAGCAGGGCAATCGCAATGAAAGCAATAAACAGGGCGGTCATCATTCAGATTTTCCTTCCCTGATTTTAATATCGCTGTTATCGCCTGGACGAATTTCCGGATAGATGGCATATAGCCCATGACGGATAAATCCGACAAAAAAAGCAATCGGGATTACCGACTGCATTGGCCAGATCACAATCCGCAGCATGCGCGACGTTTCTTCAAGCAGATAGGTATCATAAACCACCCCCGCAGAAACTATCGCGAAAACCATACAAAAGAGCGCCGTGAGCGCTTCCTGAATGGAAATAATGTTAAATTCCCATGACTTGGGCAGTAAATTATCAGCAAATTTTGGTCTTAGATGGCGGCCTTTTTGTGACGCAAGGCCAAAGCTGATCAGAGCTGTTACGATCATGGAATAAACAGCAATCCGCATTGCCCCCGCGATCCCCACACCAACGATCTTGCGGGTAATAACATCGGCAATAATCACCAAAGTCATCACAGAAAAGGCAAAGATTGCCACCGCTTTTTCGAATTTATAAAGTTTTTCAAGGAAGTTTTTTGCGCTTTCCACTATGGTGCCTCCCCATTTGCGACCATACGGCGGTACTCGTCGCGGCCACGAATCATTGCATCATATATTTCCTGAGACCGACCACCAATTTCAGCGATGATCTGCTTGTGATTATCCTTGGTGGCTTCTTTCCAGCTGGCGATCTGCTCAGGGGTCAGATCATATACAGTAATCGCTTCATTTTCCCGCACACCCGCAAGTAGCCCTTCCGACATACGGCGCACACTAGTGCGCGACTCCGTTGATGCAGGAAACGCATTTCTTACGTGCTCCTGATCTTCCACTGAAAGACCATCAAACCATTCTTTGTTCGCCACGAGCACCCCGGAATCATAGGAATGTTTGGTAAGCGTCAGATGCGGCGCTTCCGACGCAAGGCCAGTGAAAGCATAAATCACCACATTGGTTTCACCGCCCTGGATAAGACCAGTTTGTAAGGAAGGGATCACATCCGCCACTTCCATCTGATGAATATCCCCGCCAAGGGAAAGCATCATCACCTGCGCTGCTTCTGATGCCTGTGTACGCAGGCGATAACCATCCGCATCTTCCGGTAAAATGAAGGGGTCTTTACCGTAGATATAGGCCCAGCCAACCTCCACCCAGCGCAGAAGCACGAGGCCCTTTTCCGCAAAGAGTGGCTGAAACACATCAAGCATGTGATTATCCATCACATAGTCAACTTCTTCAAAATTATCAAAGACATAAGGGGAAAGCAGCACTGACATTTCCGGGATCACAGCCGAGCTTCCACCAATGGTAAAACCACCAAATTGAACGCGGTTTCTCCTTACATTAGTCATGGAGACCGGCTCACCGCCCACTTCACCGCGAATGAGCAATTTGACTTCAAAATTGGCGCCTTCTTGATTGGCGGCCATAAGATTTTGATTAAATATTTGCCAGTCCGCGTCCCACGGTGTACCGGGTGCGGCGAAAGCTGCCGCACTTAGCTTGATAGGACCGGCCTCATCCGCTTCATCATCAGATGACGCCGAAACCAGAAAGAAATAAAGGCCAAAAAGCATCGGGATGATAAATAGGACCCATCCGCCGAGCGACTTCATTCTTGATTTATCATCCATACCTTCTTTCCCTTTTCCCAAGATCTTCCTTAACCCCAGGTTGGCTGAATTGGTGCCTCAAGACCTGTTTCCTTCAAGCAGTTAGCGCGAAGTTCATCCATGCTTGGGCCAGTGTTGAAAATCTTGGCCGTATCAATGCTTGATGCCATTTCAGCACGTAGTGCTTCAGTGGCCATTACATCCAGTGACATATCATCATTAAGCGCAACGCCGTAGGATTTAGCACCTTCGACACTAATCAGGCCGCGCTTTACTTCAAGCGCCACTTTTTCAGCGTCACGCTCAAGCGGGTTACCCCAGCCAGCACCGCCCCAGGTGTTGTAATAAAGCACGTCGCCTTTTTCGACGACAATATCGTCGCATTTGGACGGTAGAGTTACTTCCTCACCGTTTGCCCGCACCAGTTTTTTGGTGGAACGCATACCCGGATTGCCACCGTTTACGCCCCAAGGGTAAATAAACCAGCGATCGTCATGGATTGCGATGGTGCCTTTTTCAAGGAAGCGGTATTTGATGGAAATACCATTGCCGCCACGATGAAGACCGGCACCACCACTATCAGCAATACTTTCATAGCGTTCAATACGCATCGGGAAGTAGGCTTCCAGAAATTCGTTCGGCACATTGGTAAAGCCCGGCCATAAGGAATGACCATCTGCTCCATCACCAAACGGTCGACCCGGAATTCCACCAAAGCCGATCTGGAACAGCTGGAACCATTCGCCATTTTCATCATACCCTGAGTACATCAAATGCGGACTGGATGAGAAACCAGCAGCATTAAGGAATTCTGGTGCCCGTTGCCCCAG
>JANQJN010000115.1 GCA_028281625.1 Emcibacteraceae bacterium | reverse complement strand
GAAAAGCTGTTCGGCGTGATGTTAAGCACACCTTGAATCAGCGTTCGGTCCCAGTTAAGCGTCAAGTTATTTGCTAGCGTTATCGGCTTCCTTATCAACGTCAGGTTTTCAAGTTGGCTATTGATGGCTTCACGCGTCGCCGACAACTGCCCATCTAGGTAATCATTGAGCTTTCCCAGCGGCACAAAATCACTACGAGTCTCATCTTTAGTTCTCGTAATTACCTTCAAGGCTGTAAACAGGGTGCACCCGCCAGCCAAACGCAAGGTTTCTGGTGCAGAAGCGCTACAGCCCCGGAGGAACCCCTGGGGCTGTAGATAAATTTTATGTGTTTGAAGTGTTTTAGACACCCCGAATATCAGCCCTCAGGAACAGGGTCGGTACCAATATTATCGCCTTTACCTTTCGGTTTTGTTGTCGGTACAGAACCAGTTGGCTTGGTATCGGTGTCATCTTCATCATCGAAGTCTTTATGGATTTCTTTGCCAGCAAGAAGATCGTTGATTTCTTCACCGCTGAGGGTTTCATATTCAAGAAGACCCTTTCCTAACGTATGAAGATCATCAAGATTCTTATTTAATATATCCGTCGCGCGCTGGTAGGCTTCATCAACAAGGCGGCGAATTTCTTCATCAATGATCTTAGCTGTTCCGTCAGAAACATTCTGAGTTTGCGAAACGGAATGACCGAGGAATACTTCCTGCTGGTTTTCACCATATTCTAGTGGTCCAAGCTTATCGCTCATACCCCACTGTGTAACCATAGCCCGGGCCATTTTGGTGGCATAGGAAATATCGGAGGAAGCACCGGATGTTACCTTGTCATAACCGAATATGATTTCCTCAGCGACACGACCACCCATAGCGACTGCGAGGTCCGCATACATTTTTTCGCGTGATTTTGAAAGCTGATCATGTTCCGGTAAGCGCATTACCATACCAAGGGCGCGTCCACGTGGGATAATTGTCGCTTTATGGATCGGGTCAGATGCCGGGCAATGAAGTGCAACAAGCGCGTGACCCGCTTCATGATAAGCCGTAAGCTTCCTTTCCTCTTCTTGCATCACCATTGAGCGGCGCTCGGCTCCCATCATCACTTTGTCTTTTGATTGCTCAAAATCTTCCATAGTGACTACGCGCTTACCTTTACGTGCAGCAAGAAGAGCAGCTTCGTTCACAAGGTTTGCAATATCCGCACCTGAAAATCCGGGTGTCCCGCGGGCAATAACCCGTGGCTTAACATCCGCCGCAAGCGGCACTTTTTTCATGTGAACTTTAAGAATTTTTTCGCGGCCCAAGATATCAGGATTTGAGACAACCACCTGACGGTCAAAACGTCCTGGACGCAGCAACGCCGGATCAAGCACGTCCGGACGGTTGGTTGCGGCGAGAAGAATGATACCTTCGTTTGCTTCAAATCCATCCATTTCAACAAGCAATTGGTTTAATGTTTGCTCGCGTTCATCGTTACCGCCGCCAAGGCCAGCACCACGATGGCGGCCCACTGCGTCAATCTCATCAATGAAGATAATGCATGGGGCGTTGTTTTTGCCCTGTTCGAACATATCGCGCACGCGGCTGGCACCCACACCAACAAACATTTCGACAAAGTCCGAACCGGAAATAGTAAAGAACGGTACATTCGCTTCACCAGCAATCGCGCGGGCAAGAAGCGTCTTACCAGTACCTGGAGGGCCTACAAGAAGCGCCCCTTTCGGGATTACAGCGCCAAGGCGTTGATATTTACTCGGGTCTTTTAAGAATTCAACGATTTCTTCCAGTTCTTCTTTGGCTTCTTCAATACCGGCAACATCATCAAAGGTCACACGGCCAGACATTTCATTCAAGAGTTTAGCTTTTGACTTTCCAAAGCCCATGGCTTTGCCGCCACCACCCTGCATTTGCCGCATGAAGAAAATCCATATGCCAATCAGAATAATGAACGGTAGCCAGCTAAAGAGGAATGACATAAACATGCTGGTTTCAACAGGCTCGGCGATTATGTTAACACCGCGTTCGTTCAGGCGATCAATGAGCGTTGGATCATTTGGAGCATACGTGTTGAACGCCCTGTCATCATTATAGCGCCCTTCAATGTTATTTTCCTTGATCTTCACTTCTCGGACGCGGCCAGCATCAACGTGGGCAAGGAATTGCGAGTAAGAAATTCCCTCGCGTTCTCCAACTTCAGACGGATCGTTTTGAACAGCACTGAAGGTCAGAAAAAGTAAAATCAGAATTATTAACCAGAATGCAAAATTACGTTTCATATTGCCACGCGTTGAACCTTTATCTATGTCGCCTATATTGGGCTATTAAACCACATTAACATTAGATAGGTGTTAATTGATCCTAAACAAGCCAAATATAGTATTTTTTCTGTGAGAGCGTCTTTTTTATCTCAAAACTACTCAATGCTAGTGTTTATTCCTTAAAATCTGCTGAAAATCCATCTAAATCGGTACGATTTAAAATCGATAACAGATGATCCCAAAGCACCATTTCACCCTCATCCGTAATGATACAGGGTAAAGATGGCACAATTCTGTCCCTGATCTGCGCACTGGTAAAATAGTTCTTTAATCTCTCGTTCACGTCAGGGACCAGTTCTTTAAGTTTTAAACGGCGATCCGAGGTCAACGGTACGATTTTGCCATCAATCGCTGAACACTCAACCAAAAACCTATTATCCCACATATATTGTTTCGGTATCGTAATATCAATTTTATCGCAAACTTTACTTGGCTCACGGCAGGTTATAATTTGACCCAAGTCATCTTTAAACACCATGGCTCCGGCTAATGTTTGGCCGGAAAAATCCTCGCGCTGCAGCGTTTCAAAAAGATTTTCCAGCTTGGTTAAGCGAGGCGCGTAATGCTCACCGCTCACTTTTTTTATACATTTTGACAAAAGTCTCAGCGCGATTTCTTCATGCAGCTCGGTTGCAAATTGGGGATCCAACGCCGCAAAACCAAGATTATTGTATTTTACATATTCTGATTCGGCGGCATCTGTCAGATCATCAAGAAGCATGCGAACCCTGCTCATCCTCCCCGCTGTTGAGGTCATGCGTTCGGAAGTTAATCCTTCAATTTCCGAACTTGCCAGAAGGCCACGTATTTTAATTCGCGCGTATCTGTCTTCTCTGTTACTTGGGTCTTCAATCCATGCCTGGTCTGAGTTTTTTAGTAGCGTGATTAGCCTTTTCTTGGCAACAGTTAGTAATGGTCGATGAAGTGTCACATTTAATCCGCCATTTACCGGAAGCGGCGCAGTATGATCCATCGCACATAGACCGTCCACACCACTGCCCCGAAACAAACGCAAAAGAAATGTTTCGGCCTGATCCTCTTGGTGATGAGCAACATACAGGTTCGTGATGTCGTGATCCACACACCACTGACCCAATAATTGGTATCTTGCGTTTCGCGCTTCATCCTGGATATTACTATTTGGTTTTTCACCGTCCCAGAATAAAATGTGATGTTCGACACCCAAGTCGGCCATCCAATGCGCTACTTGTTCCGCTTCATCACCTGATGCGCTTCTAAGACCATGATCCACAGTGAGGGCGATGAGCTTGATATGTCGCCGGGCGCACCATTCATTTAAAAGCAATGTAAGCGCCATACTGTCGCCGCCACCTGATACTGCGACAGCTATTTTTTGTACCCCATCGAATGACGTGGCATCCATCAAATTCTGAAATTCGTCTTGGTCTAACGGAAGGTCAGCATCGCTTTCCGTTAGCTGCATCCTGCTTTTCTTTCTTCTGTTGGGCGTAGGCGCGTATTTTCCGAACTGTCCGGGTACCGTGCGTTAAGCTCGCGATATACTTCGCACGCTTCCGCCTTTTCACCTAGCAGGTTCAACGACATGCCTACTTTCAAAAGATACGCCGGTGCTTTGGGACTCTCGGGATATTTGCTCATACCTTCAAGAAAAGTGCGTGTTGCATCGGCGTAATTGCCGCGGGCATAGAAGGTCTGGCCCAGCCAGTATTGTGCGTTCCCGGCTAGTTCGTCTTCCGGATGATCGGTGAGGAACTCGCGAAAGCTCGTTTCCGCCTGATCATATTGGGCGTTTGATACCAAGCCGTACGCAAAATCATATTTTTCCTTTGGCGTATTCAATTGAGGAGCGACATTGGCAGGAGGAAGTGCCGTCGCACCGCTAGGTATCGCGGCCGCAGACATGCCACCACCGATGGAGGCACCACCGCCTTCAATTTCATTGAAACGAAATTCGTTGTCCCGCTGCATGGTTTCAAGCTGCGTAGTCAAGCTTTGAATTCGAAAATTCGCTTCTTCTAGCTGACCTGTCATTTGCCGAAGCTGAGTTTCAAGTTCTGAAATACGAATGTTAATTTCTGCGATTAACGCCCCTTCTGATCCTGCTGGAACATTCACCGCTGCCGGAGAAGCGCCCGCGTTACCTCCATCTTCACCAGACTGGAAACGACTTCCGGGGGTAAAGACCTGACGTTGGAGAGCGTTGAGCTGCTTTTCAATAGCGGTCAGCCGCTGCCGTGTGGTTTGCGCAGATGCACTTTCCGCTATGCCCACAAGTATCACAGCGGCAAGTGAAATTGCCATAAGACCAAATAATGATTTTTTCTGCAGCAAAATATTGTTCAACATCAATCGCTCCGTTTCGCTTCATTTACTTTAAAAAAAATGCCCGCGAGACAGTGTTAGTCGCACGGGCATCTTTCAATCTTTGGATCTATTAGTTTACGCGAGTATATCCGCGACGGTTAGCGGCATGATCCGTACCAATCGGTCGCTCTTTACCGTAACTTACTGTGCGAATTTGTGAAGCTGGCACACCCATCGCAACAAGATAATTCTTAACCGCATTCGCGCGACGATCACCAAGTGCGATGTTATATTCACGTGTACCGCGCTCGTCACAGTGACCTTCGATAATCACACTCGCATTTGTGCGCTTCAACCACTCAGCCTGCGCTTGCAGAATACCACGTGCTGTCGCGTCAACATCATAGCGATCATAGGCAAAGTGAACTGTAGATGCGCTTCCGCTTGGCAGCTCGTCATCCAGATCTTCTTGTGAGCCAATCGCAGGACCCATAACAACGGGCTCTGGTGGTGGCGGTGGCGGTGGCGGTGGTGCTACTTCCGGTTCTGTAACTACAGGAGTATCATCTGAACCAGTGTTCGCACACGCACTCAAGATCAGTGCGGCCCCGATCATAATTAAAAATTTTGCATAAAATTTATTCTGCATTTAGTGATCCTTCACATATTTATTTCTTATTTTTTCCAAAAACTACTGTCATTCCCCTTAAGAATTGACATGCGCAATCAATCATACAATCCCTCGACCCATATAATTACCCCGACTATAAACATAGATCATTAAGGAATCAAGCAACAAAACTAGCTATTTAGCGGGATTCTCCTAACAATTTACCTATAGTATCCCTTAATTATTATCAATCCATTAACGGCGACCACGCGGGATCAGAACCATCAAGTGGAGTAAGAATTTGTCTTTCGTTATAGCCGGTGAGGTCAATAGACCAAAGTTGGGTTTCACCGCCACCGCCATTATTATCATACGGATATTTGCGGTAGTACATCAATACCCGCCCATTAGGTGACCAGGTTGGACCTTCTTCGAAGTAACTTTCGGTAAGGATCCGTTCGCCGGTTCCGTCTGGCCTCATAACGCCGATATAAAACTTACCACCCGCCTGCTTGGTAAACGCGATCAAATCACCGCGAGGTGACCATACCGGTGTGGCATAAAGTCCGTCACCGAAACTGATGCGTTTAATATCACTTCCATCCGCATTCATTACATAAAGTTGCTGCGAGCCACCACGATCAGAGTTGAAGGTTATGTAGCGTCCAAAGGGTGAGTAGCTTGGACTGGTGTCGATGGCGGAATGGGTGGTAAGCCTTTCGATCCGCCGGGTGGCAAGTTCCATGACAAAGATATCAGAATTGCCCCTCTCCGCTTTGGACATGATCACTTTTTTACCGTCCGGTGAAAATCTTGGCGCGAAGGTCATTCCTTCAAATTCACCAAGCATTTCAAATTTTCCTGACTCAAGATTAAACAGATAAACCCTTGGTGTATCATTATAAAATGAAAGATAGGTGATTTCCTGTTCAACCGGTGAAAAACGTGGATTAAGGATCATGTAAGATCCATCTGTAAGGAATTTATGGTTGTGACCATCCTGATCCATAATTGCCAGACGTTTGATGCGTTCAAGATACGGACCGCTTTCAGAAATATAAACAATGCGACTATCAAAATAGCCGTCTTCGCCAGTAAGACGTTTATATATCGCATCCGAAGTTTTATGAGCAATTTTGCGCCAAATGGTCGGTGATCCCGTCCATTTAAGGCCGCGCATTTGAGAGCCTGCTAGAACATCCCACAGTCTGAACTCCACGCTAATCTGACCATCTAGCTCCAGGTTTACCAATCCCGTCACCAAAGCTTGTGCACCAACCGCTCGCCAATTTGCAAACTGCGGCACTGTACTGTTATTGGGAGAATTAATAAATGCACGAGGATCGATGGATACAAACAAACCGGAACGCTCAAGATCCGCAGTAATGACCTGGGCTATCTGCCTGCCAATTTCGCTTAACGAACCCGCTGCGGTCATAGCGTTTTCGTCACCCGTAAAAGTGGGGATCGCGATAGGAAGCGGCTGCACGTTACCGCGGGTAATATCAATCTCGATCACCGCATGGGAACTCGATGTTGCAGCAATAAATCCAAATAGGGATACAATCAATATTTTAAGCATTTTCACGCTATTTCTCCAGTCGTCACTTTCTTTAATCGTCAATTTTTACAATATTATGAAACCATCTGGGTAGGGTCAAAGTTCATTTTGATCTCTTTCCACTGGTCATACATTTCCTTCGGTAGATTAATGTCATCATAGGGTGCACACATCCGCACTGCACGCAGCGCACTATCAGCAGCCACTTTAAGAAATCCATTCATGCGCGCGTAGTCTTCTGCTACCGGCGGCCTCGCTAGTTCTCCTGTGGGTGCAAGATACACCTGAACTGTTACCCTGAGACTTTGTGAAGTATCGGCCCCCACCGGCGGTGACCAGCATTGATCTTCGATTTTCTTTCGGATCGCAGCACTGATGCTCATGGTTTGTCGCTGTACATCAAGGGATGTTGCCTGCTGCTCTTGTGGGCCAATTTTTTCAGCAATTCTTTCTTCTAGTGATTGCTCTGGCACCAAGTTTCTAAGCGCCGCAATATCAAGCCTTGAGGGCGGCCTTGGCTTGCTTTTTGGTGTCACGGTCGGTGCCTGAGCACGCTGCACCGGTGGCTTCGGCTTAGGAGCCGGTTTTTCTTCTACCGGCTGTGTTGGAAGCGGCATTGTTGACTGCATTCCCGGCGGTGGAGGAGGCAGATTTTCCACTCTTTGCGGTCGCTGTTCCGGCGGCTTTGGTTTTTCGCGCTCCGGGTCCGGAAGCTCAGCAATTTCCATGGTTCTGGTCTCTTCTGCGATTGGCAGAACCTCAACTGGAATTACTATCATTTCAGCATCTTCTACGCTGTCAAACCACGGAATATCCATGGCTGCAAAAACAAGCAGCCCCGTATGGACAATTCCGGATATGACAAGCGAATGTTTCATTTGATTCTTTAACTATCCTATTATCGTGGCGGATCTGTGACCATAGCCACGCGCGAAAAACCATTTCCATTTAACAAACCGATGACTTCCATGACACGGCCATAATTAACCCCTTGATCTCCATGAACGTAAATTCTGTCTTCCTTGCGATTTTCAAAAATTACCGTGATCCGGGCAACCATCTGCTCAAGGTCAACTTGTTCATCCTGAAGAAAAATATTGCCGTCCTGATCAATGGTAATGGACAGCGGCGTATCATTTTCAGGAAGATTGTTCGCTTCACTGTTTGGAAGATCAATGGGAACACCCACAGTAAGCAGCGGTGCGGTCACCATGAACACAACAAGCAGCACCAGCATCACATCCACAAATGGTGTTACGTTAATTTCACTCATTTGCTTATGCCGTTTGGCAAAACCAGTTCGTCTGTTGCTGTTTCCAGTGCCGTGCATCTGCATTAGTGATGCTCCTCATCCATTTGACGGGATAAAATAGTGCCAAATTCTTCCGCAAAGCCTTCAAGCCGGTTTGCGTAACGACCAAGATCGTTGGAAAGATAGTTATAAGCAACAACCGCCGGGATCGCAGCCACAAGTCCCATAGCCGTCGCCGCCAACGCTTCTGCAATACCTGGTGCCACCACCGCGAGCGATGAATTGTTTGACGAAGCAATAGACTGGAAACTATTCATTATCCCCCAAACAGTTCCAAAAAGACCAATGAATGGTGCTGTTGATCCCACGGTCGCAAGCACACTTAAATAATGTTCAAGCCGCTCCATTTCCCGGCTCACAGTGACCTGCATCACCCGATAAATACGTTCCTGCGCGCCCATTGCAATGCGTCCTGTGCTGGTTGCTGCTGAGCGTTGCCATTCTCGCATGGCAGCCACGAAAAGCATAGCAAGTGGATGATCCGCATTGTGGCGGGTACGATCATATAAATCTTCGAGGCTATTGCCGGACCAGAATTCACCTTCGAATTCATCAGCGCGTTCGCGTACAAGTTTAAGAGCCTTATATTTATCCCAAATGATCGCCCAACACCAAACAGATGAGCCAAGCAGCATGATCATCACCGCTTGAACAATGAAATCCGCCTGCATAAACATGCCGAAAAATGAAAAATCCGGTGCAGTTCCCCCCAAATCGACTGCGTCAACCACTTCAGTGGGGCTTGCTGCTATTTCTTGTGCCATTCCCGTATCCCTAGTAATACTTTAATTTAATCTCTTAAAAATCTCTCTAATCGCTGCCGGCAGTCTTTTTGGTTTTCCATTTTCGCCGACCGCAGCGACTTTATTTTCAGCGATTGCCAATTCCTGCTCTTCTCGTTTGATCGTTTGCTTAAAAATGACGCTTGCGCCGCCAATTTCCACGATTTCGCTTTCAACAACAAGGCTATCGCCAAATTCGGCTGATGCGTTAAAATCAACCTCTGTACGCTTTACTACAAAACCAACATCCTGCGGGTCGTTATAATCTAACATCCGCTTTTGATCAATACCAAGGCACCT
>JANQJN010000023.1 GCA_028281625.1 Emcibacteraceae bacterium | reverse complement strand
GGGCATTTGTTGCTTGAGAGCTGGCGTTAAAGGCATGTCAGAAAATATCAACGTCAAAAGCATCGTTGGCCGTTTCCTTGAACATGCGCGCATCGTCTGTTTTGGCAATGGGCACCGGCTTCCTTCAAAAAAGTCGAAAGTATTTATTTCGTCTGCGGACTGGATGCCCCGAAATTTTGATCGCCGGGTGGAAATATTGGTTCCTCTCGAAAATCCGACTGTTCATTCGCAAGTGCTTGATCAGATCATGGGCGCAAATATGAAGGATAATGCGCAAAGCTGGATGCTGCAGGACGATGATCGCTACAAAAAAGTAGAGATAGAAGGCGAAACTTTCTCCGCGCATCACTATTTTATGACAAATCCTAGTTTATCTGGTACCGGAAAAGCGATAAAAGAAGATAACGACTAAACAGTGTGTAGGGACTACTAATTGGGAAAATTTGCCGTAATCGATATTGGCTCTAATACGGTTCGCCTTGTTGTTTATGAAAACCGTGAAAGAGCACCCTATGTTGTATTTAATGAAAAAGTTTTCTGTGGCCTTGGTCGCGGCGTTTCTGAAACAGGAAAGATGATCAAGGTCGCCATGGATCTGGCGATTTCCACGCTGAAGCGCTTTGCCATGCTGCTTGATAAGATGGATATAAATGATCCGCGTATTGTCGCCACATCAGCGGTTAGGGACGCGAAGAACGGACCCGATTTTATCAAAAAAGTTAAGAAAAAAACTGGACTTGATATCGAAGTCATAACGGGACTTGAGGAAGGACGTCTTTCGGGTTGCGGTGTGATCTGTGCGGTTCCCCACGCGAAGGGTATTGTTGGTGACCTTGGTGGTGGTAGTCTTGAGCTTGCGTTTGTTGAGGACAAGCAGGTTTCCAATGAAGTGACGCTTCCTATTGGCCCACTTCGCCTTCAAGATCAGAAAGGGCGCTGGATCGATAGCCCCAAACGCAAGGTAAAGCAGGAAATTTCGCAGGTTAAGTGGTTAAAGGAAATGCGCGGATCCAAGTTTTATGCTGTTGGCGGCGCGTGGCGTGCGCTTGCACGAATTCATATGAAAGTTGTGGGATATCAGCATATTAACATGCATAACTATGTGATTCCGGTGGATGAAATCACCGCGCTCGCAAGGCGCATCTCAAGAGCAAGCCTGCTCGATCTTGATGAATACCGGCCCTATATTTCCGATAAACGGGTGGCGATCATATCGCTGGCATCATTATCACTTTACCGGCTTCTTAAGATCATTAAGCCGTCAAAATTTATTGTGTCTGCCTTTGGGGTGCGAGAAGGGGTTCTTTATGATCAAATGGCGCCGGAAGTCAGTAAGCAAGACCCGCTTATTGTTGGCTGCCATCAGGTGGCAGAAATGACCGGCCGCTTCCCGGAACACGGTAAGCGTATCTATGACTGGATCAGTCCGCTGTTCAAAGATGAAACGGAAGAGCACAAACGTCTTCGTCTTGCCATGTGCATATTGAGCGACGTGGGATGGCGCGGTCATCCAGAGTATCGTGCAGATAAAGTTGTTGCGGAGGTGCTTTATGGTCGTCTTAGCGGAATCAATCACTGGGGTGCCGGCCTGATCGCCATGGCGCTTTATGTTTGTTATGGCGGCTCCGACAATAAAACACGGCAGGTGGAAATTGCACAGTCGTTGATCAGTAGGGAAGATATGTATTATGCCCAGAAAGTTGGTTTGGCACTGCGGCTTGCCCAGAGACTTTCTGCGGGAACAGCTCGTGGCCTAAAGCTAGCGGAACTAAGTGTGACCAAGCGTAAACTGCTGCTCAATGTGAACCCTGAAAAAATCGATATCATCAATGATGTGGTTAAAAGACGCCACATAGATCTGGCGAACTTTCTTGAGCTAGACGGTAAAATTGACGACAACTATAATTTTGATTTTAAAAGCTAAAAATTAATCTGGATCAAGTTCATCCACGCGTTCATAGATATCCTGCCAAAGGGCGATGCGCGCTTGTTCGTAACTATCAAATTCAAACAGCGCTTTGTTATCCCCCATTAACGATTGGACCGTTACCTTTTCACCAGGGGTCATATTAATGATCACATAATAGGGCACTGCCGCATCTTTTTTGTACCAATATTCGAAAATCTGCCCAGTGGGGATATCATTGCCGTTATCATTAAAAAGCGGTAGGACGTGTTCCTCAATCAGGGTTCTTCCATCTCGACTGGCAAGATTTTCAGCATCCGCTAACGAAGAAAATTGCTGGTCGGAAAGCGGCTTACGGTCAAAAAGCCGAACCACATAAGTGCCGTTGTCATAGTCCTCAATGAATGCAGGCTTAAAAACATCGTAAGGTGAAACCCACGCGGATACATTCTTCAGCTTTTTCCAGTCATTGCTCATCGTTTAGGTCTTGATCATCGATCGGGAAGATGAAAATTTCACCATTTTTGATTGCGAAGGCTTCCTTGCCATTTTTAAGCGCGATGGCGTCTTTGCCAAAAAGATCATAGCGCCAGCCATGCAGCGCTTTGACGTCCGCGTTGTCATCTTCAGCGATTTTCTCAAGATCTTCCACATTGGCAAGCAGTTTGGGTGCGACATTTTCACGCTTACACACGAGCTTCAGCAGAACTTTGAGAAGTTCCACAATAGGATCGGTATTTTGCGAGGGTGGCGGGCGTCTGGAAATTACCGGCAGTTGGTCGTCCGGAAGATCCAGAGCTTCTTTAATGGCAGCAATCACGCTCTTGCCGCCTTTGCTCGACGCAAAGTTGGCACCAAGGCCGCGCACGCTGGTCAGTGCATTTGTATGTTGTGGGCGCACGGCGGCAAGCTCCAACAACACTTCATCGCGCATGATGCGGTTTCTGGGCATATTGCGGCTTTGTGCCTGGCTCTCGCGCCACTGTGCAATTTTACGCACGATCGCATTAAAGCGGCGGTTGTTGTTCCTGATCTTGATCCGTTTCCAAGCTTCTTCTGGTCGGATGATGTAAGTTTCTTTGGTGGTAAGTTCCGCAAGTTCTTCATCAAGCCAATGTTCGCGGCCGGACTTTTCGAGCCTTGCTTTAAGCTTTTTATAAATGATCCGAAGGTGCGTCACATCACCAAGGGCATAATCGATCTGCCGCTCGGTAAGCGGACGGCGGGACCAATCCGTAAATCGGGTGCTTTTGTCAAGCTGTTCATTACAAAGGGCGATCACCAGTTTTTCATAACCGATGCTATCCCCAAAACCGCACACCATGGCAGCGATTTGAGAATCGAACAAAGGACGCGGCACCACGCCCGCCTGATTGACGAATATTTCAATATCCTGCTTGGCGGCGTGGAAAACTTTGACCACGGATTGATTTTCCATCAGGTCGTAAAATGGCGTGAGGTCAAGCCCGCTGACCAGAGTATCAATGGCGTGATATTCATTGTCATCTGCGATCTGGATCAGACAAAGCTTTGAATAGTAGGTCTTATCACGCAGAAATTCTGTATCAACTGTGACGTAATCGGATTTTGAAAGCCGCTCGCACAAGGCTTTTAAATCGTCATTGGATGTAATTACACTCATATATGCCCTTAATATATTGGCTCAAATTAAAGATTAACTTGACAAAGCGACAATAAAGCACAAAAAGACACTAAATTAAATCTGAATATTTAAAAAGATGTAGAAAGAATATGCACGAATATAGATCTCATACCTGTAATGAGCTTCGCGTGGACCAAGTTGGTGAAACCGCGCGTCTGTCCGGCTGGGTGCACCGCAAGCGGGATCACGGTGGTCTTCTGTTTATTGACCTTCGCGACCACTATGGCATTACCCAATGTGTTTTTGATAGTGACTTCAAGGATATTTTTGATCTTGCTGAAAATGTCCGCGCCGAAAGTGTGATCCGCGTTGAAGGGGAAGTGATCAAACGGGACGATGAAGCGATCAATCCGGAGCTTCCAACCGGAGAGGTTGAGATACTGGTTAAGAAAGTTGATCTGCTGAACGCTGCAGAGGAGCTTCCAATGCCTGTTTTTGGTGATCAGGAATATCCGGAAGATATTCGTCTTAAATATCGTTTTCTGGATCTACGTCGTGACCGTATTCATAACAACATCGTGTTGCGTTCCGATATCATTTCGAGCATCCGCCGCCGTATGGTCGATCAGGGCTTTAAGGAATTTCAAACACCAATTCTGACCGCATCATCGCCAGAAGGCGCGCGGGACTTTTTGGTGCCAAGCCGTATGCACCCGGGTAAATTTTATGCCCTGCCGCAGGCACCGCAACAGTTCAAGCAGCTTTTGATGATTGCCGGTTTTGATCGCTACTTCCAAATTGCACCATGCTTCCGTGATGAAGACGCCCGCGCTGACCGTAGCCCAGGTGAATTTTATCAGCTTGATATGGAAATGTCCTATGTGACACAAGATGATGTGTTCGCGGCCATTGAGCCGGTGATGCAGGGCGTTTTCGAAGAGTTTTCCGATAAAAAAGTAACCCAGGCGCCATTCCCGCGCATCACGTTTAAAGATGCGATGCTAAAATATGGTTCCGATAAGCCGGATCTTCGTAACCCGATTGAAATCTACGATGCCACCGAAGTGTTTGATGGTTCAGGCTTTGGTATCTTTGCCGGTGCCATTAAAAATGGTGCGGTGGTCCGCGCAATCCCGGCACCAGGGGCAGGGGGCAGCCAGCCGCGGTCCTTCTTTGATAAGATGAACGATTGGGCGCGCTCAGAAGGATATGCCGGTCTTGGTTACATCCGCTTCAAGGATGGTGAAGCCATGGGCCCGATCGCCAAGAACCTTGATGATGACCGTATCAAAAAGCTTATGGAAATTGCTGAACTGGATGGCAATGATGGTGTTTTCTTCTCCTGTGGGAAGGATGAAGACGCCGCGAAGCTTGCCGGGCATGCCCGCACCAAGGTGGGTGAGGATCTTGAGCTTATCACCGATGATGAGTTTAAATTCTGCTGGATCGTTGATTTTCCAATGTATGAATATGACGAGGTGGAAAAGAAACTGGACTTCAGCCATAACCCGTTTTCAATGCCGCAGGGCGGAATGGAAGCGCTGGAAACCATGGCACCGGAAGATATCCTGGGCTACCAGTATGATATCGTTTGTAACGGTATTGAGCTTTCTTCTGGCGCAATCAGAAACCACGTGCCGGAAATTATGTATAAGGCTTTCGAAATTGCCGGATACGGCCCTGAAGTGGTTGAGGAGCGCTTCGCAGGGATGCTAAACGCCCTTAAATACGGCGCACCTCCCCATGGTGGCATTGCTCCGGGTGTTGATCGTATCGTAATGTTGCTCGCTGATGAGCCGAATATTCGTGAAGTGATTGTCTTCCCGATGAACCAGAAGGCGGAAGATCTGATGATGAATGCACCAAGTGACGTTGAAATGAAGCAGCTTCGCGAGCTTCACCTGCGTACGGTGGCACCGGAGCCGAAAAAAGAAGACTAAAAGAAAAGATTTTCAAAGAAAAAGGCACGTCCCCGAGAACGGAGATGTGCCTTTTTTATTCTGAATCTCTTGGTTGTCCAACCCTTTTGGGGGTGGTCGTCAGGCTTGAATGTCGACGTTGTTGCCCACACCTGGCCCTGTATCTGCTTCAACGGCCTTACGTTCGTTGACAGAATCTTCGATTTTGCCTTCTTCGGCGTCCTTGGCAATAGCCGCATTTTCTTGCGAACTACTGCGTCCTGCATCAACCTGAATCTGTGATGACGCGGCGCTTGCTGCTGCAATATCAACCATATTTAGTCCTTACTTAATAAAACTCACCCTAAATTAACAACTATATTTTAACAATTTGTTAATGAATTGGTTGCTTTTTATATATTTAAATTTCCTGTATTATATTAAGGATTTATAGTATATCAATGATATAATTATTTTTTTAATATCGAGATGAAATTAACGATATGCCTGCTATTTCAACGCTTTCCAAACGACTTTTAATCACTTCCGTTTTAGTTTCCCTCATTTCGGGGTGTGGCAGTGACGGTGAGTTTGCACCGGATTATGGTGATGATGCGTTGGTGCAGGATCGCCGTGTGGATGGCGAGCTCGCTTTTTCAAGTCCGTCGCTGATGAAAATGGCGGAAAGTTTCAGAATTGCTGGTGACTATACCAACGCCATTCGCCTTTATCAGCGTGCGGCCAATGAAAACCCTGGCCATGTGGAAAGCAGGGTGGCTCTTGGTCAGATATATCAGCGTCTTGGTGCAACAGATGGTGCGATTGTCTACTATCAGCAGGTGCTGGCACTGGACCCGGATAACGGTGAAGCGCAGCTCGGTGTTGGACAAATGATGGTCCAGAACAACCGCTCACTGGAAGCGATAGAATATCTTGAAGCGGCAGCAGAAAAATCACCGAACAATTACCGCATTTATAACAGCATCGGCCTTGCCTATGATCTGGAAGGGCTTCATGAGCAGGCGCAAAATGCTTATGGGCGCGGTCTTGCCATCAGCCCTGACCATATTTCGCTTTTAAACAATCTTGCTCTATCGCTGGCGTTTGAGGATGAATTTGCACCGTCCATTCGTCTGCTTAGTAAGGCAGTAAACCTTGATTACAGCCAAACAACCGCGCAGCAAAACCTGATTATGGTGTACGCCTTGTCCGGTGAAGAGGAAGCTGCGCGAACCATGGCCCGGACATTGCAGACACCAGAAGAAATTGACAATAACATGCAGCGCTATGCCTGGCTGCGCACCCTTTCCAGCCAAAGACGGGCGCAGGCGATCTTTTTAAACCTTTCCGCCTTCCCCGAAGATGAACTGCCGCAGGAAGAAGCCGTGGTACAGGTTGATGAGCAAAAAACACCGTCAGTGGTTTCCATTGATCCCAAGCGTCAGATGCTTGAAGATATTTTAAATTCTGAAGGAGAGGGAATGCCTGTGGCTATTGAGGAACAGATGCAGGAACCTGAGCCAGAAGAGGTCCAGGTTGCCGTTACGGCAGAACCAGAAGAGGAAGCTCCTACCGTGGATTCGGAAGAAATGGTGCCGGTACCTAATATTACGCCGCTTGAGCATTATCAACTGCAGTTGGGGTCTTACCGTAGCAAAAATGATGTGAATACCGATTGGCGCCGATTGCAAACTTTGGCGCCGGACCTGCTTACCAATCAGGAAATAGAAATCAGGGAAGTTGTCACCGCCGATAATCAAACCCGATACCGACTGATCATCGGCCAGTTCGATAATTATAATGCTGCTCAGGATAACTGTCAGGAACTAAAAAACCGGCAGGTGCCGTGCCTGGTCAGGGAAGCGACAAATACCTTAAACTAATTACTCATTTAACTATATGAAATTAAATAGGATTTTCGAGAGAAAATCCAGAGACATCAAATGAATACACAAAACTTAAAATCATATATTGGCCTTCGCGAAGAGGAGTGCGAAACCATGGCGGATCTGCGCCTTGAGATTGATACGCTTGACCGTGCCATTGTGGATATGATCCGCATCCGCCAGAGTTTTATGGATCAGGCCGCCAGAATTAAAAAAGACCGGAATACTGTACGCGACGAAGAACGGGTGAGGGATGTGGTGATGAAGGTTGCCGCCTATGCCAAGGAAGCAGGTGCGGATCCGGATTTAGTGTGTGATATGTACAGAAAAATGATCGAATGGTCGATCAATTATGAAATGGATAAATTTGATCAGATTAACAAAGGTTGATTTAGCTGCGACAAAATTCTGTATCGATTTTTCTAAATCCAACGCTGCTTGCGAGGTCCTTTGCTTTTTCTTTAAACGGAAGTTCAACAATGAACGGCGGGCGCGCGCCAAAATGTTCCCGAAGGCCAACGAATATTTCACTCACACCACCCCAAATCAGAATGCCTAGCAAGGGTATAAAGCTTAAGCCGATAAGTTGAAACAGGATTTCCATTTTATGCTCCGTTATTATTATTTGTTCTAATTATGTTCTAATTTATCGCGCTGAGTGAGTCAAGAACAAAAAAGAACAAAACAAGAAAATAATTTAATATGGCTCATTATGCTGTTGATGCGTCTTTGCAAAATCCCTATAGTTTTCTGATAACCAATAACAACAGGAACTACACCATGATCTTTCAAACAATTTTCAAAAAACTAGCGATGTGTTTTGCGTATGTTGTCTTTGCAGTTTTTCTTGCTCTAAACGCTTCTTACGCTCAAAATTCGCCGCTCGCTGTAAAGGGGGATCAGGAAAAATTTGGCAATATGGAAGTGGTCAGTCAATATGGCCATGTGATCTTTGCTGATCAGCCCGACAAGGCAACCGTTGGCATGCTTAAGGACCATGGTATTAAAATGGTCATCAGTATTCGCGGTGAAAGTGAAGACGAAGGTTACGACGAGAGAAAAGCCGTTGAGGAACAAGGACTTCCCTTCATTCAAATCCCTTATATGAAAGGCCGTGCAGTGGACCCGGCGGCAGTTGATGAGCTGCTTGGTCTTATTGAAATGACAGGTAACAATGGTACCAAAATCATGTTGCATTGCACGCATTCACAGCGCGCGGGGTCTTTGCTTGGCGCGGCGCTGGTTAAAGCGGGGCATTCCCGCGAAGAAGCGAACGCTATCGCCAAGGATGCGGGCATGACCAGCGAGTTTATTACACGCATTCACAATGATTATCTGGATAGCTTAAATTAACAGGAAGCAGGAAAATGAAGGCATTAATATCAGCATTGGGGATCATATTATTGAGCGTCAATATGGCGTCTGCTCAGCAGGAGACAGACCTCACATCCATCAATGAGCCACTTACTGTTGGCAATCTGGAAGATGATCCAACACTTGGCCACGTGACATATAGCGGCCAACCGGATCAGGAGACCATACCTCTGCTCAAGGGTGAGGGCTATGATATGGTGCTGAGCGTAAAATTTGACGATGAAGATGTCGGGTTTGACGAACAGCAGCTTGTGGAAGAAAGCGGCATGGAGTTTCGCCGCGTGTCTTTTTATAAAGGCAGTTATGATGATCGCCCGCGGGCGGTTGATCATAATTCCATCGAAGAGATCAGTAAAATTCTAACCGCAACAGCTGCGAGTGGAAAAAAGGTCCTGCTTCATTGTGGCTCCGGTCAAAGGGCCGCAGGGGCGTTGGCGGCGTCACTCGTGATTGACCACGGATATTCCACCGAAGATGCAATGAAGGTTGCCGGGGATGCCGGGCTCACCAGCCAAAATGTAACCGCGGCCCTTGATGAATATTTTAAATCACTGGAACGCTGATGGCACTGCTTAAACATTTTTTGAGCGCTTTGGTGCTGATAATCATTGTCAGCACCACCGCTTGCGCGCAGACGGCCAGGCTTGCGGCGACGGACAGGACCCGTGAAGGGGTTCATATGCCGTTCGGGAACTTAACCAAAACGCCCTATTACGGCAATGTGGTCTACGCTGCGCAGCCCGACGAAGACACGGTAAAAATGTTTAAAGATCAAGGCTTTGATCTGGTGATAAACCTGCGTGAATTTAAAGAAGACATCGGATTTGATGAAAAGGCGCTCGTAGAAGCGCAGGGAATCACTTACAAACAAATTCCCTATATGACCGCGCCCACTTTTGATGCTGAGTTTAGCGATGAAGCGCTTACTGAAATAAAAGTGGCCATCGATGAAGCCACGGGCAGAGGCGAAAAAATCCTGCTTCATTGCAGCCACGGTCAGCGCGTGGCATCGACGCTGGGCTTGATCCTTTATCGTGATTATGGCTATACGCGGGAGGCGGCTTACGATGTGGCCGCTGCCGCGGGCATGGTTAGCGAATGGTCTGTCCCGCGTTTTCACCGCTTCATAGATCGTTCCGTACAGGTGGTAGAGTCCTTTGGCGGCATCAGTAATATTGTAAAATATAAAAACTTCTATATTTCAAGCCAGCCACCGGAAGAAGCCTTTGCCATGATGAAGGAGCGCGGCATCACCACGGTAATCACCAACAGAGCGGCCAAGGAAAATGGTGGTTTTGAAGAAGAAAAAATAGCTGAGGCCGCCGGACTCAAATTTCACCGCGCGCGGATCTATAATGATCGCTACGGTGATATCAATGACGGCAAGCTCAATATCGAAGAACTTAAAAAAGCTCTCGGTATTATTGATAATACCAGCGATGGTGACGTTCTTGTTCACTGCGGCTCTGGTGACCGGGCGTCCATGATCCTTGCGGCTCATTTGTATGATGTGGACGGTGAAAAGCCGAAGGAGGCACTCAGCAAAGCCCGTATCGCTGGCCTAAAACATCCCGGCATCACCGAACAGTTAGAAATTTACATGGGATTGAAAGAGGAGTAGCGACTACGCAGAAATGCTGTCGCCTGAGACCACTTGGTCCAGTTCCATTTCGCTTTGAACCATATTGCGGCCACTTGATTTGGCCAGGTAAAGCGCAGAATCCGCTTTCTGGATCAAATCGTCGGCGCTTATATCACGGTGTAGGTTTGCAACGCCAAATGACATGGTGATGCGGCCGAAGTTAGCGCCTGTTGTTTTATTCTTAATGATACGCTGTGAAATTACGGTGCGGATACGCTCAGCAAGTTCAATGCCTTCAGCGAGTTTTGCTTTGGGAAGCAGCACGGCAAATTCCTCGCCACCGTAGCGAGCAGCGGATCCCTGAAGACCCAGTTCTTTCTTGATCACATGAGCAACAACCTTGAGTACCTGATCACCGATTTGGTGACCGTAGTTATCGTTAAACTTTTTGAAAAAGTCTATATCACAGAGGATCAGACATAGGTCATGGCTCATTTTCGCAAAGTTCTGATGATATTCAGCAATTTTTTCTTCGAAATATTTTCGGTTGCCGATATTGGTCAGCGCGTCCGTGCGGCTTTCAAGGCGGGCATTTTCCAGATTGGTTTGAAGCCCTTCGATTTTCATTGAGCTTTCTTCAAGTTTGGTCTCTAGCTGCTGGCTTCTTTTTTTGATCTTGTCCGTATCGGCAATCACGACTTCGATAATATCGCGTAGCTCGCTTGCCCCTTCAAAATCGGCAAGCTTATCCATATGACTTACCAGCGCCTCCGTATGTTCAGCGGTATCATCACCAGCTTCTTTAATTGCGGAAACAATCTTCGCCAGCTCCTGTTGAAATTTTGCGCCGGTTTCCACAACCGCTTTAAGTTCCTTTTCCGCTGAAAAGAATTTTTCGTAAAGCTTGTCGTTCAGCTCTTCATTAAACGGCATGTTCTTAGCGATCATATTGTCGATCACTTTGGAAAGATTAAGATCCGACTGCGCCGTATGCGTAAACCAGAGATGATAGTTTTTTGGGGTAGGCACGACCTGATATTCGGTCATCATGCCGATGGCATTGCCTGAATTCTGCCAGATAAATTCTTTATCATTATCGGATAGAAACTTCGTCATTTTCTTTATTTGTTTCTCTTTTTTTCTTACTGCCGCTTTTCTCAAACAGGCTATACCCCGCCAAAAGCACCGCTTGAGTCTATGGTTAATAGTAGATTTATATTTTTAAAATTTAGTTAAATAGTAGATAGGAATTTAACATATTCATCAGCGCGTTAGATGAATAAAATTTTAAGTAGATGTTAACGTAATATTAACTATAAAAATTATTTAAGTTATTGAAAAATAATAATTTTTATCGAGTGAGAAAATCCGGCACATGATCGCCCATACCAACGATGGTGTTTGGACTTGTATCTTCTTGCCCGACTGCTTTGGCTCGTGGCTTTTGATCCCGTTTTGTCGGGCGCTCTTTACGCTTTGCTTTACGGTCTTCCAGAATTTCCGCGGGCACCTTAAACATTGGGATTTTTTTATCCAAGAAACGATTGAGAGCATCAAGATATTTTTTGTCAAACTGGGAGGCTAGCGTAAAAGCAGTACCTTCCTTGCCAGCGCGGCCGGTTCGACCAATGCGGTGGACATAATCTTCGGGGTTTGATGGCACATCAAAATTAAACACATGGCTTACATCCGGAATATCAAGCCCGCGCGCCGCCACGTCGCTGGCGACGAGGATTTTAAGATCACCGTCCTTGAAGCGGCCCAGCGTTTCCATACGGGTATCCTGGTGAAGATCCCCATGAAGTTCTGCCGCACTATAGCCATGGACATTGAGCGACTTATTGACGACCTTCACTTCTTTTTTGCGGTTACAGAAGATAATCGCATTGTTGATGTCCTGCTCATCAATCAGGTGACGCAGTACCTGGCGTTTCACATTGTCGTTTCCTTTGAAGCGCACCAGGTTTTCTGTAATCGTTGATGCAGTCTGTGTCGGCGGTGAAACTTCAAATTCTTTTGGATCTTTAAGGAAGGTATCCGTTAATTTCCGGACCTCCGACGGCATGGTCGCGGAGAAGAACAACGACTGTACTTTTTTAGTGAGCATTTTACAGATGCGTTCAATATCCGGGATAAAGCCCATATCGAGCATACGGTCTGCTTCATCCACCACCAGCACTTCAACACCGGTCAGCATCACATTGCCCCGCTCCATATGGTCAAGCAGGCGGCCGGGAGTCGCGATCAGCACATCCACACCTTTATCAAGTTTTTTCACCTGCCCGGCGAAATCGGTACCACCAATCAGAAGCGCACAGGTCAGTTTCGAATTAGCGCCATATTTATCGAAGCTTTCTTCCACTTGTGCGGCGAGTTCGCGGGTGGGCTCCAGGATCAGCGAGCGCGGCATACGGGCACGCGCACGGCCCTGGTTTAATATATCAATCATCGGAAGTGTGAATGCGGCAGTCTTGCCGGTTCCTGTTTGCGCAATACCAAGGATATCGCGGCCCTGCAGGGTGCTCGGGATGGTTTTTTTCTGGATAGGTGTGGGTTCTTCGTAGCCAGCATCTTTTACTGCCGACAGGAGCTCATCGCTCAATCCTAGATAATCAAAACTCATATAGTGACCAAATTCCTAATGTTCTCTTCCAATTTATCTCCCACCTCTTGCGCGCACAATAGGGGCTAACGCGCAAAAGTCAATGATTACCTTGATTCCTGCATCCAAATGCCATCATTGCGCGTCTAATGTTATAGAATAAAATTCAGTATGTTTAAATTAAAGGAATATTACATGATTTGCCGGCTCTTATCAGCTCAATATATCAAAGTTTTATTGGTCTTTCTCGTCGTTATGATGTCTGGAAATGCCGCACTGGCCGAAGAAGAAACACCGCAAGTGTTGATGATTGGTCTGTTTCATTTTAGTAATCCCGGTCTTGATAAAGTTAAAACCGAAGCTTTTAATGTGCTGGAAGAAGAGCCGCAGCAGTATCTTGAAGAACTCACCCAGCGCATTGCCGAGGAGTTCAAACCAACACTCGTACTATTGGAATATGATGAAGATGATGATGAAGCGACCCAGGAGCGGTATGCCAACTATGTGAAAGGTTCCCATGCCTTAAGTGTCAATGAAACGGAGCAAATGGGTTTTCGCATCGCAAAAAAAGCGGGTGCCGCCATTGCCAGCTTTGACGATCGCACAGTACCCTGGAAAGCAGATGCGCTTTTTCACGTGTTGCCTGAAGTGGCACCGGACACAGCAACCATGATGGATAAATTGATTGAGGACATCACCAATGAAATCAATGAAAAGCAGCGAACTATGACCCTTGGAGAGTTACTGAGTGTCTATAATGAGCCGGAATTTGATCGCAAGAATATGGATTTCTACCTCTTGACCAATGCAGTGGCGAGCGAGGGAAATCATGAAGGCGTTGATGCGACCGCAAGCTGGTGGGAAAGAAATTTTCGCATGTATGCCAAAATCCAGAAACACGCGAAACCCGGTGAACGCATTGTGGTGATCGGCGGTCAGGGGCACACGGCAATCCTTAAAAACCTGCTTGAAATTGACACGAGGCTTAAAGCTGTTGACGTACGGCCGTTTCTGTAAGGCAGCGCTCGATCAACCATCAAAATAAAGCGCAAACAAATAATCCGGATAGTCATACTCTTCGATCCAGAGCTCATTTTCGAACGCAAGTCCCAGTTTACGCACCACATTAAGTGACGCTTCATTGTTGGGATCCACCACAGCGAACAGCCTGTCAGAGAGTTTATTCTGCCGCGCATAGTCGATCAC
>JANQJN010000163.1 GCA_028281625.1 Emcibacteraceae bacterium | reverse complement strand
TTTATATTTTTCCAGCATCAACAGTTGCCAGCCGGCACCTGTAATCCGTGCCCGTAGACGGTTTTCGATATTTTTTTTGTATTTTTTAATTTCCGCGTCATCGACGCCAAGTTCGCCAAGACCGGCATCCATTAGTGGAAGCAGTGAATGGATCACGTCAATGATTGGGCGCTGCACAGGTTCGCGTTGCCGAGGTGTTGGCCAGATGATGTTGGCATCCATTCCAGATTGAGCCGCGCGGTAAAAGTTATATTCCGCAAATCGGAACGGAATATAAGGCAGCATCCTGTTCACTTTCTCACGTAGTCCCACGGTTAGGCCAATGAAAAAGGCTGCATTTGCCATCATATCCACCAGCGTTGGGCCTGAGGGAAGGGAACGCAGTTCAATCCGCAAATGCCCGCCATCCGCATGAGAGTAAACTGCGCGGTTCCAGGGCCAGGTGGTACCCATGTGCAAGTTCAGTTCCTCAAGTTTTGGTAGTTTTCCTGTCTTAATCACTTCAAGCGGATCTTCATCGCTAAGGAGCGGAAACAGCGACGGATAAAGGGCGACAGCTTCTGCAAAACATTCGTATACACTTCTGCGCACCCAGCCATAACCGAATGATATGCGTGAAGGCTGGCGCCAATTCACGTCGTCCCGGTGGCGGTAATCGATACTTTGCCTAAACAACGCTACCCGCGTCTCATGCCAGAGGCGATGCCCCAGAAACAGCGGTGAATTGGCCGATAATGCAAGCGCGAGAGGTGTAATTATCTGTGCGGAATTAAAGGTATCCGCGAAACGCTCCGGCTCCACACGAAGATGCACTTGAAAGGATGTGTTTGCACCTTCCAGGGTCACATTATCGCATTCATATTTAAGCGGGTCTTTGCCATCAATGTTGATTTTGAAGCTTTCACCGCGCATGTTGTATAGCTCACGATCAAGCATATGGTAGCGGCCCACGTCCGTCATAAATTCTTCGCCGAAATTGTTTTCGCCTAGTGTGGGCAAAATCCCGGTGAGCATCAGTCTGGCGTTATGATTTGCCGCCGTGTCCAGTGCCCTGTGTAATGCTTCATCTGCTTCTTCGCGCATGGCGGTAAAGGGTGCGCCTTTGGCTGGCACGGGTGACATGTTAAATTCAAGATTAAACTTGTTTATCTCGTGCTGAAAGCGTGGATCATTCAGATCTTCAAGAATCTGCTGATTGATGGGGGCCACGTCGCCTTTGTCATCGACGATGCAGGCTTCAAGCTCCGCACCTAGGCTGATATCCCCTTCGCCGAAACCTGGTTTGGCGAGCACTTGTTTTAAAGCGTCCATACAATCATGGACCCGCGCGGCATACGCTTTCCGATCTTTGTCGGTTATTTCAAATATTTCTACGTCTTTACCCATATATCTCCCCAGATATTTTGTGATCATTTATGAAACCACAAAAAGCGCCCGACTTCAACTCTCTGGTCATTTTCGTAAAAATTCTAATCTTTCGGTAACCCTTACGTAACGATTGTTTGCGATACTCCTTTCAACAAATTTTTGTGAAGGGAAAAATGCCATGATGTATGAGCCAAAAGCACCATTGAAACTTAGCCAAGTGGGCTATGACCCTAATCTTGTGCTGCAGCTCATTGGTAAAGGCATGTATCTGGAAAACCTTGAAACCGTGGTTCAGCTTTCCGATGAGATAAAGCTTCCAACAAATGTGGTTGAGCAAGCCCTTCAAGCCTTAGTTAACAGAAAACAAATTGAATCCGTTGGAACGATGGCGAGTACAGCCAATGGCATGGGCGCCCTTCGTTACAACCTGACCAGTGCCGGTAGAAAATTTGTTCAAGACGCGCTTAATCAAAACCAGTACTTTGGCCCGGCGCCGATCCCGCTTTCGCAGTATTGTGAGCAGGTTCGAGCCCAAGCAATTGGAGATGAGCGCGTATCGCCAGAAGATATTGAACAAGCCTTCTCCGATATCGTAGTTCCCGATGAGTTTACCAGAAAGCTTGGCCCTGCAGTGAATTCCGGCATGAGTATTCTGATTTATGGACCTGCCGGAAATGGTAAAACTACCGTTGCGGAAAAAGTAGCGCATATTTTCGAAAGTGTGATCTATATCCCCCATGCTATTGAAGTAAACGGAACAATCATCAAGGTTTTCGATGGTTCAGTGCATAACAGTGTTGAAGTGGAAAACCCACCAGAAGAACGCCGCAAGTTATTCCGGGAAATGACAGATAAGCGTTATGTACCGTGTAAAAGGCCAGTGATCATTACCGGTGGCGAACTTAATATGGAAATGCTGGATCTAAAATATAACGAAGTCAGCAAATATTATGAAGCACCACTGCATATCAAAGCGCTTAATGGCACTTTCATCATTGATGACTTTGGTCGTCAGCAAGTAAGCCCGGAGCAGCTTCTTAATCGTTGGATTGTGCCACTACAAAGCAGGATTGATTTCCTAAAGCTTCATAGCGGTAAGTCGTTTGAACTTCCTTTCGATGAGCTGGTGATTTTCTCGACCAATCTGGCACCGGATGATCTTATGGATCCAGCGTTCCTGCGTCGCATACCTTATAAGCTTGAAACCAAAGATCCTTCACTGGATGCTTTCAAGGCGATTTATACCGCCGTGGCCCGCAAAGCTGGTCTTCAGCTTACCGAAGAAATCTTCCAGTTCACAGTGCATCAGATTGTGAAGGCATCCGGCAAATCTTTGGCAGCATACCAGCCGAAATTTATCATCGACCAGGTGATTTCAAACTGTAAATACCAGGGTGTTGAGCTTTCTTTTACGAAGGAATATGTGGCCGAAGCGCTGGCGAACCTTTATGTAACCGACAGTAGCTTTAAAGGGCAGGTGGGTATGACGCCGAAGGAAACAGAGCCAGTACAGCAGTCGGGCCAAGTGGCATAATATCAGAAAATTTAATGTAAAAAAATAGCCGGGATATTAAACCCGGCTATATAAGTAGTTTCGGGGGAATTTAGAATTCTGCACCAATTGATACTTGGAATGTCCGCGGTGACAGCGGTCTATAGAAGGCCGTACCGTTTATTGTGCCAAATGTGAAAGACAGCGTATCAGTATCAAACAAGTTGGTCACATTAACACGTGTCTTGAGATTTTTTAGCGGGCCAATTTCTTCAACGCCACTACCAAATTCAATGTACGCATCAACAACAGTATAAGATTCCATTTCCTGTGTATTAATGAAGTCAGCATACCTCATGCCAGTATAGCGTGCGCTAACATTAGCAATTATCCAATCAGTTGGTTCAATCGTCAAACCAACTGTCGCCAGCCATTTTGGGCTGTCAGGGAGCAAGTTACCTTCAATACCCAGGGGATTTCCACCGCTATCATTAATGTCGTTTTTAAAGGTCGCAACATTGTGAGTAAGGTTTGCTGAAATATACGCGTAATCCTGGAAAAAGTCTGGTTTCCAGTTGCCGGTAAATTCGATGCCGTATGCCTCTACACTGCCAACATTCTGAGCGATTGTTTCAATTAATCCCGGTTGACCAGCGACCTCGCGACCAGCTGTCTCAATGCGATCATCGAAATCTATGTAATAGAACGCCAAAGCACCATTAAATGTCGGTTGGTTTGTGCGAATACCAATTTCATAGTTTGTTGATCTCTCGCCACTAATATCAGGGGTCACAATGTTATCGTATAATGCGTCGGCGCCACGCGGTAACGAGAAGTTTTGAGAATAGGAGGCGAACAACTGTTCTCTGTCGGTGATTTTATAAACGACACCCGCCATCGGCAAGAATCCATCATTAAACTCCGCTGGAATTACCTGGGGGCCAAATCCGATGACCGGATTACCACCTACAGAGCGGGAATAGTCATCAAAATCCCTGAAGCCTGAAAGCTTGTAGTCAAGCATCAAGCCTTTAAAGCCCACTTCAAGCGTTAAACGATCATCGAGCAGATTGATAACATCCTTTACGTTATACTGAATGAAGTCTCTTTCACTGGTATAATTTCTGCGGTAGTAGGCGACTTCGTTTGGAACTATGAGTTCACCAGCCGGGTTGCCGCCCTCTTTATTTAAGCGTAACTGCGTACGATTATAGGTTTCATTTTCAAACCACCCGCCAATTTCTATTCTGTGATTTTCAATGTGATATGTAAATGTAGCTGTCGCGCCCTTGCGGTCACCGCCCACTGATGACAATCCATATTGGACACCTCGTGGCATGGTAAGCGGTAAGTTAAATTCTGCAGGCACCCCAGCACCGATTTGTTCGTTATAATGTCCTAAAGTATTCGAATAGCTGTCTGGCGAGACGCCGAAGCCATCTTTATCTTCATAGTATCCTGTTATCTTGACATCAAAATTCTCGGCGATGTCAGTAGCGAGTGTGACACCAAACAGCAGGTCTTCACGTATATTTACGCGGTCAATATAGTATCCGGTATATGCACTATTCTGAAATTGGACATCAGTACCAACGCCCAGATCAGGAACTGTCCCAAGATATGCTATATTGCGGCCCACACCATCCCTTGAGGAGTTGGTATCCGTTGTGGCTTCATATTGAGCCCTGCTGATCGATGGTGAATCGTAATCAAAGAAGTCGTTGTAGACCATCTGGGCACTAATGTAAGAATTGTCATCAAAATCAAATCTTACTTTTGCCTCAAAATGCTCACGGTCGATCGTTCCTGGTCCTCGCCATAGATTACTGTCGGTCTTCGAGCGACTGACGTATCCACGAAAACCGCCACGGTCGCCAGTTTCGAGCTTTATGAAACTGCGTCTGAGTTTATCATCACCAAAAGCTATCTGCATAGTGGCGCCGAATTCTTCCGATGGTGGAGTGGTTAAATATTCAACTACCGGACCCAGTGAGGTCGCAGAGGGGAGAGAAACATCCCCTGATCCGGGAGATGCTCTGACTTGCTGCAAATTTTCATTATCAACATATCGAAAGATTGGACTCCCCCCAAAAGCGTCTGGCCTACCCATTGGTATACCATCAAGCACAAATCCGACCTGCTGAAAATTATAAGCACGAACGGTTACTGAATTACCAAACTCATATAACCCTAAAGCACCATCTGTCTGAACATTAAATCCCGGTAAACCTTCCAGAGCTTTTAATCCGGATACACCAGAGGGAGCAGATAAAAGCGCTGCACGGGTCACTGATACAGTGTTGCCAGCTTCGCCGACTCCGATTGCGTCTTCCGCTGTAGACACTCTGCGACCGGTGACAACTACCACATCTTCTTCGTTATCATCAACAACTGCTTGTTGTGCATTGGCAGATGAGTTGGAATCCTGTGCAACAAGCCCTGCTGCTACCAAAAAGGACATAATAAAATTTGATGTCCCTTTCTTTAATTGAGTATTCGATTCAGTTTTTTTCATTTTTATTCCTTCGCTAGACTTATTAGAGGCAAGCCTTTGCGAAGTTGAAGTTTCGATGACAAGTGTGCCATTTTCAGAGATTCTCCCCTCCAGACCCGTTTGCTCAAGCAAACGAGCAAGACCTACATCAATTTCATAACTTCCCTTCACAATATTGGTCGTGAAGGGAGAGACGCTTTTCTGGCGAAAAATAACAGCAACACCTGCTTGTCGGGCAAATTCACGTAGACCGTCATCTGCGGACTGGCCTGGCACATCGAACTTTATTAGTCCTGATCGCTGATGATCGACATCACCCCACACTGCACCATGCCACGCGAGTGACACGGTGCAGAAAATACAGATGATAATCCTAGTGATCAAACTACATCCTCCGCCAATTCAGCCAAATCTACTGATTTTAAAATTGATAAATTACCTACGCGTAGACGCAGTAAAATATGGCCTTGTCTTAAAAGAGACACGGTTAAAGGAAATCCGCTACTGGTTCTGAAACTATTTATTAATTTTGTATCCTTCAATGTTCTATTCAGCCTCCAACTACTTAAGAAATAAGCAATATTTCTATTATAATTTATAGGAATTTGAACTTGAAAATGAAGAGTTATTTAAGTGCCATTGTGAGAGATATAGTATGTTTTCTCATCTACCTGTCTGACATGTAGATCCAAATTTAATTCCAGGGCATCAAATATGACTTGTATCTTACCAATCGGATAATACCCGCCAACCCTAAGTGAGCGGATATCAGGATCCGCTATTATAATTTTATGAGATGTATATCTGGATACTTCATCAATCACATCTGACAACGGTTCATCGTCAAATGCCAACATCCCCTGACGCCAAGAAAATTTTCGTTCGATTACCTCTTTTTCTTCCTGAACAATGGATTCTATTTCTTGTTCTCCAAACACGACATTTCTTCCAGCGTTTGCAACAACAACAATATTTTTTTGCTCAACAGGTAATATGTCTTCCGGTATTGCCAAGATATTTTCTTCAATCTGATTGAAATTCTCATTTGCGCGAATACGAACTTTACCCTCTTCAACAATTACATTGACTCTATTGTCTTTAACCCGCACAGAAAATACTGTACCCAATGCTCTGACATCGCCTTTTTGAGCTTTGACAGTGAATGGTTTTTCCGGGTCATGAGCGACATCGAAATGAGCTTCACCTTTGTAAAGATGGATATTTCGCATGCCATCGTAGTAATTTACCTCGACCAGTGTATCTGTGTTCAGTTTTAATTCGCTGCCGTCAGATAGCAGGATGGTCTGTTGTTCGCCGATGGCAGTAACATACTTACCATTCGTGGACTTAAAGTGAGCCAGATTATTAAAATGTGTGAGAAGTCCAAATGAGGCAAGTATCAATAGACTTGCTGCAACAGATAGAGCAATTCTATATTTTTTTCTATTTGGTGTCCTGGGTTTTTCGATTGTTTCTTCAGTGATTGGGGTGGTTTCAGTTTTATCAATCGAAATATGATCTAATTTGGCTGCTTCGACGCTGTCCCAAATATTTGCCAACCGTTCTAATTCGTTTCTATGGATTTCGCTTTGACCAATCCATTTATTCAGCTCAATCCGTTCCTCTTTCGATAGCTCGTTAGCGTCCATTCGGGCAAGCCAATCGCAGGCTTCTTTAACAATTATAGCCCGTTCATTAGGAAAATTAACGATCTCAGTCATTACCGGAAGCTCCGACATTATTTTTCTGCTGAGCCTCAATAACGTTTGTCATTTGGCAGTCTTGACTATGCAATCGAACATATGTCTCGCATCGTTCAAGCCCCTTTGCGATATGTTTTTCTGTTGTACTCAACGTAATTCCCATTTCATGCGCAATATCTTTTAGTGGCATGCCATAAACAAGTCTCAACACAGTCACCCTTCGGCATTTTGGTGGTAAAGAATCAAACGCCGCGGCCAAAAGCTGTTGATTTTGTTTATTTTCCAGATTGTCAAAAGCAGAAGGCTCATTACTAGAGAACGTTGGGCCGCTATAATCCTCTATATATTCTGTAAGGCGCGCAGCCATTTTTGTTTTTTCTCTTATCGCGAGGTTCTTTGCAGTTTTAAACATATATGTTTTGGGAAACCTAATATCGTTCTGTTCATTTGCGCGATAAGTCCTCAAAAACGCTTCCTGCAATATATCTTCCG
>JANQJN010000149.1 GCA_028281625.1 Emcibacteraceae bacterium | reverse complement strand
TTTCCTATACTTTCTTCCCTGTAGATGATTACAACAAACAATTTGAATAGATATATAAGGAATAATTTATGTCAGATTCACACGCACCTAATCATAATTACCACCTGGTAGATCCGAGCCATTGGCCGATCTTCTGTTCAGTTGCAGCCTTTATGCTGTTTTTCGGTGGTGTATTATATATGCATGAAATTCCGCTGATTTCTTATGAAACCGATGGCGGTGAAACGGCTGTTGTTATTGGCCATTCCGCGCTTGTAATTGTTGGTGCATTGCTGACAATTTTCGGCGCATACAGCTGGTGGGGCGATGTGATCCGAGAAGGCGAGTATGAAGGTCACCATAAGCCAGTAGTTCAGCTTGGTCTGCGTTATGGCATGTTCCTGTTTATTATTTCTGAAGTGATGTTCTTCCTGGCATGGTTCTGGGCCTTCTTCAACGCAAGTGTGTTTCCAACGGAAGCAATTGGTTTCCAATGGCCGCCGGAAGGCGTTGAGGTGCTTGACCCATGGCATCTACCACTTGTGAACACGCTCATTCTGCTGCTTTCTGGCTGCACAGTAACATGGGCTCATCACTCGCTTGTGGAAGGTGACCGTAAAATGTTTAAGCAAATGCTGCTTTATACCATTCTTTTGGGTGCGTTCTTTACTGCAGTACAGGCCTATGAGTATAGCCATGCAACATTTGGTTTCACCGACGGTATCTATAGCTCAACATTCTATATGGCGACTGGTTTTCACGGTTTCCACGTGCTTATTGGTACTATCTTTCTGACGGTTAACCTGTTCCGGGCTTATGCAGGTCACTTCAAACCAGATCATCATTTTGGCTTCGAAGCGGCAGCCTGGTACTGGCATTTCGTTGATGTTGTGTGGTTGGTTTTGTTCTTCTGTATTTATATCGGGATAACAGGCTAGAAAATCTAGCAACAATAAATTATTCTGGCACCCCGGTCTCGCTGTCAATTGCAAGACCGGGGTGTTCTTATTTCTGGTAAATGGTTAGGTTTTTATTCATGGCGAACTACAGCTTTAATCCCCGACTTTGGCCCACTCTATTTACGGGTGTGATGCTTGTTTGCTTGCTGTCGCTTGGATTTTGGCAGGTGCACAGGCTTGAATGGAAACTTGGGCTTATCGCCCAGATCGAGGAACGTGCTTTTAGTGCACCTGTATCTGTCCCGGAGCAAACACCTGATCTAGATGCGTTGGAATACCTGTCAGTAGTTGTTGTTGGTAGTTTTTACAACGATAAAGAAATGACTATGTATAGCGTCGGACCCAATGGTGAACCGGGATATGATCTTTATACACCATTTGAAATAGAGCAAGGCGGCACAATAATCATCAACCGGGGTTGGGTGCCAGAAGTTATGAAGGTTCAGGTAGATCGTCCGGACACACTGTCAAGCGGGCGACAGTCCGTAACAGGACTGCTGCGCAAGCCAACCGAAAAACTATGGTATGGTCCGGAAAATGAACCGGAAAACAATAATTGGTATTTTGGTGATTTGGCTGGCATGGCTGAGGCACAGAATATAGACAATGCCTATCCGATGTTTCTGTTCGCGGCCAGGGCGGAAGGTGATAATCGTTTCCCCGTTGCAGGAAGGACAGAGATCAACATCGTCAATAATCATTTCGATTATGCTCTTACGTGGTTCGGACTTGCGATCGTGCTCGTTGTTATTTATGTCATTGCCCACCTGAAGAAGCGAGACGATTAGCCTAAGAAAAGCTTGCAACTTGATGGATTATCGCTAATGTCGTGGGCGAAAAATCTTGGCTACCCGCTTAAAGGACACAAACTGTGAAATACATCAGCACGCGCGGTGAAGCGCCAGCACTAAATTTTGAAGAGGTTTTGCTTACGGGACTGGCCCGTGATGGCGGGCTTTATCTCCCTGAATTCTGGCCTGTCTTCAGCGTAGATGAAATCAGCGCCATGCGAGGCCTAAGCTATCAGGATGTGGCGTTTAAAGTGATGTCGCCTTATGTGTGTCCTGAAATTCCTGAAGACGATTTTAAAGGTCTGATCGATGAGGCTTACTCAAGTTTTCGTCATGATGCCATCGTGCCGCTCAGTCAGGTTGGTAACAATGAATGGATACTTGAGTTATATCACGGACCGACGCTAGCCTTTAAAGATGTAGCGCTACAGCTTTTAGGCAGACTTTTTAATTACGTGCTCACGAAACGCGGTGAAAAAATAACTATCGTTGGTGCCACGTCTGGTGATACTGGTTCCGCCGCCATCGATTGCGTGCAAGGTAGTGCGCGCGCTGACATTTTTATGCTGCATCCAAAAGGACGCGTGTCAGATGTACAGCGCCGGCAAATGACAACAGTGATTGAAGATAATGTTCACAACATCGCTCTTGAAGGGGATTTTGATAATTGTCAGGCGCTGGTCAAAGCGCTTTTTAATGATCTTGAATTCCGTGATCAAATAAACCTTTCTGCCGTTAACAGCATCAATTGGGCCCGCGTTATGGCGCAGATCGTATATTACTTTACGGCTGCGATTGCCTTGGGTGCACCGGATAGAAAAATATCATTTAGCGTTCCCACTGGTAACTTTGGTGATGTCTATGCCGGCTATATCGCAAAGCAAATGGGCCTTCCTGTTGAACAGCTTGTTGTTGCTACAAATGTAAATGATATTCTTTCGCGCACGCTATCAAATGGTGAATATAAAGTGGGTGAAACCATCCCAACCATCAGCCCCAGCATGGATATTCAGGTATCCAGTAACTTTGAACGCTTGCTCTTTAATATATATGATGGCGACGGCGCTGAAATTCGTAACCTTATGGAAAATCTGAAACAAGGTGGACTTTTCACCATTTCGGACGCCCAACTCTCCAGGGCAAAAGAGTCTTTTGATGCTACGCGTGTTTCTGAGGAAGACACCAAAGCGACAATTGACGAGGTGTTTAGAGCGGGTGGCAAAAGCATCGATCCGCACACTGCGGTTGGTGTTAACGCAGCGCGCACTTTGTGGCGAGATAAAACGACACCAATGGTGTCCTTAAGTACCGCCCATCCGGCTAAATTCCCGGAAGCGGTGAAGGAAGTTACCGGTACTCATCCAGACCTGCCACCCCATATGGCGGATCTGTTCGAGCGTGAAGAGAAATTTGATATACTTGCCAATGATCTGTCGGCTCTTAAACAATACATCCTGGAAAATATATGAGCGTTGAAGTCACCAGACTAAAAAACGGTCTGCGGGTCGTTACGGACCGCATACCCAACGTGGAAACGGTTACTGTCGGTGCCTGGGCCGATGTGGGTAGTCGCTGCGAAAGTAAGTCGGAAAATGGCCTATCTCACATGCTGGAGCATATGGCCTTTAAGGGAACAGAAAAAAGAACCGCACTGGATATTGCAGAAGAAGTGGAAAATGTTGGTGGCTACCTTAATGCCTACACATCCAGGGAGCACACCACATACTACGCTAGACTTTTAAAGGAAAACCTTCCGCTAGGTGTGGATGTGCTTTCAGATATTTTGCAACACTCCACTTTCGCACAGGAAGAACTAGACCGCGAACGCGGCGTTATCATTCAGGAAATCGGTCAGGCCGAAGATACTCCGGACGATATTGTTTTTGATTTGATGCAGCAGGCAGCCTATCCGGATCAGCCTATGGGGCGACCTATTCTTGGCACCACTCAATTGGTAAACGGTTATAGCCGGGCTGACCTTGCCGGATATATGTCGCACCACTATAAAGCTGAAAATATGGCTGTGGTTGCTGCGGGCAATCTGGAGCATGACACGTTTGTGAGGATGGTGGAAGATAAGTTTGGTGCGCTTGATGCAAAGCTTGAAAAAGGAAAATCTGCAGCCACGTATGTGGGCGGCCATCACCAGCAAAACAGGAGTTTGGAGCAAGTGAATTTGCTGTTTGGTTTTGATGGAATCTCCTTTACTGATCCCGATTATTATACTTCGCAGGTAATGGCCATGATTTTTGGTGGTGGTATGTCATCGAGACTTTTTCAGGAAGTGCGTGAAAAGCGTGGTCTGGTCTATTCGATATACGCGTTTATGGTCTCATATGCGGATGGCGGAACATTTGGCATCCATGCAGGTACAGGCCCAGATCAGATAAAAGAACTAATCCCTGTGGTTGCCGATGAGTTTCATAAAATGACTGACCGGGTTTCAGAGCAAGAAGTCAGCCGCGCCAAAGCACAGATTAAGGCTGGTATCTTAATGTCTTTGGAAAACACCACCAGCCGGATGGAGCAGCTGGGTCGTCAACAAATGATCTATGGCCGTCATGTATCCCGTGAAGAAATACTTGCTGAAATTGAAAAGGTGGATGTGGATGCGATAAAGGCCTGCGCCGCACGACTTCGCAGCCAAAGTGAGCTAAGTATCGGGGCGGTCGGGCCGCTAAGCAGCATGCCCGACTATGATAAGGTTAGTGGTCTGTTTCAATAGGGAATGTCATCCTTATATTTGGGCAGATCATCATCTATAGCGACGTGATCAAGCGCCCGATGAACCCAGATATGGCGTGTTATTTCAATATCATTAGGGTTTTCAAGGACGCCAATCGGTAAATCAAAGCATTTGCCTGTATGGATGGATACGTTAGATCCACACTTCGCGCAAAATCCGCGCTGCAGATCGGCACTTGAATTATACTTCTTGATCTCACCTTTGGTGACGCGGACATTTTCTTTGTCGAACACCACCCACACCATAAAGCTGGATCCTGATGATTTTTGACACATGATGCAGTGGCAATATTCCGCATAGTTGGGATTGCCACTGGCTTCAATTTCAATATCGCCGCACAGGCAGCTTGCTTTGTGAATGACTTCAGTCATCTAAAACATCTTTATGTAATTGGGTTCATCCTCAATGCGTTCGCACCAGCGCGCGATTGCTGGAAAACGTGACATATCGAAATCACCCATTTGGGCTTTATGGGTGTATGCGTAAAGAGCGATATCCGCGATGGTCATACTGTCGCCTACCAGGTAGTCATTTTCGACCAGTGCATCTTCCATAATCTGTAGTGCTGCGTATCCCTTTTCATGAAGCGTGGGGATTTCAGCGCGTCTTGGTGTATCCTTCGGCAGCATAGTCAGGATAAATTTTGCGACCGCGACAAAGGGCTCATGGGAATATTGCTCGAAGCAGAGCCATTCCATGATTTTGGCTTGTTGCCATGTGTCGGTTGGAAAATATTTTGTATCTTGCGCCATATAATAAAGGATGGCGTTTGATTCCGCGAGCAGGCGCCCATCTTCAAATTGAAGAACAGGGATGCGGCCATTTTTATTGATGTTGCTAAGATAATCTTCGGTACGTGTTTCACCCTTGGTCACATCATATTGAATGGTTTTATAGTCAAGTTCCAATAGAGAAAGTATCAGGCGAACTTTATAGGCGTTTCCTGATTCGGTGTTGTCATGAACAATTAGCATTTTATAAATCCAGTAATGGTTGTTGTGCGTGGTTGAAAACTTTTTTCATTACCGTGGGTAGGGCATAACTATCTGCCTTATCCACCGGACACCATTCCCCTTCCTGAAGGTTTATCATTTCTTCAAGATCAAGCCTAATAATTTTTAATTCCAGATGAAAATGTGTGAAGGTATGTCGTACAATGCCGGGAAGAAGTTCCCAGTTTGCAATAATTGGAATCCGCGGCGCTGGTATGTTGTCCCAGCTGTTGCTTGGCGCCCATTCGTCTGATGGGACTTCCATCATTCCACCAAGCAATCCTTTGTCTGGTCTTCGACGTAACCAGACATTGCCGCCATATTCCGCCCAGAAGGCGTATCCCCGTCTTGTTTCCTTTGGTTTTTTGCTTAATCGCGCGGGTAAGTCTGCGGCTGTTCCCAATGATTTGGCGACACAATCATCTTCCCAGGGACAATTACCGCATTTGGGGGACTTGGGTGTACAGACGGTGGCACCAAGGTCCATCACCGCCTGAGCGTAATCACCCGGCCTATGGTCGGGGGTAAGTTTTTTTGCGACCTCTCTTATTTCTGGCCGCGAATCTGGAAGCGGCGTTTCAATATTGCAAAGGCGCGATAGGACCCGTTCTACATTACCATCAATCACTGCTTCAGGCAGGTCATAAACAATGGAGCTGATGGCTGCAGCTGTGTACGCCCCTACGCCAGGAAGTTTCAGAAGTTCGTCATAATATACAGGAAAACGTCCTTGCAGATCCTCAGTGACATAGACCGCACATTTATGAAGGTTTCTTGCTCGTGCGTAATAGCCCAGGCCCGCCCAGGCGGTCAGCACATCATCAAGATCCGCAGCGGCAAGCAGTTCCACGGTGGGCCATTCGCTGGTAAATTTTTCAAAATAGGGGATCACTGTTTTTACGGTTGTTTGCTGGAGCATAATTTCGCTAAGCCACACATAATAGGGATCAGGCTGAATGCCACCCACTTTTTCTTCCGGGGATATGCGCCAGGGAAGGGTCCTCGCGTTGTGGTCATACCAATCAAGCAAAGCATCTACCAGCTCGTGCTTTTTCTCAGTATCTTCTATGATGCTGACCATCTGTGCCCCTGTTTAGTGATTCTTATACTGAACTATACTATAATCAATAAAGTCCTCAAATTTTATATCCTGAGGACCCGTTAGAGGTTATTCTGATCTCATGATCGAAGACGTAAGAAGAAAACGAACCTATAAGACAAAGTCGCTCGCTGAACTGGCGAGCAGTATCAACAACCGCGCATTTCGCCGTTTCGGTTTTGCCAAAAGCGACGTGCTGCTCCACTGGAAAGAAATTGTTGGTGAGGTGCTAGCGCGCTCAAGTATCCCTGAACGTCTGGTAATGCCGAAGGATCATGAGAGAACGGAACGCAAAGGCGGTGTACTTCATATACGCGTCGAGGGAAGTTACGCACCTGAGATGCAGCATCTTGAACCACTCGTAATTGACCGTATTAATTCTTACTATGGATTTAAGGCTGTGGAGAAACTTGTTTTCCATCATGGGTATATCGACCAGGAACCACCAGTCAGAAAATACCAGCCACCGATTCTTGACGATTCTCAAAAGAAAGAACTGAATTTGCTTCTTAAAGGCGTTAAAGATGATAAATTAAGACAAAGTTTATACAACGTCGGAGCGGAAATTATGGCTGGCACCAAAACGCCGGACGTAAGGCCCAGCAAGCGTTTTACAAGAAGAGGCCAAGGTAGGCTGGAAAAATCAGAATAAAAAGTTATCAAAAACATAAAAAGAATGTGATTCCGGGCTTGATTTGTCCGTAATTTCATTCTTATAGTATCAACAATATATTGTAGGTGAATTATGATAAAACAACTATATAGGCTAAAATTCAGCCGATTCCTCAAATTGGCGGCCGTTTCAATGTTTGCATTATTGCTGGCTTCTTGCGGTGATGACGGGGCGCAGGATCAAGTTGCGTCCGCTGAAGCGTCACAGGCATCGGCCGAAACACCTGAAACACCCGCAGAAGCTCCTGAAGAAGTACAAACAGCCGCCGCAGAAGTTGCTGATGTGATGGAAGAAGTCGCACAGGAAGCGCAGGAAAACGCTGAAGACGTTGTAGCGGCGGCTGAAGACGCCGGGTTCATCAATTATGATATGGTGCTTGGTGATCCGAATGCACCGGTTGAAATTATCGAATATGCGTCTATCACTTGTAACCATTGCGCGACTTTTCATAACAATGTACTTCCAAGGTTAAAGGAAAATTATGTCGACAGCGGTAAAGTGAAAATCGTTACCCGTAGTTTTCTTCTAAATGGTATTGATTTGCAGGGCACTGCCATTTCCCGCTGCATCGCACCCCAGCGCTACTTCAGGTTTATGGACGCTTTGTTTGAAAGACAAACCCAGTGGTATGACGTTAACGAATTTCAGCGTTTAAACGGCCTTCATGACCAACAGACAGCGGGACAGATGTTTGTGGCGCATTCGGTGGGAGAAATTTCAAAAATCGCACGTCAATTGGGACTTAATCAGGCCCGAATAGATGAATGTATCGCTAGTGAAGAAATCGGCGAATATATTGTGTCCATATATAACGAAGGCAGAACGCTGCACAAAGTAACAGCAACCCCAACCATTCTGGTGAATGGCAATAAAACAGCTGGCAACGATTATGCATCGGTTGAGCGGGCAATTGAAGCGGCACTCGACTAGTAAACTAAAGTCAGGAAAGAAAGTAAATTGCATTTTACGCGACTAAGATTATCAGGTTTTAAGTCATTCGTTGACCCAACGGAGCTTGCGATTGAGCCCGGTCTAACCGGGGTTGTTGGTCCTAATGGTTGCGGAAAATCCAACCTTCTTGAAGCGCTTCGCTGGGTAATGGGTGAAAATTCCGCCAAAAGCATGCGCGGCAGCGGCATGGATGACGTGATCTTTGCGGGTACTTCAACACGCCCGGCAAGAAACCTCGCTGAAGTGACGCTTACTCTTGATAATGAAGACCGCACGGCACCAGCCGCCTTTAATGATGAGCGGGATCTTGAAATTTCCCGCCGGATTGAGCGGGACAGTGGTTCGGCTTACCGAATGAACGGCAAGGAAATCCGCGGTAAAGACATCAAGCTAATGTTCGCGGATGCGTCAACGGGCGCGCATTCTCCTTCACTGGTGAGCCAGGGACGGATTGGCTCCCTGATAAGTGCCAAGCCAAAAGAAAGACGCGCAATTCTTGAAGAAGCAGCAGGGATTAGTGGTCTTCATTCGAGACGCAAAGAAGCAGAAAGCAAACTTCGCAGTGCCAATAAAAACCTCGAACGCCTTGGTGATGTGGAAATCGGTCTAAATGAACAAATCAGAAGCCTGAAGAATCAGGCGCGTCAGGCGACCCGATATAAAAATGTCGCTAAGGAAATTCGAAAGCTGCAGTCGCTGCTTCTTTATATGGAGTGGAAAAATATTCAGAAGAATATTTCTGAAAGTTCCCACGACGAAAAAGAAGTTTCGATCATTGTATCCCAAGTGACCAATGAACTGGCTGGTTTGAGTAAAGAACAGGCGATCCTTGCAGCCAAGCTTCCTGAACTACGCCAAACCGAAGCAGAACTCGCGGCAAAACTTCACCGTGTTACGGTTAGTCGGGACGGTCTTGATGGTGAAGAACAGCGTGTCCATGAAACACAGGCTAAATTGACAGCGCAGCTTGAGCACATTGCCCAGGATGAAGTCCGCGAAAAGGAAGCCGTGCAGGATTCGCTTACAACAATTGAGCGACTTGACCGTGAAAAGAAGCTGATTGAAGATGAAATTTCCGGCTCCGCCGAAAATATTGAAGAGCTCGCAAAAATCCTTCAGGAAAAGCAGACGGATACGCTGGAAGCCGAACTTGTTCTTGAAGAGCTTATGACAAGCCAGGCCGAGCGAAATGCCGACCGGCTCAATTTCGCGCGTGAGATTGAAGAGCGCCGTGAGCAGATTCAAAACCTTGAAGATCAGAAAATTACGGTCGAGGAACGGCTTTCAACACTGGAAGATGACAATCTGTTTACGCAGAATCTGTCGGGCGCAGAAAAGAAGCTGAAAGAAGCCGAGCAGCAAATTACTAAAATGCGCCTTGCATTCAATGAAGCCGAAGACAAGCGGCAATCTATTTTGCAGATGGAACAAGAAGCCAGAAACATGTTGCAAGCATGTGAAGGAAAAATGGCACGGGTACTTGCAGAAAAAGAAGCACTTGAAGAAGTGTTAAAATCTGATTTCGAGGAAGAGGGTGTACCCTTGCTTGAAAAATTAAGCGTAAAAAAAGGCTATGAAACCGCCCTTGGCGCTGCGCTCGATAGCGATCTGGACGCCAGTGACGATCAGGGTGCGCCGGTTCACTGGCGTGACCTTCCACCACTGAAGGATATGCATCCTTTCCCCAAAGGCATTGATACACTTGATAAATTTGTAAAAGCGCCATCGCTTCTAATGCGTCGCTTAAGCCAAATTGGTGTGGTTGAAAATCAAGAAACGGCCCTCTCAATGCTGCCTGAGTTAAATGCGGGACAGAGATTGGTAACTCTTAACGGTGGTGTCTGGCGCTGGGACGGTCTTTGCGTTTCTCCTGATGCCCCTTCCGGTGCAGCGATTAGACTGGCGCAGAAAAACAGACTTGAAATTCTGAAACAGGAATTTGCGGATCGTGAAAAAGATGTTGCCAAAGCCAAAAAGGATCATGAAAAACGCCAACAAGCGCATGCGGAGATTAAACAAATAAGCCGTGATACCCGCGATGAGTGGCGTGTGGCCGACGAAGCGGCCATCAAGGCTCGCCGCGAACTGACAGAAGCGGAAAAGCTGGCAGCTCGTCACCAGTCCGAGGAAACAGCGCTTAAAGATCGTCTTGAGCATCTGCTTCAGGATATAGAAGATCAGAACGTTCGTTATCATGCAGCGATCGAGAATCTTGAAAAACTGCCGGAAAGTGTTGACCTGGAAAATGAAATCAACAGAAATCGCGACATTGTGGAAGTGAAGCGCGGCGAATTTTCCGAGGCGCGCATAGCTCATGACAGCCATTATAATCAAAGTGAGATGCGTCTAAACCGTCTTGAGCAAATCAAAGCAGAGCATGACACCTGGCAGGCGCGGATCAGAAATGTGAATGATCATCTTGAAAATCTGGCGATCCGCGCAGAGGAATGCAAAAAAGAGCTCACCGCCCTTGAAAGCCGACCGGGCGAAATCGTGGTCGAGCGCCGCGAACTTAATAAACTGATTGATCAGGCGGGTGAAGAGCGCCAGGAAGCCGCAACAATACTTGCAAATGCGGAAGAAGAACTTGCCACAAAAGAGCGGGAAATGCGCGACGTTCAAACTCGATTGAGCGAAGCGCGGGAACAAAAAGTCCGTCTTGAAACCAATCTTGAACAATATGCCGAGCAGAAAGAAAATCTTGATCGACGCATTCATGAAGAATTTGACTGCGAGCCCGCAGAGCTTTATGCAATCACCGAACTTAAGGATGATGAGGAACTTCCTGATGAGGAAGCATCTCACTTCAAGCTTGAACGACTGAAGATCGAGCGCGAACGCCTTGGCGCGGTGAACCTGAGAGCGGAAACAGAGCTTGAGGAAATTAACGCCCAGCTTGATGCATCCATTAAAGAGCGCGAAGAACTAGAAGAAGCGATCCGCAGACTGCAAAAAGCCATTTCTGACCTTAACCGCGAAGGTCGCGCAAGAATGCTCAAGGCATTTGACGAAGTAAACGCACACTTCAAAAACTTGTTTACGACACTCTTTGGTGGTGGTGAGGCATTTCTTGAGCTTACAGAATCGGATGATCCACTGGATGCCGGGCTTGAGATTATGGCAAGTCCTCCGGGTAAAAAGATGCAAAATCTTGGCCTTCTTAGTGGTGGAGAACAGGCCCTTACTGCACTTTCACTAATTTTTGCGGTCTTTATGACCAATCCTTCACCGATCTGTGTGCTCGATGAGGTGGATGCACCACTTGATGATGCCAATGTGGAGCGCTTCTGTGATCTACTTGATGAAATGACAAAAAATACCTCCACACGTTTTCTGATCGTGACCCATAACGCCATCAGCATGAGCCGCATGAACCGCCTGTTTGGGGTCACCATGGCGGAACGCGGTGTTTCCCAGCTGGTCTCCGTGGATCTAGAAAGTGCCGAAAAAATACGAGATCGGGTAGGGGATTCTCATTTTGAGAACGCGTAATAAATTTTTAACTTAAATGGTTAAAAAATGCGTTCAAAAAAATCATTTAAATTCAATGCTTTATAAAAGCAAAATTGGACCAAAAATCAGTGCTTTTTGTTGCTTGACAGGGTGCGCGTCTGAAACTATGTTGCACTCAATTTTAAGGGTGCGGGCAGAGGCGCGAAATATTAGCAATTCTTTCCAATCAGAATAGGGAGCTTTCATTGGCCGACGATAAAAACAAGTCGCAGGAAATGAAAGAAACTTTGGATGATTTAGATGCCCGGGTAAGCGCCGCTCGCGAGGCCAACAAACCAAAAAAGGCACGCGGGCTTAATGAAGCAACAGCGTATGGTATTGCCACACGGCTTGTTGCGGAATTGGTGGCCGGAATAGTGGTCGGAGTGCTTATTGGTTGGTATTTGGACCAACTATTTGATACAAAACCGTGGTTGATGATCATAATGGTTATGCTAGGGGCCGCGGCAGGAATTACAAATGTTATGCGTGCCTCGAAGCAGCTAGCGCCGGAAGACACGAATAACGAAGACGATGAAAAGTAAAGGATAGAAACGTGGCAAGTCCGCTCGATCAGTTTACGGTATTAAAATGGGCCGATATTGAGGTCGCAGGGTACGACATTTCATTTACAAATTCCTCGGCGGCGATGGTCGCTTCAGTTGTCCTGATTGCACTGTTTGTGACACTTGGTATGAGAAAGAACGCACTTGTTCCTGGTCGCTGGCAATCAAGCGTAGAGATGTGTTACGAATTTGTCGCCAAGATGCTGGGGGACACGGCGGGGCCGGATGGCCGTAAGTATTTCCCGTTTATCTTTTCGCTCTTCATGTTCGTGCTTTTTGCAAATCTGATCGGTATGCTGCCATGGTTGCACCCATTTACATTCACAAGCCACATTGCTGTGACATTCGCAATGGCGGCTTTTGTTTTTGTTGGAGTAACACTGATTGGGTTTATCACCCACGGCTTTAAATTCCTGGGCTTCTTTGTGCCGCACGGTGCACCCTGGTACTTGCTTCTGATCCTGGTGCCGATCGAAATCATTTCTTATCTCTCACGTCCTATCAGCCTTTCTGTTCGTTTGTTTGCCAATATGGTGGCAGGACACACAATGCTGAAAGTATTTGGTGGCTTTGTTGTTAGTTTGAGCGCACTTGGCGCGGCCGGTGTTATCGGTGCGATTTTCCCGCTTGCTTTCATCGTGGCGCTGACTGGACTTGAACTACTGGTTGCTTGTCTGCAGGCATATGTGTTTGCCATGCTGACTTGTCTTTATCTGAACGACGCGCTTCATATGCATTAATCGTGTGTGAAGCATACTTAATTTAAACGACTTTGAACTTTTCATAATTAAAGGAAAATAAAATGGAAACTGAAATCGCAACAATCGCTGCAAACGCTGATATGCAGGCTGCTCGTTACATTGGTGCTGGTCTTGCTTGTACAGCTCTTATCGGTGCTGGTGTTGGTATCGGTGTGATCTTTGGTAATTACGTTTCTGCTGCGATCCGCAACCCATCTGCTGCTGGCCCAGTATTCGGTCAAGCAATGCTTGGTTTTGCGCTTGCTGAAGCTACTGGTCTATTCGGTCTGGTTATCGCCTTCATCATCCTGTTCGGTTAATATTTTAAACCATTAACGTGAACAGGCCTGATCCACCGCAGGATCAAGGAGGAAACCATGCCACAATTAGACTTAGCGGTATTCGCACCACAGATTTTCTGGTTAGCCGTCGTTTTTGCGGTTCTCTACATTTTTATGTCCCGCTCTGCGGCGCCTAAAATTGCGGATGTTCTGAAAAAACGTCAGAACACTATTGCTGATGATCTGGCGGAAGCTGAAAAACTGCAAGCAAAAGCGGAAGAAGCACGTGTTGCATATGAGAAATCACAAAATGATGCCCGCAACAATGCGGCTGCTGTGGTGCTCAGCAAACGTGAAGAGCTAAAAGCAGAAGCAGAAGAAGCATATCAAAAGCTTTCTGACGACTTGGCGGCAAAAGCGGATGAAGCACAAGCCCGCATCAACGCGGCAAAAGATAAGGCTCTTGGTGAGGTGCGTGACGTTGCAACGGAAGTTTGTTCTGACATTGTTTCCCAGATTTCAGGTCTTAATCTTGACGCTGCTGCTGTTTCCAAAGCTGTGGACTCAAAAATGAAGGGAGACGGCTAATGGAAGAGCAAATTACTTTCTGGACCGACCCGTCAACATGGGTTTCTCTTGCGATTACGCTTTTCTTTGTGCTCATTGTCTGGAAAAAAGTACCGGCAATTTTTGCAAAGATGCTTGATGACCGTTCCAAAGAAATTGAAGAGCAGCTTGATAACGCCCGTAGCCTTCGTGAAGAAGCGGCGGCGCTGCTTGCAAAATATGAACGCGATCAGCATGAAGCTGAAAAACAGGCTGAAGAATTGATGGCGAATGCTGAAGCAGAAGTGAAGAACATGATTGCCGAAAGCAAAGAGCAACTTTCTGAGATGACTTCTCGTCGTGCTGAAGTAGCTGAGCAAAAAATCGCTCAGGCGGAAGCCGCAGCTGTTAAGGAAATTCGCACGCTAACAGTCAATGTTGCCACTTCAGCCGCACGTGAGCTGATCGAAGCAAATATGAAAGCGGAAGATCATGATGCGCTTGTTAAAGCAAGCACGGACAAGCTTGACGCAAAATTTCATTGAGTTTTATTCCATAAAAAATTTTGAGACCCCGCCCAACCGGCGGGGTTTTTTATTGCTTCAAGCAATAGATTGATTCTTCCGATGGCGCGCCCTCGCACACTATGTCACCCAATTCCACAAGCCGTATCAGATGGGCGAAAATGGTTCGTGCGGCGGCTAAATGCAGTCTGGGGTCGATGGCTGCGTAGATGATAGCGACAATTTCATTGATAGTCTGCGCACCGTTTGATATGGCCAACTTGATTTCCTTATCGCGCCTCAGGCGGTGTCCAATCAGTTGAGTGACAAACTGCTTCGGATTTTCAATGGGGAGGCCGTGGGTTGGATAATAGATCTTGTCATCCCTGTTTCTTAGTTTTTCTAGACTTTCCAGATAGTCTGTCATGTTTCCGTCCGGCGGCGAAATGATTGTTGTTGACCAACCCATGACATGATCACCGGTAAAAAGCGCTTGTTTTTCGGGGTACGCAAAACAAATGTGATTGGATAAATGCCCTGGTGTGTGAATGGCTTCGATAGTCCAGCCATTGCCTTTAATCATATCACCATCTTTAAGAAGGGTGTCCGGTGCAAAGTCCTTATCTATACCTTCTTCTGCGTCTAGATCGGTATATTGCTGGGTACTGACATCAAAGCCGTATATTTTTGCGCTGCACCGCATTGCCAGCGGCCGCGCCGCAGGGGAGTGATCCTTATGATTATGAGTGATCAGGATATGGCTTATGGTTTCCCCTTCCAGTGACGTCATGATTGCATCAATGTGAGACTGGATATTGGGCCCAGGATCAATCACCGCCACATTGCCGTGGCCTACAATATAGGTACCAGTTCCCTTAAAGGTAAAAGGTGCGGGATTAGGCGCCGTAATCCGACGCACATTTTCACTAATTTGTTCGATTTCACCGTATGGCGGTGAGAAATCCTGCATATGTTAGTATGCCCGGTTGATGCAGAAGTCGACGATGCCTGTGAGCGCCTTGCGATATTCAGTATCTGGGAATATGGCGAGCGCATCACGGGCCACCTGACCATAATGGCGGGCGCGTTCAATCGTATCACTTAACGCATTATATTTTTCCATTAGCTCGATTGCGTGGTCAAGATCGCCTTCTTTTTGATCAAGGTCTTCCATGGTCCGGCGCCAAAAGGCTCGTTCTTCGTCAGTACCTCGGCGGAAAGCCAGCACGATCGGCAGTGTGATTTTCCCCTCCTGAAAATCATCGCCGACAGATTTGCCTAGCGTTTTTTGTTCTGCTGAATAATCGAGAACATCATCAATAAGTTGGAAAATAATACCAAGGTTTTTACCGTAGCTCATAAGTGCTTCACACTCTGATTTTGGTCGTTCGGCAATCACGCCGCCAATTTCGCAGGCGGCAGCAAAGAGCGCAGCTGTCTTAGCACAGATCACTTCCATATACGCATGCTCTGTTGTGTCTGTGTCATTAGCGGTTACCAGTTGCAACACTTCCCCTTCAGCGATAACGGATGACGCACTGGACAGGATGCGCAGTACTTCAAGAGATCCATCTTCCACCATCAGCTCGAACGAACGACTGAATAGGAAATCACCGACAAGAACGCTCGCCTTATTACCCCATATCGCGTTTGCGGTATCTTCGCCGCGACGCAGGTCACTTTTATCAACTACATCATCATGGAGCAGGGTAGCTGAATGAATAAATTCTACACAGGTTGCAAGTTGAATATGTCGATCACCCTCATATCCACATAGGCGACTGGCGGCCAAAGTGAGCATAGGGCGTAGTCTTTTGCCGCCAGATGCGATCAGATGTCCAGCGAGCTGAGGGATCAGCGCAACAGGGCTTTGCATTTTCAGGAGGATCGTCTGGTTAACTTTGTCCAAATCATCGCTGACAAGGTCAAGCAATGTCGCAAGGGCTTCTTTGCCCTTGTCCTTTTTTTCTTCTTCCAGGTTTATTACTACGCCCACGTTTCTTTTTCCTATTGTGGTTATCATTCGTGCTACATATATAAATACTAGTGCAAAATAGTCGTCTGAACCCATATTGGCAAGAAGACAAACAATAAACCATACAAAAAAGGGTAAACTTTACGTGAAAGACCTGTTTTTTAGTGATAATCCTGTCGCAATATCGCGGATTTCTGCGATTCTTGAGGCCGAAAACATTGAATATGTGGTCCTTGGCGGTCATGCAAGTTTGCTCGGCGGTGGGATTCCTGTGATACAAAGCAGGGTGATGGTTGAAAGTGATCAACATGAAACAGCAATCGCTTTGATTCGCGCAGAAAACCTTGAAAACGACGTGGAGCTCAAAGCGTGAGCTCTGATGAAGTAACGAAAGATGAATTTCTTGGCGGTTTGATCTCTCTCAAGCAACCCAAACAAGGGTATCGAATTACCAGCGACACGGTTTTTCTTGCTGCCACTTTAAAAGCCAATGCAGGTGAAAACATATTTGACGTTGGTTCTGGTACTGGGGGTATTTTATCCTGTTTTGCGGCAAGGCTTGGCGAAGATGCGGCCGCTCTAGATATGAGTGGGGTCGATGTACAACCGGATCTTTTGCTGTTGGCGCGACTGAACAATCAATCAATAAATTATGTATATGGTGACATCATGCAGGAGGTCGAAGGCTGCGAACCCAACAGCTTTCATCATGTAGTATCAAACCCGCCTTATTATGAAAAAGGTAAGGTGACCAAGTCGCCCTTTACGACCAAAGCTGTTGCGCATGGCAACGATATGGATGATTTGACGCTGTGGATCGAACGTTGCCTGCGCATGGTGCGGCCAAAGGGTTATTTAAGCCTTGTCCACCGTGCAGACCGACTTGATGATATACTTGCAGCACTAAAGCCCAAAGCGGGGTCAATTATCATTTATCCGCTCTACTCTAAAGCCGGTGAGGATGCGAGCAGAGTAATAATTCGGGCACAAAAGGGCGGTAAGGGACTTTTATCCTTGAAATCCGGGTTAATCGTGCATAAATCTGATGGAAAATATACTGATGTCGCAGATAATATCCTCCGGCATGCCCATTTTTTAGATATTGAAAAATAAAGAAGAATATATATGAAAAAAGCAATTCGCAATCTGATGTCAAAACTTCCAATTGATAGCCTGGCTAATCCTGATCCGGTGGTCGCCATTTTGCCACTGGAAGGGGTGATCGGTTCATCTGGACGATTTAGCAATGCTATCAATCTTGCGAACCTTGAAGACAAAATCAAGTCTGCCTTTGATGTTTATAATGTAAAAGCGGTGGCGCTTGAGGTTAACTCGCCAGGTGGTTCTCCAGTACAGTCGGAACTCATTGTAAAACGCATCCGTGAACTTTCGGAAGAGAAAGAAGTGCCGGTTTATGCATTCGCGCAGGATGTGGCCGCGTCCGGAGGATATATGTTGTCGCTGGCTGGCGATGAGATTTATGCCTCCAAGGCTTCCATCGTTGGCAGTATCGGTGCCATCAATGCTGGTTTTGGTTATACAGGTGCCATTGAAAAGCTGGGTATTGAACGTCGGGTTTATGCGGCGGGCGACAATAAATCGATCCTCGATCCTTTTAAACCGGAAGTGGAAAAGGACGTGAAAATGATGAAGGGGTTACTCAAAGAAGTTCACGACTTCTTCAAAGATTTCGTCAAGGAAGCCCGTGGTGATAAACTTAAGGGTGTACAAAAAACCATGTTTTCCGGTCTGGTCTGGAATGGCGAGGAAGCAGTAAAACTTGGCCTTATCGACGGCATTGGCGATGTGCGTTCCGTGATGAAGGAAAAGCTCGGCGACGATGTTAAGTTTAAGCGCATCAAGGAAGAAAAAAGCTTCCTTAAAGGCATGCTTGGCGTTCGAAATTCAAAAGCATCTATGGCTGATGAGATCGTGAAAACGCTTGAAACCAGAAGCGAATGGGGTCGTTTCGGGCTCTAATCAGCGGCCCCGCAGTTTCCTTAAAAACTCTGTAAAGCCGCACAGTTCGGATTCGTATTCGATCTGGGAAATACGTGCGCTATCGAGAAAGCGGCTCCACGCATGAAAAGGAGTTTCCGGTGTGATCAGACCATTGTCACAGGTGGTGGATGTTTTTATGTCCTGATCATCCAAAATTTCCCAATGCGCTTCTGACCATTCCCCGCTTGGGTAGCAGAAGTGGCTCATAGGTTTGGGCAGCAGTGGATCGATCTTCGCGCGATTTTTTGCAATTTCCTCGGCGGCATCTTCTGCATCGGTTGGGAATCTATGTCTGTGAGTGTGGAGCTCAATATCCATGCCGTTTGCGGCACATTCCTGAAGCTCTTCTTTGTTTATCAAGTTTAAAATTCGACTTTTGTTAAGGTCTTCATAATCTTGACCCGTTGCCACCCCCAGTTTTCTTAACAGCTCAACCCGCTCTTCATTTGTCTCATAAGCCTGCCCGGTTTCGGTGATTGTTAGGCGTGCCTGCTCAAAATTAGGCGCTCCTCTTGTCACTGTCGCAAGGCCTTCAATTCCAAGCTTTGACAGGTCGAATACGGACTTGCTGCTATTAAAAAACATGTAATTTACACCAAGCGTGAAAATAGGGCTGTCTTTGTCGAAATAGTATGATGTCACATAAAGCGTAGACGGCAGGTCATATTTTTTAAATACGGGGAGCGCATTTGAGTAAGTACTATAAAACCCATCATCGATGGTGATTACGACTGAATTTTCCTCAATCCTGTTTTCCCTCGCGGACTGATACGCCTCTTCCAGGGAAATGACGTTAAAATTTTTGTCTTTTAAGTATTTCATCCGCTGATCGAAGATGTCCGGTTTTATAAAAAGACCGGGGACAAATAGTTCTTCATTGCGGATGCTAAAACCGTGATAGCACAGTATTCGGATTCTATTTCTATAATGTAATTTTGCCAGGTAAAACAGACCGAGATATTTGGAAAGATACAGTACGGTTTTCTTTATCAAGTCTGTCACGAACAATTATTCCAATGTGATTCTTGTTAGAGCATTGAAAATGCATAATTTTTTATTGGCAATTTAAAGTAGATTTTACCCTGCAAACTAACCTCCACAATAGTTTAAATGAATTATTATTTCAACCCTTGACCTTGACGGGGTGTATGGGTAGTTTTCACGCAGTTTTTCGACATTTTTTATGGGATGATCCCGCCTTATGAGCGCAGATACACCGCAGGACAATAGCTTTCAAAATCTGATTTTGAAATTACAGCATTTCTGGGCTAACCAGGGGTGCGTGATTTTGCAACCTTACGATATGGAAGTGGGTGCAGGAACGTTTCACCCGGCAACCACTTTGCGGTCGCTGGGAAGTAAGCCATGGAATGCGGCCTACGTGCAGCCAAGTCGCCGCCCGACCGATGGTCGGTATGGGAAAAATCCAAACCGACTGCAGCATTATTATCAGTTCCAAACAGTGCTTAAACCGTCCCCGCAGAATATTCAGCAACTTTACCTGGATAGCCTTGAGGTGCTTGGCATTAACAGTGATGAGCATGATATCCGTTTTGTGGAAGACGACTGGGAAAGCCCAACCCTTGGCGCCTGGGGGCTTGGATGGGAAGTGTGGTGCGATGGGATGGAAGTAAGCCAGTTTACCTATTTCCAGCAGGTTGGTGGTTTTGACTGTAAACCGGTTATGGGGGAGCTTACCTACGGGCTTGAGAGACTTGCCATGTATATCCAGGGGATCGACAATGTGTATGACCTGGCCTGGAATAGTGAAGGGGTAAAATACGGCGAAGTTTTCCTGCAGAACGAACAGGAGTTTTCCGCTTATAACTTCGAGCTTGCAAACACGGATATGCTGTTTCAACATTTCGCAGACGCGGAAGCAGAATGTAAAAATATTCTTGCTCAGGGCAATTACCCGCTCCCTGCTTATGATCAATGTATTAAAGCGTCCCACGTTTTTAATCTACTGGATGCCCGTGGTGTGATCAGTGTGACTGAACGCCAGGCTTACATCGGACGCGTTCGTGCACTTGCCAAGGCATGCTGCGAAGCGTATCTGGTTTCACTGGGTGAGGGGGAGTAAAATGGCTGAGTTTTTGCTTGAAATATTTTCCGAAGAAATCCCCGCACGCATGCAAAGCAAAGCGGCAGATGATCTTGCACGCTTGGTCACCGATAGGCTGAACGAAGCAAAACTGGATCATGAGGGCGTAAAGGCCTATGTAACCGCAAGACGTCTAGCCTTGCATATTGAGGATCTGGCGACAGAGCAACCCGATGTTTCCGAAGAACGACGCGGTCCACGCGCCGACGCGCCCGATAAAGCGATTGAAGGTTTCCTTCGTGGCGCAGGGGTTGTCCGTGAAAATCTGGTTGAGCGCGAAGATAAGAAGGGTACCTTCCTATATGCGATTATTAATCAGAAAGGTCGCCCGGCCAAGGATGTGATTGCTGAGTTTATGCCAGAAATCATTCGCAATTTTCCGTGGCCAAAATCACAGCGTTGGGGTGATAGTTCCCTTCGTTGGGTAAGACCAATGCATTCAATCCTTTGTTTGTTGGATGGTAAAGTGGTTGATTTCGAAGTGGATGGCATTAAATCTAGCAACCTGACTTATGGTCATCGCTTTATGGCACCGGATGCAATTGAGGTATCCGACTTCGCCGGATATAAATCTGCGCTTGAAAAAGCCTACGTTGTGATCGATCGTTGTGAACGGATCGGCACAATTGATGAAGCTGCGCAGGCAATTGCCGAAAAAGCCGGGCTTGAATTGGTCGAAGACAAGGCACTTCTTGGCGAGGTGGCTGGTCTTGCTGAATATCCGGTGGCGATGCTTGGAACGTTTGATGAAGAATTTCTCGATGTGCCACCAGAGGCGCTGACTTCGGCCATGCGCACTCATCAAAAATATTTTTCTCTCGAAGACAAAGCTGGCAAGCTTGCCAACAAATTTATTTTTGTTGCCAATATGAAAACGGATGACGCAGGCGCAAAAATAGTCGACGGGAACCAACGGGTGCTGCGTGCGCGTCTAAGCGATACCAAGTTTTTCTGGGATCAGGATTTAAAGTCAAGCCTTGCGGATCATTTGCCAGCGCTGGATGAAATCGTGTTTCATGCGAAGCTAGGAACAGTCGGTGAGCGGGTAAAAAGACTTGAAGTGCTGACCGGATTTATTGCGGATGAAACCGGGGCGGATATTGAACAGGCGACACTGGCGGCAAAACTTTCAAAATCAGACCTGGTAACAGGAATGGTTGATGAATGTCCGGAGCTTCAGGGTCTGATGGGTAAATATTTCGCTTTGGAAGAAGGACTTTCAAACAACGTCGCGGACGCCATTGCCGATCATTACTCGCCAAAGGGGCCGTCTGACAAGTGCCCGGACGCACCGGTAAGCGTTGCTTTGGCGCTCGCGGAAAAAATTGATACGCTTGTTGGTTTCTTTTCCATTGATGAAAAGCCAACGGGATCAAAAGATCCATTTGCGCTAAGGAGAGCGTCGCTCGGTATCATTAGACTAATAATTGAAAATGGTCTTCGTATTGATCTTTCAAAATCCGTTGAAAAGGCGGCGGAGATTTACGGTTGTGAGTTTGACATTGAGGACCTGAAGCAGTTCTTCTGGGACCGCTTAAAGGTTTATTCCAAGGATCAGGGCATTCGCCATGACATTATTGGCGCCGAATTTAACTGGGATTTTGTAAAACTGGTGGCCAAGGCCACAGCGCTGCAGATTTTCATTAAAACAGATGACGGGGAAAACCTTCTCGCAGGGTACAAACGTGCTGCAAATATCCTAAAAGTAGAAGAAAAAAAAGACAGCACGGAATATAAGGGAATTGTTAAGGAAAAGCTTTTAAATATGGCTGAAGAAAAGGCTCTGTTTAACACGCTTAAAGACATTGAAAGGAACGCATCAGGAGCGCTTGGCAGTGAAGATTTTGAAGGGGCGATGACCCATCTTTCCACACTCCGTAGCCCGATTGATAATTTCTTTGATGAAGTGACAGTAAATAGTGACGAGCAAGAGACACGCGAAAACAGATTAAAATTACTAGCACAAATACGGTCGACCATGAACCTGGTCGTCGAATTTTCAAAGATAGAAGGTTAAGTTGAAAATGGCAAAATGGGTTTATAATTTCGGTGATGGTTCAGCGGAGGGTGAAGCTTCCATGAAAAATCTACTTGGGGGGAAGGGTGCAAACCTGGCAGAAATGTCAAACCTTGGCCTACCGGTGCCACCTGGTTTTACAATTACCACCGACGTGTGTACGGCGTTCTATGATAACGATAAAAATTATCCAGAGGGTTTGGCGGAACAGGTTGAAGCCTCAATTCGTGTAATTGAGGACACCGTAGGTGCCAAATTTGGTGACGAAGAAAACCCGCTTCTGGTTTCTGTTCGCTCCGGTGCCCGTGTTTCCATGCCGGGTATGATGGATACGGTTCTTAATCTTGGTCTTAATGATGTAACGGTAGAAGCACTTGCAAGAAAATCCGGCGATGAGCGATTTGCCTATGACAGCTACCGTCGTTTCATACAGATGTATTCTGATGTGGTGCTTGGCGTTGAGCACTATCTATTTGAAGAACTTCTTGAAATTCACAAAGAAGAAAATGGATTAATTCTGGATACAGAACTGGAAGCAGCAGATTGGAAAGCTTTGGCACAGGCCTTTAAAGAAAAAGCAGAAGAAGAGCTTGGCCATCCTTTCCCGCAGGATGTGAACGAGCAGCTTTGGGGCGCCATTGATGCTGTGTTTGGTTCATGGATGATAGAACGTGCTTTTGTCTATCGCCGTCTTCATAATATCCCGCATACCTGGGGAACGGCGGTAAATGTGCAGTCTATGGTATTTGGTAACATGGGTGATGACTGTGCGACTGGTGTAGCATTTACCCGTGACCCGTCAACTGGTGAAAATGCATATTACGGTGAATATCTGATCAATGCCCAGGGCGAGGATGTTGTTGCTGGTATCCGTACGCCACAGAATCTCACCAAAGCGTCACGTATCGCTGCAGGTGCTGATATGCCGTCCATGGAAGAAAGCATGCCGGAAACGTATGGCGAGCTTGCAGATGTGTTCCAGAAATTGGAAGCTCACTACCGCGATATGCAGGACATTGAGTTTACTGTACAACAAGGAAAACTATGGATCCTGCAAACACGAAGCGGTAAAAGGACCGCACCAGCAGCCCTTAAAATCGCTGTGGAAATGGTCCATGACAATATCATCAGCATTGATGAAGCACTTCTGCGGGTGGAACCAGGTGCTCTTGACCAACTTCTTCACCCGACCCTTGATCCTAACGCGCACCGTGATGTGCTGACCAAAGGTCTGCCGGCTTCACCGGGTGCCGCAAGCGGTAAGGTCGTTTTCACAGCTGACGAAGCAGAGGAAATGTCGAAAGACGGTGGCGATGTGATCCTTGTGCGTATCGAAACCAGCCCGGAAGATATTCACGGAATGCATGCGGCGCGCGGCATTCTGACCAGTCGTGGTGGTATGACATCCCATGCGGCTGTTGTTGCCCGTGGTATGGGTCGTCCTTGTGTATCTGGCGCAGGTGCCCTTCATATTGATATGGCCGAAAAAACCATCACTATTGGAAATCGCGTTATTAATAACCACGATATCATCACCATTGATGGCGGTAATGGTGAAGTCATGGCCGGCGAGGTCGCAACCATTAAACCTGAACTTGGTGGTCACTTTGGTGAGCTTATGGCCTGGGCAGATGAAAAACGCACTCTAAAGGTTCGTACCAATGCTGAAACACCGCTTGATAGTTCCGCTGCCCGTGAATTTGGTGCGGAAGGTATCGGCCTTTGCCGCACCGAGCATATGTTCTTTGATGCGGATAGGATCGTCGATGTGCGTCATATGATTATGTCTCATACAGAAGAAGGCCGTCGCGAAGCGCTGGCGAAACTTCTGCCGGTTCAACGGCAGGATTTTGTCGAGCTGTTTACAATTATGAAAGGACTACCGGTAACGGTCCGCCTTCTTGATCCACCCCTGCATGAATTTCTTCCTCATAAAGAAGAAGATTTCCAGGATGTAGCGAGCGCCATGGGTGTGGATATTACCTTTCTGAAGCGTCGTGCCGATGAACTTCATGAGTTTAACCCGATGTTAGGCCATCGTGGTTGTCGTCTTGGTATTTCTTTCCCGGAAATTTATGAAATGCAGGCACGTGCCATTATTGAAGCAGCGCTTGAAGTTTCGAAAAACCTTGGTGAAGCTGTTATTCCTGAAATTATGGTACCTCTCGTAGGTTCTCGCAAAGAACTTGAAATCTTAAATGCTCTCATTCGCAAAACAGCTGATGAAGTGATTGCAGAGTCAGGTGAAAGCCTTGATTATATGGTTGGTACCATGATCGAACTTCCCCGTGCAGCGCTTCAGGCAGGTGAGATAGCAAATGAAGCGGAATTCTTCAGTTTTGGAACCAACGACCTCACTCAAACCACATATGGCATTAGCCGTGATGACAGCGCCCGCTTCCTTGATGATTACCTTAAAGCAGATATTTACGAGCAGGATCCATTCGTGAGCCTGGATCAGGACGGTGACGGTGAACTGGTTAAAATCGGAGTGGAGCGAGGCCGCGCGACCCGAGACGACTTAAAAGTCGGTATATGCGGTGAGCATGGCGGCGATCCAGCTTCGGTTGAATTCTGTCACCGCACGGGACTTGACTATGTAAGCTGCTCACCGTACCGCGTTCCAATCGCGCGGCTGGCTGCAGCGCAGGCGGCGCTGCGTGACTGATTATTATGTTGATTTGAGAAGGAGCGCCCAACGGCGCTCTTTTTTATGAAACGGCTGTAAGAATCGCAACAATGATCACTGCGGCAGTCAAAAGAATAATAACCATGCGTTGGTTATCGCCAGATATTTTTTTCTTTTTCTTGTTTCTGTGAAATTTGCTCATTTTGGTCCCCTTGTCGCTGGTTTACTATTTTAGCGCAAAATATCCTTTGCCTTCAAGTTTTTAGACGGTCCCATTTTGGTACAGTAGCTAAATTGCTGTAAAAGTCCTTTACATCGTTAACTTT
>JANQJN010000135.1 GCA_028281625.1 Emcibacteraceae bacterium | reverse complement strand
CCGTTTGATAAGGCTTCGGGTAGCATGGGTACCACCCGGTCTGGAAAATAAGTGGAATTGCCGCGCTTTAGCGCCTCCCGGTCCAGGGCCGACCCGGGCGCGACATAATGCGCCACATCGGCAATGGCGACTATGATATGACAGCCGCCTTTATTGTTTGGATCCGGATCCATTTCCGCCCAAATGGCATCGTCATGATCGCGCGCGTCAGATGGATCCACAGTAATGAGCGGAATATCCCTTAGGTCAGTCCGATTGCCAAGAACGGGTTCCTCAGAATTTGCTGCGGCGTTGAGCACTTCCTCCGGAAATTCAGTTGCAATACCTTGAGCGACGATCGCAATCAAGCTGATAGAGCGTGCATCATCAACGGATCCAAATGATCTAAGTACCTTTGCTGGCTTGGTTTTTCCACCTCGTCCGCGACCACGGGCTGGTTTAAGGCTGAGCAGTACAAGTGATCCATCTTTGGCACCGTTCCAATCGTTTCGGGCAACCATATATTGGTTTCGGTCTTTTTTTGCTGTTGGTTCGACAAAAGCAATATTGTCGTCTTCAATGCGGAAAATACCAATAACCTGCGATGATTTTTTTTCCAGCTTGCGTATGACTTTGGCGACATAACCGCTCTCACCTTTGTCTTTGTTTTGCGTTACACGAACAAGCGCCTGATCACCAATTCCTAACTTGTTTCGCTTATCATGGGCAAACATCAATATTTTGGGGGGTGGATTTTCGTTTTCCCAATTTGTCGGGCTTGCAATCAGGTCGCCGTGACTGTCGACGCCAGTTACTTCAATCACCAGAACAGGTGGAAGTTCACCGGCGACATTAAGACGCGCGCCACGTGGCTTTTCAATTTTACCGTCGAGGGTCATTTTGCGCAGAAGCTTTTTAAGCTTGATTTTGTCTTCGCCTTTTACCTGAAAGGCGCGCGATATTTCGCGCTTGGACGCGCGACCCGGGTTTTCCCGAATAAAATCGAGGATTTGATTTTCATCGGGAAAGGGGGCTTTCTTTTTTGCCATTTGTTACCTTATTTGGCCTTTTTCTTTTTTGATGCGGCACGTTTTCTTGGTTTTTTACCCTTCGCCGCTCGTGCCTTGATCAGCTCAACCGCCTCTTCAACCGTAACCTCTTTTGGATCTTTATCCTTGGGAATAGTTGCGTTGATGCGCTTATATTTAACATATGGACCATAACGTCCGTCCATTACAAGAATATTACCGTCACCGTCCGGGTGCTCACCAAGATCCTTTATTGGCTCTGATGCCTTGCCTCGCTTCTTGGCATTTTCAGCAAGCAGATCAACGGCACGATTAATGCCGATCGTGAAAATATCCTCCGCATCCTTGATGCTTGCGAAGTTTCTATTATGCGAGACATAAGGACCGTAGCGACCAATGGCGACAGTGATTGGATTACCATCTTCCGGATGGGCACCAATTTCCCGTGGCAGTGCAAGCAGTTTAAGCGCACGTTCGAAATCAAGATCATCTGGTGACATTCCTTTAGGGATGGAGGAACGCTTTGGTTTTTCTTTGTCCACGGGTTCGCCAAGTTGAATGTAAGGGCCAAAACGCCCGGACCTGATCGTCACTTCCATACCGCTGTCCGGATCAATACCAAGTGTTTTTGGTCCGTCATCCTGGCCATTGCCATTGCCGTCATCACCATTTTGGATCTGGCGGGTAAAGTTACAGGTTGGATAATTTTCGCAGCCAATAAAGGCACCGAATTTACCGGTCTTAACACTTAGTCCCCCTTCACCACATTTCGGGCAAATGCGAGGATCTGTCCCGTCCTCCCGAGCAGGGAAAATGAACGGTGCAAGCGCATCTGTAATAACATCAAGTACTTCAGATACGCGAAGGTCTTTAGTTCCTTCGATGGCTTTGCTGAAATCAAGCCAGAAGTTTGCCAGCACTTCTTTCCAGGCGATTTTACCGTCGGAAATTTTATCAAGTTCAGCTTCCATATCGGCAGTAAACTCATACTGCACATATTTATTGAAGTAGCTTTCGAGGAAAGATGTTACCACCCGGCCTTTGCCTTCAGGAACAAAGCGGTTTTTATCCATAACCACATAATTGCGGTCACGAAGAACCGTCAGGATTGACGCATATGTAGAAGGGCGTCCGATACCCAGTTCCTCCATGCGTTTTACAAGGCTTGCTTCTGTAAATCGCGGCGGTGGTTCAGTGAAGTGCTGATTTGCTATCACTTTGTCTTTATTTACATTCTCGCCTTTCGAAAGTTTTGGTAGGCGTTTTTCATCATCGTCTTTGGCGTCGTCCTGCCCTTCCTGATACAGGGTCAGGAAACCATCAAAAACCTGAACGGTTCCGCTGGCACGCAGTGCTATTTTGCTGTCTTCAGAAACGATGTCGGCGGTGGTGCGTTCCATCTGTGCTTCGGCCATTTGGCTGGCGATGGTCCGTTTCCAGATCAATTCGTAGAGACGTTTTTGGTCTTCGTCCAGTCGGTTCGCAACTGTCTTGGGAAGTCTCGAAAGATCAGTTGGCCGTACCGCTTCGTGAGCTTCCTGCGCGTTCTTGGATTTATTCTTATAATATTTTGGTTTTGCCGGGACGTAATTATCACCATATTCTTTAGCGATCACGGACCGCGCACTGGCGATGGCTTCTCCGGCAATATTGACACCGTCCGTACGCATATAGGTAATAAGACCGGTGGTCTCACCGTTGATTTCGATCCCTTCATAAAGCTTCTGTGCGGTACGCATGGTGCGCTGGGCGTTAAAGCCAAGTTTACGGGCGGCTTCCTGCTGCATGGTTGATGTTGTAAAGGGTGCTGCAGGGTTCCTTCTTGCTGGTTTGCTTTGTACATCACGAACCGTGAAATTAGCCGCTTCGACCGCGGCCTTTGCCGCATTGGCATCATCACTATTTCTAAAGGAAAATTTTTCGACCTTGTCACCATTTAAGGTGGTGAGCTTGGCAGTGAATTTTTTGTCTTCTGAATTCTTAAGGGCCGCTTCAATGGACCAATACTCTTCAGAATTGAACTTTTCAATTTCCAGCTCACGCTCACAAATGAGCCGAAGTGCTACAGATTGCACGCGTCCTGCTGATCTTGATCCAGGCAGCTTGCGCCATAGCACCGGCGACAGGTTAAAGCCCACTAGATAATCAAGCGCCCGACGCGTTAGGTATGCTTCAACCATTTCGGTATCAATATCGCGCGGATCTTCCATCGCTTGCAAAATAGCGTTCTTGGTAATTTCGTTAAACACAACACGCTTTACAGCCACATCCTTCATCACGCCGCGGCGGGCATTGAGGACCTCAAGCACATGCCAGGAGATGGCTTCCCCTTCGCGGTCCGGGTCAGTTGCTAGGATGAGTTCATCAGATGCTTTGGTGCTGTCTGCAATGTCTTTGATACGCTTTTTGGAGTCGCCATCAACAGCCCAAGTCATTTCGAAATCATTTTCCGGATCTACCGATCCATCCTTTGATGGTAGATCACGGATATGGCCGAAGCTCGCAAGGACTTTATAATCTTTGCCTAGATATTTATTAATTGTTTTGGCTTTCGCCGGAGATTCAACAATTACTGTTTTCATTGCGTAAATTTCACCAATAGAATCGAATCGTGTTTTTTTCTTCAGGGGCTTTTACAGAAACTTTTAGCAAAAAGATACCCTGTTTCCTGCATGGCGGGTAATTTCTCCAGCGAGCTCCAGCTCCAAAATCACTGTTTGGACCAGCGAACTGTCTAATTCTGTTAGCCTTATAAGTTCGTCTATTGCTATCGCAGTATGGCTTAATTTTTCCTTAATGGCTGCTCTTGCGCTTGCCAATTCGCCTTCGAGCGCATCGTCGTTTTGGGGCGTATCAGCCGCAAAATGAAAAAGATCGGCGTCAGGTTCAGAAACTGACCTGTTCTTCATCAAGTTTAAAACTTCCAAAATGTCGTCCACAGATTCAGTGAGTTGGGCGCCTTGCTTAATAAGGCTATTAGGCCCTTTGGAACGTGGGTCAAGCGGAGAGCCCGGAATAGCAAATACTTCTCGTCCTTGTTCTGAAGCCAGACGCGCTGTTATGAGCGTTCCGGATCGGTGAGTTGCTTCAACCACAAGCGCACCGAGTGCGAGCCCTGATATAATCCGGTTCCGCCGCGGAAAATGCCGTGCCTGCGGTTGGGTTCCAAACGGCATTTCAGAAAGAATAAGACCAGCTTCTTTTACTTGATGATAAATTTCTTTATTTTCGCGTGGGTAAATTACATCGGCTCCACCAGCAAGAACGGCGATGGTGCCAGTTGATAAAGCACCTTGATGGGCTGCGCCATCA
>JANQJN010000100.1 GCA_028281625.1 Emcibacteraceae bacterium | reverse complement strand
GCGGAAAAATAATTCCGCCTTTGCTGTAATATTTGAATTTTCTGCTGGTTAATCGAAGATTACCAATCCGCAGCGAAACGAATGCCAAAAGTATCAATTTCCTGGCCATCATTGGCGCCACCGTCAATATCCGACCTGGAATAGTTGAGCATAATGCGAGAGTAATTGTTTAGAAGCCAATTGGCACCAACTATATATGATGTTTGTTTACCGCCAATGACACCCGCATTGGTGTCTGTCAGATCGATAATATCATAACGTGCCGCGATTTGGAAAGCTCCAGAGCCACCACTAAATACAGGATTGTTTACTTTTATCCGGTCAAAGGCGCCGCCTTTATAACCACGACTTTCACCTGTTAGTATATAGCTAATGTCAACATACCCGCCATTGAATTTTGCGTCAGGTGCTGCATTGAGGCCTGCTGAACTCATCCATCCCCATTCCGCTTGTGCGGAAAGTGGTCCCATGACACCAGCGAATTCAACACCAACAAATGTGTCAGAGTCCGACGGGAAGTTATCTGTATTTACATAGCGTCCTGCAAGGTGATGATGTGGGCGCTGGCGATAACGGATTGTCAGATCACCATCATCATTCTCACGGTGAAGAGCGGACGCGCCAATATGAATAAATCCACCTTCAAATTGCGGTGCAAATGTAGCACGTGCTGCGTATGAGCGTCCCTGTATTGTGCCGCCGCCGCCATTGGCGTTGCCTTGGAACACACCGGCTTTAAAAGTTATGTTGTCCTGATTGTAGTTTGCCGCGATACCGATTTGACGACTTAGACTAAATGCGTCTGTAAAGCTTCCGCGTTCCAGGAAGGTGGTGAAACGGCCTGATGTTTGTTCTTCGAGTGAATTGGGTGTTTTAAATTGGCCCACAACCACCGATACAGGTTTAAGTGCCAATTCCATTGTAGCGTCGGTTATATTCACTTCGTTACCGGCAAAATCAAGTTCAAGCTTGTATTTAACATCTTTCATAACCACACCTTCAACACCCAGGCGGGCGGCGCGAAATTCAGTGGCATCCACTGCCTTACCGCCGTTATCAGATATAGTTCCCCAATCGGTGAATAGGCGGCCACGCAGTTTAATTTTAAAGTTACCATCTGCGCTGGCAATCTCCGGCGCACCTTTCCATGTAACATTGAAGTCTTGCGCTTTTGCTACGGTTGAAGTGGAAAGCAAAGCAGTGGTAGCGAATGCTGCAAGAATTTTTTTGGATACAGGCATTAATTTTCCTTAATATCAGTTAATCAATATATGTTTTGTTCTACGCTTATGTTGCAGATTTATTATGCTTTTATGTGAACTATATTACAGAAATGTTACATAATAATTATAGTTTTATGACAGGAACTAATAGTAGTTACTTCTTTAGCATTTGTTAATGCGTAAAATATTGTTTAAGATTTTTTAAGCGATGTTGTAACGAGCACGTGGTCAGCTTAATATAATCTTTGTAAGGATCTAGAAACAAAAGGAAAAAAGACACATGTCAACGAGAAAACCTGATCCAAATATTGAAAATAATCCGCGCGTGAAAGCCGTATTCGATGATATTAGAAAGACGCGAAAATCAGATTTTATAAATAATATGTGGCTTTATGTAGCCTTTGACGAAGACCTGTTGGAGCGGACTTGGGCCGATGTAAAAAGGGTTATGGCAGAACCATCCACAATCGATCCTCTTGTAAAGGAAATGATTTACATCGCTGTGTCGATAGCCAACAGCTGTTCTTATTGTGTGCATTCGCACACTGCGGCGGCAAGAGCGAAAGGGATGGACGACAGTCAGTATGCTGAGCTTGTTAAAATTGTTTCACTCGCGGCGCGGACAAATCATATCGCAAATGGACTTCAAATCCCCGTTGATGACGTATTTGATTCAGACAAAAATTAAAGGATGTAGTCATGATAAAAATCAAGTTATTAGTATTAATTGCTCTTATTCTTCCGCTTAGTGCAAATGCACAGGCAAAAATGGAAGATGTGGATTCGATTGATGCCATCATTGAAGCACTTTATGACGTGATTTCCGGGCCAAAGGAACATAAGCGCGATTGGGATCGGTTCAATAGTCTTTTTGATGAGGACGCAAGGCTTATATTTGCTTCAAGCGAAACCGCATCGGGTTTTCAAACAAGGACACCACAAGGATATAGGGAAGTTGCTGAAAGCTCATTCGCCGCCAATGATTTTTATGAAACAGAAATTTCACGCGATACGGAAGTTTTCGGTAATATTGCCCACGTGTTTAGCACATATGCAGGCAGGCGTAGTCCAGAAGGTGAAGCTTTCCTTCGGGGCATAAACAGCATTCAACTTGCCCATAAAGATGGGCGCTGGTACATTGAAACAATTTTCTGGCAGGCAGAAACGGATGAATTTCCCCTGCCGCCAAAATATTTGGACTAACATACTTGTTTATAAAGGGGATTAAATTGACTGATCAATCGGCCGACGTAAATACAGGGAAATATATCGGGATTTTCGCAATTACCTACATAGCGGTTTCAGTTGTCACAAGCGTTGTGCTTCAGTTTTTTGAAGTTGAGCGCAATATAGGAATTAGTATTGGAATATTGATGGCATCCGCATTTTTTGTTGCCAATAAATTTGTTGGCGATAACAACAGGGTTCCTACTAAAGGAGAAAAGTTTAATCTGGTTGGTGGATCTTTAGTAATTGTAGTCATAGCATCAATATTGGGTATATATGTTATATCACTGATTGAAGATGTCCCATTTGGTGAATTGATGGCTGTGTTCACGGAAATTTCCAGCACCTTGTTAGCAATTGGCGCCGCCATTATTTTGGGGATTAATTGGCTGGTGCTAAGTTTCGCCTATGGTTTCGGCGCAAAAAAAATCGCGGAATCTAAGAATATCGACGCAAGTGCATTCGATTAATAGTGGTCAAGTCCCTGAAGCGCCAATCTGAGCAACGCTTCCTCAATAGCATAAAGTGGAATTGTCGCCGTTGCTTTGCCTGGGTCATCACCCGCACCGGTAATGAAAGCTATGATCCCGTCACCGGTGCTCGGATCAAACCAAAATTGTCCAAGCAGGCCGTATGCCTCACCCAGATGGCCATAGAATACACGGCTTTCTTCGCTTAACCCCCAGTCTTTTAAATCCACAATATGGGTTGAGAGGCCGTACGCTGTCATCATTCCTTGCGAGGCAGGGTCGTCGAGCGCACCTTCACCGCCCGTGTGGCCGTTTTTAAGATCATTGTCATACTGCCAGACCGTTTTCATCATTTCGTCAATAGAGGTTTGTGATAACACCTGTATTTCACCGTGCTTTCCACCATTAAGGAGCATTTGCATAATGGTGGCCAGGTCATTTGACGAGGCACGAAGGCCACCTTGCGGGGAAAAGAGTGTTGGGTTTTTACCAAGCTCATACTGATCAAGCGGCGTTAGATCAGGCGTTTCGCCACGGGTGAAACTGCCGCTTTCGTAGTAGCATCTGATGGGGTCACCATCTACTTGCTCAATCCATGGTCCGTCAGGGTTCCAGGTGATACCGCCATCACCTCGTCGGTAAAGCGTCGCTAAACTGTCAAAGCTATTTTCATGTAATGTGCAGACGCTGAAACTTGACGTTAAACCCATCGGATCAAACAGATTTTCTTTCACGAATAAGTCCATGCGTGTACCTGAAACATTTTCGATAATGCCAGCAAGAATGCCAAAGTTCAGGTTTGAATAGGTGAAATAATCACCTGGCCCCTGATTTTCTCCTGACGCAAAATGATCACCATCGTCAAAGTGCTCCGCACTTCTTTCACTTTCGCCGCCCGGAATAAAAAAGTCTTTAAAATCTTCAGTGAGCCCCATAAAGTAATAGGCACCGTCACGAATGGACGATGTGTGTGCAAGAACCTGGCGGGTAGTGATGGCGCGGTCAGGGTAGTTTGGGTTTCTAAGCTCAAACCCGAGATAATCAGAAACATCTGCATCCAAATCTACTTTGCCTTCCTCCACCAGTTTCATAAAGGCTGCCGTCAGTATAAATTTTGAAATCGATGCGATGCGGACTTTATGATCATTTGTCAAAATGACGTTTGCGTTCTCTGTTCGCCTGGCCATTCCTTCCGCATGTTGAAACACCACGTCGCCATTTTTGATCAACACCATTTGCAAACCTGATATTTCAGTGGGTTGCTTTTCTTCATTATAAGTAAGTTTGTAAAGTTCCTGTTTTAAATCAAATACTTCCGTTTGCGCGGTTTCGGTGCTTTGGTCCTGTGAACACGCTGAAACGGCGATTGCAAAAAGCGCAGTGGTAAAGGCTCTTTTGAGTGTCATTTTAGTCCTTACAGTTTTTATCAATTTCAACAACCAGGTTTTTAATTTTATCGCAGTAAGGTGCTGGCAAGGCTAATTTGCTGCAAATTTTCAAAAGCTTTTGGGCATAGTCCGATGAGGAGGGAGGATCAAGCGGGTAATCCTTCGGCAGAATGTATGTGGAGGCTTTGATCTGATTTTCCTTTATATCCTGACAAACTACGTCACAAGGGTGGTACATTTCTACAGAAGGTTCGGAATAAAGCCTATCCAGTTCCGCCAGATCAAGCTGCATAATGGTACCCCAACATTCTGCACCATCCTTTGGAATCATGGAGGCCCTTTGGCCCAAAACAAATGAATAATCAGGAAGCTTGGCGACTATGGGTGCAGAAGGGGACAAACCCTGATCCCGCAAAATATCAGGGTCCATAAATAGGCCATAAAAGAAAGCTGTCGTCTTACTCATAATGTTCCCACTGTTATTGTTAGAAGATAACTATAGTGAAGAAACGGGAGGTATCAAACCGAAAATTCTTGCAAATAAATAAATGACTGGTTATTTATTTATTAACTCAAGGAAGGAGTGAGTCGCGTGAATGAAGCTGCTGAAACAAGTGCTGAAGAACCGAAATGGCGCAGAAAACCGGAAAAAAGACCGGAAGATATTCTTGATGGCGCGTTAATAGAATTTCGCGCACGCGGCTTTGCAGCGGCGAGGATAGAGGATATAGCGCGTCGTGCCGGCCTCTCCAAAGGAACAGTGTATCTCTATTTTTCAAGTAAAGAAGAAATGTTCAAGGCGCTCGTCCGCCGAAGGGTTGCACCAATTGCCGCGAAGCTAAAAACCATTTCCGAGCAGCTATCGGCGAAAGGAAATGACCTGCCGGCTGGTCAAGTTTTAATGAATATGATTACGCTTATTGCCAGTGGTCTGGGTGATAAGAAAGTAGGCACCATTCCATTGCTAATCATTGGTGAAGCTGGAAATTTTCCTGAACACGCTGACTTTTATCGAAACGAAGTGATTGAAGTCAGTATGGTCGCACTTTGCGCCGTTATTCAGCGTGGTGTCGATACGGGTGAATTTAAGCCGGTTGAACCGGAGTACGCCGTCAGGACATTAATGGGCATGATGCTCATGCAAGTGGTCTGGAACGGTGCATTCGCCCGCAAGGAAGACAAAGTGTTGGAAATGGATAAATTGATGCAGACTCATCTTGATATATTTTTAAATGGCATTCGATTGCCGGAGGTTAAATCGTGATGCGAATATTACTAATACTAATATCTGTATTGTTGCTCTCAGCTTGTAGCGAAAAGCCTGATGATGGTGTTTTGCAGGGTTATGCTGAAGGAAGGCAATTAAATCTTGCGCCGCGTTCTGCAGGCATTTTGACGACGCTAAATGTTAGGGAAGGCGATAAGGTTGAAGAAGGCTCAGTGCTTTTTTCTGTTGATAGTGAGCGGGCACAGGCCCAGCTGGATGAAGCAATTGCTGCAAGCGCTGCTGCAGAAGCGCAGCTTCAAAACCTGCGCAAGGGCGGCCGGCCCGAAGAAATACGAGCGGCTGAAGAATCACTTCGGGAAGCGCAAGCTTCTTATACGCTCGCACAACAAACATTTGAGCGAACCAAAAATCTTGTGGAACGTGGAGTACTTTCCACGGCACGTCTTGATCAGGATCAGGCAACACTTGATGCCACCCGAGCGCGGGTTACGGAAGCTCAATCAAGGCTTGAAATTATTCAACTTCCTGCTAGATCCGATGTGATTGATGCGGCTATGCGTGAAGTGGAAGCAAGAAAGTCAGCGATAGTTCGTGCGCAGACAGAGCTTCGTGACCGTAGCATTGTGGCCCCAGCGGCAGGGAGGATCGAAATTGTTTATCGTCGGGTCGGTGAAATTGCCGGACCAAATCAACCGGTTCTGGCTCTATTACCACCGGATCAGAAGCGCATTCGCTTCTTTGTCCCGGAACCGATTTTGGCGCAAATTGAGCACGGAGGGCGTGTGTCACTTTCCTGCGACAACTGTGAAGCGGGTCTTGGTGGTGAAATCGTTTTTGTATCCGATCAGGCGGAATTTACCCCACCGGTAATTTTTTCAGAAAATGACCGCGCGAAACTGGTTTATCTGGTGGAAGCGCTGCCGGATGATCCGGAAAAATTCCTGAACGGTCAGCCTGTGGATGTGATGTTGCAATGAGCGATCATGAAATCATAATCGACGTTAAGGGGCTCACCAAAAAATATGGTGAGAAAACTGTAGTCGACGATTTTGATCTACAGGTTCCAAAAGGCACTGTTTATGGGTTTTTGGGGCCAAATGGATCGGGAAAAACAACAACGATAAGAATGGTTTGCGGCCTTTTGCTGCCGAACGAAGGATCCGGTACTGCTCTTGGCTACGATGTGGTCAAGGAGTCCGCTGAAATAAAAAAACGTGTTGGCTATATGACCCAAAAATTTTCCTTGTGGGAGGACCTTACCATCCGGGAAAATCTTGAATTTGTCGCTCGCATGTATCAGGTTGAAAACCGTGAAGAAAAAGTGGGTGAGGCGCTTGACGATCTGGGATTAAGCGCCCGTTCGCATCAGCTTGCGGGATCGCTTTCTGGTGGATGGAAGCAGCGCCTCGCGCTTGCCGCATGCATGCTTCATGATCCGGCGTTACTTTTACTTGACGAACCTACCGCAGGTGTGGATCCAAAAGCGCGGCGCGAATTTTGGGACACCATTCATATTCTGGCAGACCGGGGTGTTACCATCCTGGTATCCACCCATTACATGGACGAGGCAATCCAATGCGATTATATTGCTTATATTGCCTACGGTCGTAAACTCATTGATGCGCCGTCCGCTGAATTGGTGGACCAAGTCGGTATCCACACTTGGAGAGTGGAAGGCAAAGGGCTTAAGGCCCTGAGCCGGAAACTGGAGAAAATAGAAGGGGTTGGCGACATCGCCCGCTTCGGTACGGCGCTGCATATAACAGGAACTGATAAAGAGAAACTAAGGTCATCTCTGGAGCCTTATTTTGATGATCCGCTTTTGGAATGGCAGGAACGACGGCCAGGCCTTGAGGAAGCCTTCATTCATTTAATGACGGGATCGGAGGATAATTTCCAATGAGCATTTTTTCCTTCGCACGCGTAAAGGCAGTGCTTCTTAAAGAATTTGTGCAAATGCGCCGTGACCGCACAACCTTTGCCATGATGATTGGGGTGCCGATAATGCAGCTGATTTTGTTTGGTTTTGCCATCAATTCGGACCCGCGGCATTTACCAGCAGCGCTTATGGACCGTGATCAGTCGGTGTTTTCAAGATCTGTCACACATGCCGCTGAAAATTCGACATTCATTGATTTTACCCACCACCCAGCCACGGAAATGGAGGCAGAACGACTGATTCGCGAAGGGGAAGTGAGCTTTATCTTTATCATTCCGGAAAATTTCGGCCGTAATCTGGCCCGGGGAGAAAATCCGCAAGTGCTGTTGGTTGCGGATGCGACTGATCCTTCGGCCTCTTCAGGCGCCGTTAATTCAATGAAACAAATTGTTGCAGAAGGACTAAGGCGCGACTTATCCGGCAGTCTTGGGGCATTGGCTCAGGCACCGCCGCCTGTTGATGTGGTTATTCATAAGCGCTATAACCCAGCGGGTATAACGCAGTATAATATCATTCCTGGGCTACTTGGTATCATCATTGCTATGACCATGACGATGATTACCGCTGTTGCGATCACCCGCGAAAAAGAACGTGGGACCATGGAAAACCTGCTCGCCATGCCCATAAAACCGCTTGAAATGATGATCGGAAAAATTTCGCCTTATGTCATAATAGGGTATGTTCAAACCGTGGTGGTACTTATTGCCGCCGAATTTGCTTTTGAAATTCCCATGGCGGGATCGCATTTAACACTTTTTGCGGCGGTCACCTTGTATATCATTGTGAACCTGTTGATCGGTTTTTTCTTTTCCTCCATCGCCCAGACTCAGATGCAGGCATTGCAGATGACTTTCTTTTTGCTGCTGCCGCAAATCCTCCTGTCCGGATTTTTGTTTCCGTTCCTTGGTATGCCGCGCTGGGCGCAGTATATCGGTGAGGCGCTTCCTGCCACCCATTTCATGCGCCTTATGCGGGGCGTGATGCTGAAAGGTGCAGACGCAGCAGATCTGTTCGCATCATTCTGGCCATTGGGTGCGATCATGCTAGTGGTCGGCACAATGGCTATGATCCGCTATAAAACCACCCTCGACTGATTTTCCCATTTTCAATTCTGATCCTCCACGCTAAAGTGACAAAAAGAATTTGGGAGAGGGTCATGAAATTTGTTCTAAAAGTATCACTTTGTGTTGTCTTCGTCATAACGTCTGCAGTTGCTCAGGAGCGTGAAGGTCGCCGGGAAGCCCAAAATATGCCGACACCTGAAAATCCTGCGAAGTTTGTCACCGAACATCAAATGCGCATCAACGGTGAGAACATATCCTACACTGCGACCGCGCAGGAAACCTTGATGTATGACGAAAAAACCGACGAAGTGACTGGAATGATCTGGAATGTATCTTACATCCGTACAGATAGCGGCGCAGGTGAAAACCGCCCGGTGACCTTTATTTTTAACGGTGGCCCGGGTTCCTCTTCCGTCTGGCTTCATATGGGTGTATTTGGGCCCAAGCGGGTGGTGCTGGATGATAATGCGACCGATGATGGGGCAGCCCCCTTCGATCTTCAGGATAACCCGACGAGCATTCTTGATGTTACGGATATGGTGGTAATTGATCCCATCGGAGTTGGCTATTCGCGTACTCTGGGTAAATCGACTGGTCGGGACGCGTGGGGCGTGGAACAAGACGCAAAATCAGTGGGCAGCTTTATTTATCGTTGGCTTACTGAAAATAATCGCTGGCAATCGCCCAAGTACCTTGCTGGTGAAAGTTATGGAACCACTCGTGCAGCGGCGTTGATCGGGGAGCTGGAAGGCGGCTGGACAGATGTAGCCTTTAACGGTGTAATTTTGATTTCCGCAGTCCTAGATTTTAACAGCCGTCAAATGGCGGATAGTCATATTGAAGGTTATCTTGCATACCTGCCGACAATGGCCGCCACAAGCTGGTATCATGATCGGGTCACTGACAAGATGGGGTCGATCGAAGAATTCCTTGCTGAAGTGCGTGACTTTACCATCAATGAATATGCGCCAGCGCTTTTGCACGGATCAGCGCTTGCGCCGGAAAAACGTGAAGAGATCATTGACAAGCTCAATGCCTATACGGGACTTTCAAAACAGTATCTGGAAAATTCTGATCTAAAAGTAACGCCGGATCATTACCGCAGCGAACTGATGCGCAATGAACGTAAGGCAGTTGGCCGCCTTGATGGGCGCTATATCATAAACGAACGCAGCGGTACTAATACGACATATTCTTATGACCCATCAGCAGCCGGGATTGATGCAGCCTATACCGCGGCGCTGATGCATTATATGGCCAATGACTTGGAAGTAAGTGGTATTCGCCGTGAATATAACATCCTTGGTGGGATTGGCCGCTGGGACTGGCAAGGCCAAAGAAGTGATGCCAATGTAGCTCCGCTGCTCGCCCAAGGTCAGGCAGAGAACAAGGACCTGAGGATTTATGTGAGCAATGGCTACTATGATATGGCGACACCGTTTCACGGTACCGAAATGACATTCAACCTGTATGGTTTTGATAAGTCTCGCATCGAAATGAGTTATTTTGAAGTAGGGCACATGATCTATATTCACGAGCCATCACTTCTTCGCATGAATGAAGAAATGCGGAACTTTATCCTGGCCGATTAATGGAGGGAGGAGTGGGGCTCGAACCCACAACCTTCAGAGTCACAATCTGACGTGCTACCATTACACCATCCACCCATAAAAAAGCCCCGATAATTACTTATCGGGGCATTAATAAATTCGAAAAAAGACGCAGTAAATTAACCCACCGAAGATGTTCCTTCTCTGTGGTGGTTTTGAGCTGCGATGTTTTTAATATTCTGTTTCATAATGAGCACGGTTTAATGAAACACACCTAATTAGTCAATCTAATATTCACGCATTCATCGGTTTTGCTGTCCTTTTCTATACCATAAGCACAGAATTCCTGTTCCTTTTTGGGGACAATATGTGCGGGTATTCCAACAACGGTTGTGTTGTCAGGAACGGGTTTAACGACGACCGAATTTGATCCCACCAAAACATTTTCTCCAATTTCAATGGGGCCAAGAATTTTTGCACCCGCACCAACGATCACGTTGTTTTTAAGCGTGGGATGGCGTTTGTCGTCCTGAAGGGATGTGCCACCGAGTGTAACGCCTTGATAGAGTGTGACATTATCGCCAACTTCAGCGGTTTCCCCAATCACAACTCCAAGGCCGTGATCAATGAACAGGTTTTTTCCGATTTTGGCACCTGGATGGATTTCAATGCCACTGAAAAACCTACCCAGATGGGAAATGAAGCGGGCCAGTACATATAATTTCCAGCGCCACAGTGTGCTGGATAGTTTATAAAACATCAGCGCGTGTGCACCTGGATAGGAAAGGAGCACATCCAAACTTGATTTTGCGGCCGGGTCGCGGTCGCGAATATGGGTGATATAATCGCGAATTCTATTAATCATCTGATTATCCTTTCGCCTAAAGCCAGCTTGGTACAGGAAGCTTCTTTTCCTTCAAGAATTCCGGATTATAAAGCTTGCTTTGGTAGCGCGTGCCGCTGTCACAAAGAAGTGTGACAATGGTTTTGCCAGGCCCCATGTCACGCGCTAGACGCATCGCGGCTGCAACATTGACACCGGACGAGCCACCAAGCGATAGCCCTTCATATTTTAGAAGATCATAAATTGCATTGAGTGCTTCTTCATCAATTATCTGATACGCATTATCCACCTGAATGCCCTCAAGATTAGCAGTAATTCGTCCCTGGCCAATGCCTTCGGTAATGGAGTCCCCGTCAGAGGCAAGCTCACCAAATTTATAGTAGCTATAAAGTGCTGATCCCAGAGGATCAGCCAGTGCTACTTTTATGTTCTTATTGAACTTCTTGAGAGACAGAGAAATTCCGCCGAGTGATCCGCCAGTTCCTACGGCACAGGTAAAGCCGTCTATTTTTCCATTGGTACCATGCCAGATTTCCGGTCCAGTAGTTTCAATATGAGCGCGCCTGTTTGCCACATTATCAAACTGATTGGCCCAGACCGCGCCGTTTGGTTCTGTTTTATCAAGCAGTTTAGCGAGGCGCTCTGAATAATGGATATAATTATCTGGATCTTTGTATGGTTTTGCGGGGACCAGGCGAAGATCAGTGCCTGCTAACCTCAGTGCATCCTGTTTTTCCCGTGATTGGGTATTAGGCATAACGATCACAGTTTTATAGCCAAGTGCATTTCCCACTAGGGAAAGTCCAATTCCCGTGTTACCAGCAGTGCCCTCAACAATGGTGCCGCCTGGCTTCAAGCGGCCACTGCGCTCAGCATCCCTTATGATGCTAAGCGCTGCCCGATCTTTGACCGATCCGCCAGGATTTAAAAATTCTGCCTTGCCCAGAATGGTGCAGCCGGTTGCCTCCGAGACATGTTTAAGCTTGATAAGAGGAGTGTTGCCGATAAGGTCGGTAAATCCTTTGCGAAATTCCATGATAGTCCACCTTTATATAATCTTGATTATATATGGGGTGGATTATTGGATACTCAAACAACATCTTCTTACTTAACAGGTAAAATAATCTAATGCTTGATCAGAGCCGGTTTGCTTCTTCACGTAGCCAATTAATGAAGGCCTTGACTTTTGGCACCTCGCGACGGTTTTCCGGGCAAACGATGTAGTAGGCAAAATCAACAGGCAGGGCGCGATCAAAGAGCCGCACCAGTTTTCCTTTTTCGAGATCATCTTTTGCAATTGTTCGCTTGGCAAGTGCAACACCGCGGCCAGCAAGCGCCGCTTCGATGGTAAGCTGCGTTGTGTTAAAATGAAGTCTTTTAGAATCTGTGGGCAGGCTAACACCGACTGCCTTCAGCCACATTCCCCAATTGGGGCAGCTTTCGTCCTCAAGTGATGAATCGTCGTGGATTAACGTAATTTTGCGAAGATCTTCGTAAGATTGAATGGGATTCTTACCAGTGATAAGGCTGGGGGCACACACTGGGAAAACTTCTTCCTTCATCAATTCCTCAACATAAAGGCCGGGGTAGTTGCCACGCCCATAGCGCACACTCAAATCAAAGTCGGTGTTTTTAAAATTGATCAGGCTCATGGATGCAGAAACGCGGACCGCGATTTCTTCATGTTCGTCGTGGAAACGCCCAAGGCGCGGGATTAACCATTTTGATGCAAATGATGGCGAAAGTGACAATCGCAAATCATTATCTTTGTCGCTTTCGGTAAGTATATCGACTGTTTTTTCAAAGTTATCAAACGCCTTATCCAGTGTTTCCAGCGCCATTTCTGCTTGCGTCGTAAGCCTAAGCGTATGGCGGTCGCGTATGAAAAGTTGTACATCCAGATATTCTTCAAGCGAGCGAATTTGTTGACTGATTGCTGCCGGTGTGACAGATATTTCCTCAGCTGCTTTTTTAAAACTTAAATGCCGTGCCGCCGCATCGAATGCCCGTAATGCGTTAAGCGGCAATAATGCCCGTTTCATTTTTAATCCTTTACCTAAACAATTCTCGCTTAAACTTGCTGGAAAGTGGCGTTATGAATACCACATTCCGTTTTAATCTGTCCACGCCAACGGCCGGCGCGTGGATCTTCACCGGGCTTTACAGGCGTTGTACAGGGTATGCATCCAATGGATAAGTACCCTTTTTCAACAAGTGGATGCTTAGGTAAATGGTGTTCACGAAAGTATTTGTCAACATCTTCCCGGGACCAACTCACCAGCGGATTTACTTTGACGCGCATATCATCCAGTTCAAAGAGAGGAAGATCGGACCGGTCACTGCCCTGAAACCTTTTGCGTCCGGTGATCCAGATCTTTGTGTTTGCGAGTGCCCGTGAAAGTGGCTCCACTTTGCGCACGAAGCAGCATAAATCGGGCTTATTCTGATGGAGAATTCCATACGGATCTTCTTTCTGAACAAGATCCAATTTGGGTTGATAGATTTTAATATTGCTCAATCCCAGCTCAGACTTCAGCGTATCTTTGTAATCCAGAGTTTCGTTAAAAAGCTTGCCGGTGTTTATGAAAACAATAGGAAAAGCAGGATCTATCTTCGAAATCTGGTGAAGTAAAACTGCAGATTCTGAACCAAAGGAAGACACCATAGTAAGATCAGGAAAATCCCGTGCGAGAGAATTTAACATGTTGAAACTATCAGAAGCGCTGTATTTTTTGTTAAGCTCATCGACTAATTTTACAAGTTCCAAATATTTCATCATGTTTTCCTTTGGTTTTCGGTGGCTAAAATGCGCCGCCGCCACTTAATCTAGCGGCTTCAATTTTCGCGATCCGCCGATCAAATACCGTTGATTCCGTAAATGCTGAATTTTGATAAGTATCCGTATATCGGTTCAAATTGCTTTCAATCACTTTTTTGTTGTAGCCATGGGTAAAATAAAGCGCAGAAAAGCCGACTTGCGCATAAAAGCGCGCTTGGTCTGAGCGTATATCGCCGCTAGCAATCAGTTCGCCTTTGAACCCAGAACGTCTAAGACGCCGCGCTTGGCTAAAGGCGCGACCATCAGTAAAGGTTGGAAAATTAAGGACAATTGCATTTGAACCCAGATAACCATCACAAATTTTTTCCAGGCTGTCGCTATTGGCGATATGCAGTGTTTCTGCCGGTAGATTTTCTAAAATCTCAATTTGCATCATAAAGGGCTCCTTTAAAGGGCTCTGCGCCCAATCGTTTATAGGCATCAAGAAAACTTTCACCGTCTTCGCGTAGCGCAAGGTACGTATCAACCACCGTTTCGACAGCATCGACGATTTCATCCTCTGAAAAACCGGGACCAAGTATTTTTCCGACTGAAGCATTTTCGTCCGCGTTGCCCCCCAAGAGCAGTTGATAAGATTCAACGCCTTTCTTATCGACACCAAGTATACCGATATGACCGACGTGATGATGCGCGCAGGCATTGATGCATCCGGAAATTTTGATTTTTAATTCGCCGATTTCTTTGGCACGTTCGTCACTACCAAACCGTTCACTGATTTGCTGAGCGACCGGAATTGATCTCGCATTGGCAAGTGCGCAATAATCAAGACCAGGGCAGGCGATGATATCCGAAATTAAACCATGATTTGGTGTTGCGAGGCCGATTTTATCAAGTTCCTGCCAAAGTGCCGGTAAATCATCCTCATGTACATGGGCGAATACAAGATTTTGCTCATGAGTAGAACGGATTTCCCCAAGGGAGAATACATCAGCAAGATCAGCAAGTTTATCCATTTGATCCGCTGATATATCCCCGGGGATGCCGCCCACTGGCTTTAGGGAAATGGTAACGGCGGCATAACCCTCAACCTTATGATCATGCCGGCTGTTTGATAACCAGTGGGCGTACTCCTGTTGATTTTTGAAGAAGTCTTCAAAATCAATTTTGTGACGTGCTCTATGCGTGTATGTGGGCGGTGTAAAATGATTGAATATAAGCTGTTGAGCGGCTTCGGGAAGGTCCGTATTACCTTCGTGTTTGATGGCTTCCCATTCCTTTTCGACAGTATCCCGATAAGCGTCGATACCGTTTTCCTTTACAAGGATTTTGATGCGAGCTTTATACTTATTATCGCGGTGCCCATCTAAGTTATAGGCACGCATAATTGCTTCCAGATAACTAAGTAAATGGCGTTCTGGAAGGAATTCCCTGATCACGCTGCCGATAATTGGTGTGCGTCCAAGACCGCCCCCAACAATTACTTTAAAACCGATCTTACCAGCGTCATTCTTAACCATTTCAAGGCCAATATCATGAAAATTAATCGCGGCGCGGTCATGGCTCGCACCTGTGATTGCGATTTTGAACTTCCGCGGCAGGTAGGCAAATTCCGGATGAAATGTGCTCCACTGACGAATGATTTCTGCATATGGTCTTGGATCCGCAACTTCATCAACTGCCACACCAGCCAGCTGATCCGATGTTGTGTTTCTGATGCAGTTGCCGCTGGTTTGTATCGCGTGCATTTCAACCGACGCAAGTTCCTCGAGGATATCTGGAATATCAACAAGCTTCGGCCAGTTAAACTGGATATTCTGTCGGGTGGTGAAATGGCCATATCCGCGGTCATATTTTCGTGCGATGTGCGCGAATTTGCGCAGCTGTGTGGACGTAAATGTGCCATACGGAATAGCCACACGAAGCATATACGCGTGAAGCTGAAGGTACACGCCGTTCATCAGACGAAGGGGTTTAAATTCTTCCTCGCTAAGTTCTCCGCTAAGTCGGCGGTTCACCTGGTCTCTGAATTCTTCAATTCTTTTTTCAAGAATTTTATGGTCGTACGCATCATATTGATACATGGTTTTTCTCGTGCTTCTTTATCTTGTTAATAATTTATGCTTGGGCCGGCGGCTTTGATCTTTTCACGCATGCTGATCGGTGAAATAGAAGGATCATTTTCATCAATTTTTGCCGCCTCCAGGCTGATAAGATTTTCTTTTTCAATGGTTTCTTCGGCAAGTTTCAGCAAAAAATCACTGTCCCAGGTGACGAAGGATTGCTCAATATCCTGGGACCAGTATTTGCCGGTGAAATAAACAACTGCACCGTCATGAAGCTGGTTGGCAGTTGCGATATATTGATTTTTGTCTCTTGCTCTCATGAAAATTTCCTTAATTGGCTATCTTTAATGGTGTTGTTCCGCGGTAGGCGTAATCAGGTGCTTCAGCGACAACGTTACCCACGATCAGTAGGGCTGGGCTCTTTACATTTTCATTCATTACCAGTTCACTCAAATCCCTGAGTTCACCGTAGATACGGCGTTCATTCTTGCAGGTGCCATTTTCGATAATGGCAATTGGTGTGTGCGGCGCGTAACCGTCTCGTATCAATGAATTAGACAGGGTTTCTGCCGTTTTTATGCCCATGTAAACCACTACAGTTCGCCCGGCGCCAGCAAGACCGGTGAAGTTTTGCGAGGTGCCGCCTTTTAACTGCCCCGCGCTTAATGTCACCATTGAAGCGTGTTCGCGGTGTGTTAGCGGAATTTCGGTGCTGGCAGCAATACCCGCTGCCGCAGTAACTCCAGGAACAATTTCATGGCTGATGTTTTCGTTGTTGAGGGCATCAAGTTCCTCTGCCACTCGGCCGAAGATCATCGGGTCGCCGCCTTTTAGGCGAACAACAAGAAGCCCTTTATTGGCGTGATCAATGACGATCCGGTTGATTTCGTCCTGAGTTTTAAAATGATCAGCGCGCTTTTTACCAACATAAATCAGTTCAGCATCACGGCGGCTGAGGCTTAATATCTCTTCAGAAACCAAATTGTCATAAATGATGACATCTGCTTCCTGTAGCGCGCGATGCGCTTTAAGGGTCAGCAGCTCCGGATCACCGGGACCAGCACCAACAATCCGCACATGGCCGCTTTTTTTGTGACCTTTAAAGGACCCGATCAATTTAAGAATCCGGTTGTGACGTTGAGCACCGTCCAGCGACAGCAGTGTGCCAATTTCACGGTCACTATAAACATTATTCCAGAATTTAAGCTTATCTGCGGCGCGACCAATAAGCTTGTTAACGCCGGATCGATATTCGTGGAGTGTTTCAATTATGTCGCCCAGATCTTTAGGGAGCAGGTTTTCAACCTTCGCCCGAAGATTTCGGGAGAGTACCGGCGCTTTACCGTCCGTTGAAATTGCGACAGTCAGTGGTCCGCGGCGGACCATTGCTGGCGTGGTGAAGTTTGAATTTTCAGGATCATCAACATGATTATAAGGAATATTGAGCTTTCTGGCGGCATCCACCAGTCTTCCGAGTTCATCGCGGTCAACACCCGAAATATAAAGCAGCTTCTTATCCTGAAGATGCTCTTCCTTAAATGATCCTGCGAGGACTTTAATTTTGCCAGCAAACTCATTTTCGATTTTCGGATCATCATAAGTAAGTGCTGTCACGCGCGCACCTGCAGCAAGAAGCAGACGAATTTTGGCAATCGCCAAATGTCCTTTGCCGGCAACAAGGGTGCTCGAATTCTCGAGATCCAATAAAATTGGAAAACGGCTCATCTTTCTAATCCTTAAGTCAGTTATTTTCAGTCTAGTGCTAAGGGCGGGCGGAATAGAATTCAAACAACAAATTCTGAAGTGCTGGGTAAGTAGAATTTTTGACTACTATTAAGTTGTTTAAAAACAATTGGTTATCATGGTTTGGTGACTGTGGATGTGACAGAAATAATTCACGAATTAGTCATTGCCCTTGAATAATTATTGGTTTGGCATAGCTAACAAAGACTGATAATTTGAAAAACTGAAGTATGTGAAGGAATTATAATGATCGATCTATATACGGCGAGAACGCCGAACGGGTATAAAGCGACTGTCACTCTGGAAGAGCTGGAAATGGATTATACGGTTCATCATTTACAGCTTATGGAAAATGAACAGAAGGAACCCTGGTTTTTAAAAATTAATCCTAACGGACGCATTCCGGCGATCATCGATCGCGCGAACGATGATTTCGCTGTGTTTGAAAGCGGGGCAATTATGATATATCTGGCGGAAAAAGCAGGCAAGCTTCTCCCAACGGATGAAAAGGGACGCAGCCGGGTGATGCAATGGCTGATGTTCCAAATGGGCGGTATCGGCCCGATGATGGGGCAGGCCAACGTTTTTTATCGCTATTTTCCAGAAAAATACCAGCCAGCCATCGACCGTTATCAAAATGAAGGCAGACGGTTAATGGAAGTGATTGATGGTCATCTGGCCCATCACGAGTATCTGGCTGATGACTATTCGATCGCTGATATTGCCAACTGGTGCTGGATCAGGGGGCATGAGTGGAGCGGTATATCAATTGACGGGCTTGATCATATGAAGCGCTGGATGGATGATATTGCGGCGAGGCCAGCAGCGATTAAAGGGATCAATACCCCGCCCGAGGAAGTGAAACAAGACGACGAACAAAAGGCAAAAGACATCCTGAAGTTTGTTCAGAAATAAGGAAAATCACATGCAAATAGCGGTCATACTTTTATCAATCGGGCTTCTTGTAAGTAGTGCTCACGCGCAATTCGTGATGCCGGATGAAGATGCGCTTTCCGAACTGGACGGTAAAATAGAAGCTTACATGTCCGCAAACAATATCCCCGGCGGATTGATCGCGGTCGCGCGACAGGGAGATATCCTCTCCCTTCGTACCTACGGCAAATCCAATGTGGAACTCGATGTGCCGGTAGCGCCGGATCACGTGTTTGAAATTGGATCCATCAGTAAACAATTCGTCGCCGCAGCAGCCATGCTGCAGGTGGAAGAAGGAAAGCTAAACCTGGATGATCCGATCCATAAGTATCTTCCCAACCTTCCCAGTGATTGGACCGGGATCACAGTAAAGCAGCTATTTAACCACACGTCGGGAATTCCGGATTATGAAGAAATTTATACTTATGATATTTACCGCTTACGGGTGACACCGGAAGATGTGATTAAAATTGCCAACGGCAGACCCATGGATTTTGAACCGGGGCAGGGCTGGTATTATTCCAACACCGGCCATTATCTTGCCAGCATGATTGTTGAGCGGGTGGACGGCGTTCCTATCGGTAAAGTACTTGAAAACCGGATTTTTGGTCCGCTTGGCATGACGCAGACCCGCTTTGCCGATCCGGAAGCCATCATCAAAGGGCGCGCTGAAGGCTATTGGGTCAATAGACGTGGGGAGCTCATTAACCGCAACGCTACTGAAACGTCATCAACTCTTGGCGCAGGCGGGCTTCTTTCATCCGCTGTGGATCTTGCCAAATGGGATGCGGCGCTTAATGGGGCGGGCCTTCTTAGCGAGGCCTCCAAAGAAATCATGTGGGAAAGCACCATTCTACCTGATGGCACCAACACCTATTACGCCCTTGGCTGGGATGTGGAGCCGGACCGGGGCATGGCGAACACCAGTCACAGCGGGCAGGTAGCGGGCTTTGTTGCCTATTTCACCCGCTTTACGGACCAGCAGGTGTCCTTCATTGTCTTTATGAACCGCTATCGTGTCAGTAGCCGTGTGGTCAAAGATTTGATGCTGGATACTTTTATGCCGGGAAGTTGATTATTCTTTAATCATTTCTGCATTCGGCAGCCAGGCGAAAATTTCGACATCGTACCCTTCCGGATCATAAAAATGCACGGATCGAACCGGCGTGCGTGTGCCGTTGTTAGGCGGAGCGTAGATATTTACATTGAGTGATTTTAAATATTCGTACCAGCGGTCCACGTCCGCGGTGTTGGCAACGATAAAGCTAAACCCCATATCTTTGTTATCAATTATGGTGTCCGGCGATGCTGCGTGATCCATCAAACCAATCGCTGCGCCCGGCGTTACCTGAAACACGCGGGTGATATCCCGGTGATACGATTTTTCAAGGCCCATCACATTGATGTAAAAATCTTCTGCTGTCTCCACATCCTTATAAAAAGCGAATGTAATCAGACCAGTTAGTGGTGCATCTGTTGCAGTAGTTTGCAGTGAGGTAGGTGGTGTTTGAGCGTAAGCGCTCGCACTAACCAGCATGCACGCAGCGAATATTTTAGCCAAAGAACCAATCATGGGAATTATTCCTCGTTTGCGTAGACCACCTTTTTATATTCCTGCCAGCCGAACCAGATCATGGTGGCGCCTATGGGCACGACTATCCCTGCAGCGATCGCCAATGAGTAACGGATCATTTCGGTGTTTTCATTAAACAGGTAGGTGGTAAATGTACCTGGAATCACCGGGCCTAATCCAGTGGCGACGATACCGATGAAAACGAAATAAAGAGCTGTAAACTGTCCGCGCATTTGGTTTGGCACTGACATGCGGATCATGGCAATACCGGAAATAAGCGGGATGCCGACGAACACTTTGGCGCCGATCATAACAATTGCAGCAAGAATTCCGTTTGGCATAAGCGGCATGGCAACAGCAGGGATACCGATCCCCAGTGCGGCAATAAACGCGATCATCAAGGCAGCATCCTTGCGTCCCCCTTCAATGAGTTTACCCATGATCCATCCACCGGCTAACAAGCCAAACACCCCACCAATGAGGGACGGCAACCCCGTTGCAGTGGCGGCTTCAACTTCGCTCCAGCCCCACGTACGGATGAAGAGTGATGGATACCAAACCGAATGATAGCCGATTGTGGCGATGATTGATCCACCAAGGAAGAAATTCAGAAAAAGTTTTTTATTTTCAATCATATATTTGAAGGCATTTACAAGTGAAACCTTTTCAACCTGGCCGGAGGCGTCCACAGCAAGGCCCTTACGTCGTGGCTCAACTATTTGATAAACCATAAGCGCGAGGATGAGCCCCGGCAGACCGACGATAATGAAGGTGAGCTGCCAATATTCCAGCGTTCCAACGATTGGCCAGGTAACGGTCACATCTTTAATATAAAAAAGGAGAATTCCGCCACCGATCATGGCAAGGCTGGAGCCAATAAATACACCAAGAGAATAAATGCTGGATGCAAAAGGAAGTTTGTCTTTGGGGAATAAATCAGAAAGAAGCGAAGACGCACTCGGGGTGAGGGACGCTTCACCAACTCCCACACCAATACGGTTTATGAAAAGCTGAATATAACTTCCTGCTAGGCCGCAAAACGCTGTCATGATAGACCAAACGGTGATCCCCAGCGCAATAAGGTTTTTTCGGTTGTAACGGTCCGCTGCCCAGCCAAGAGGAATACCCATCACCGTATAAAACAAACTGAATGCTGGTCCCATCAGCAGACCCATTTCGAAGTCTGTTATATTAAATTCGGCTTTTATTGGTTCTACCAGAAGCGAAATGATTTCCCGGTCCAGCATTGAAAAGGTGTAACAAAACATAAGAACGATGGTGATAAACCAGGCGTATCCAACGCTGTGGTCCAGCTTTTCTTCTGTTGTAATTTCCTCGCTGCTCACGTGCGTCTCCCCTGATTAATCGTCCTGATAAACATGTTTTTTAAACTCGCCCCAGCTGATCCAAAGTAGCCCCGTGCTAAAGGGTACAGTTAGCGCAGCTGAAATTGCCAGTGCATAGCCAAGTGTATCCATTGCTTCGGCAAAAATGAAAGTATTGATATAGCCGGGAAGCACTGGCCCAATTGTTGCGCCAACGAGACCAACTGCGACAAAATACATCGCGGTAAATTGACCGCGCATTTGATTGGGGACGGCCATGCGAATGGCGGTTGTGCCCGCTATCAACGGCATGGCAACGAAGAATTTAACCATGGTTACGCCAATGATTGCTGCCGTCGAACTTCCCAGTAGAGGCATAAATACCGCTGGCACACTGATGCAAGCCGCACTTAGAAAGGCGAGCTTCAATGATACATCCTTGTTACCGATTTTTGATTGGTGAGACATATAATACCCGCCCAAAAGCAACCCGGCGATACCACCGAAAATGGTCGGTATACCTGTGGCTGGGCCTGCTTGTTCTGGTCCCCAGTCAAAGGCTCTCATGAAATGCTCAGGATACCAAAGTGCCTGATACTGAATAATCGCAACCATGGAGCCACCAATAAACAGGCACAGGAACATTTTCTTACGCTCCCACATATATGAGAAAGCGGCAGAAAACGATGCTTTTTGTTCCCTCCCGCTGGCATCAACTGCCATTTCTTTACGCGGTGGTTCACGAAGGAAGAATATTAACAGTGCTAAAAGAAGGCCTGGCGTCGCGGCAAGCAGAAAGACAATCTGCCAATATTCGAGAGTTCCAAAAAATGGTATGGTCCAAGTGACATCGCGAAGCATACCCAGCACAATTCCGCCGCCGATTCCGGCCATGCCAGCACCGATAAATAGGCCTATTGAATAAGTGCTTAAGGCTAGAGGAAGTTTGTTTTTTGGAAAATAATCGGAAAGAAGTGAAACAGCAGCCGGGGTGAGGACGGCTTCACCTACACCAACACCAATCCGGGCCATAAAGATCTGTATGAAATTGGCGCTTAATCCGCAGAAGGCAGTCATCGCGCTCCAGAGTGCCATGCCGGCAGCGATCAGACGCGTTCGATTATATCTATCCGCGGCCCAACCAAGAGGGATACCCATAACGGTATAAAAGATGGCGAACGCTGGTCCAAGAAGCAAACTTACCTGAAAATCTGTAAGGTCAAAACTTTCCTTAACTGGCGTAATCACCATAGAAAGAAGTTCACGGTCCAAGAAAGACAGCGCGTACCCTAAGCTTAGGCAAATTGCCACGCCCCAGGCGTAGGCTAATGATTTTGGTTCCCCTTGAGTTATACTCCCTGATGTACTTTCTGAACTCAACTGATCCTCCCTAAGTATTATTTTGATAACAGTTTAGAGTTTTAAGCGATTAATTCAAGTTTGCTTGTTTTTGACCCTTTTTCTTGCTTCCTCCGGGCTTTCAATTTTCTTGGCAAGGTCCCAGCCACCCTTGCGATCAAAGGGCCATGGGTCTTTTTCATTATGTTTTGGAAGGCTTTCCACGGTGTAGTTGGAAATGCGGTGACCCTTGGGTTCTTTTTTATCGGCTTTTAAGTCTTTTTTGTTGGTCGCTTTGGGGATAATGATTTTGCCTTGGTCATTATCCAGATCAAACCACCATTTGCGCTCTTTGTTTTGTTTGCCATTTCCGACAAAATCATCAAGCCAGGCCAGGAATTTCTGGGTAAATGGCAAATTGATGGAAAGCCAAACCGCAAAGCGTTCCAGCATTATGCCTTCGTTATTCCATGGACACATCTTCATACAGCGGCCACAGCCGGCACCCTTGGCGTTTGAAACCCTGTAACTGGTGCAGTTGGGGACATCGGGCTTCCACATTTCAGCGCCGTTATACATAATCTTATCACCCCAGGGTATAGCACTGACCGGGCATTCACGGGCGCATTTGCGACATTTCTTGCAAAACTCCTGTAGACCAAAATCAATGGGCTTATCGATTTTCACGGGGACGTCAGTTGTAACGACCACCGATTTAAAGCGCGGACCAATGAACGGGTTTATTGCAACCTCACCAATTCGGCTGAGTTCTCCAAGGCCAGACCAGACGATAAGCGGAAGGTGCATCACCTGACTGTCCATGGCGCTATGGCAACGGGCACCGTAACCAAGGTTTCGGATATAAGCGGCCATGATATTACCGATTTCAGCGCCGCGAAGATACGCGCGGTAGCTTTGTGACCCGCTAATCCAGTCATCGCCGGTGGAGGCATCATTGGTGTAGTATCCCTGATCAATCAGCATCACGATCGCGTATTTATGCGCAACTTCGATTTCATTACCTTCCTTATCATGGGAATACCAAGCGTAAGGTTTTGCTTCACAAATACCGATAACATCGGCATCAAGGAAATAACCAAGTGATTTGAGGTTATTAGCAAGCACTTCCGGATCATCAGAAATAGGAGCTTTTTCTAGCGCGATCTCCCCATCATGCATTTTCATCAGCGGCATGATATTGTCGCCGAAGGCGCCATTTAGTGGCACTTTTGCTCCTTTTTTTGTTGATGATCCGGTGCGCTCCCGTGCCTCTTTTTGTTTTTTTCCGAAATCCCCATGATCTGCGCGGACAAAACCATCCGCGCGGCGGGGCACGCGTTTCACTTCATCTTCAATTACAAGCGTTGTCGGGTGATCGACCCGTTTGATTTTTTCCATCGGGTATTTGCCCATATGCTGGGGGCGTTTGCGATGGGAAAAAATCTTCATTCCGCGTCCTCAAACACAAGCACACCCATACCGGTAAGCATGCCGCGGTAAAGATTGCGATGGATGCGTTTCACTTTCGGTGTCATGGCGCCGCGCATAGCAAACCACATGACTGTTTCCGCGCTTTCCGCGCCGCCGCGATCCATAAATTCCTGCACGTCCCAATCGAGCATGCTTTCGGGCTCAAATTCGAATTTGTCCATAAATTCATTGTCCCAATCAAGCTCGATACGGCCGAATTCTGTACCCTGCAGTTCGTGTGATAGACCGCCTGTGCCGACCACTGCGACATTAATGTCTTCCGGATAGGCTTCGATGGCTTCACGGACTTTTTTACCCAGGTTCCAGCAACGACGTACGCTGGGGATTGGATGCTGAATGACATTGACGCAAAATGGCACAAACTTAACCGGCCAGGGCTGATCGAGCATATAGGGTGTAGGACCCATAAGTCCGTGATCCAGTTTCATTTCCTGGCAAACAGTAAGGTCAAAATCCGAGCGGATCAAATAATCAGCCATATAGCGGGAGAAAGGGACATCGCCGTAAGGTATCGCCAAATCCCTTGGTCCTGATCCTTCATCGGCATGTTCATATTCTTCGGCGATGCCAATGGCGAAGGTAGGGTAGCAATCAAAGAAAAAGTTGCTGACATGATCATTAAAGACGAAGAAGAGAACGTCCACTTCCTTTTCTTTGATCCAGGCTTTGACCGGATCATACCCTTCAAACAGAGGTGTCCAAATCGGATCATCGCGAAGCTGCTTATCCCAGCCGTGCATGAGCGCGCCGTTATGGGAAGTACATATACCGCCAACAAAATTCGCCATTAGTCTTCATCCTTATTGTAATTTTTAAGTAGCGGTACATTGCGATCGATGAATTCCTGCGATGGCTCACCACGCATGTAGGAACCCCAATCAATAAAACTAAGCCCAAAACACTGGGCCATTTTTCCTATCACATAAGGGCTTACGCCATAATGGATCATTTTGAGCCAATCTCGACTTCGAACCAGATCCTTTTCAAACTCGCTCAGACCGAAGTTGGCCATATATTTTTCATAATCTTCTTTAAAAGCGATACGGTTTTTTTCCTGTTTAAGGCTGAAGCAGATGGCATTCATTCGGTAACCATTTTGCGAATGCTCCATGGTGAATGTTACCGGTCCATCCGGTGTCTTTATGTCACCCACTTTTTTATAATTTCTGTCTGGCGCGTCGGTCATGAAAGGCTCTTTTCATATTCATCGAGAAACTCCCAAATGCGGGCCATTCCCGGTTCTTTATCGGCGCTATTATACATGATTGCCGCAGCACGCACAGGGTCACCAGAATAATATCGCTCATAGAGCTGCTGACGACCCGCAAAGCTTGAAATGGAAGCGTCATAGGCGAGGCGGAAAAGCTTGGTTCTGCTGCGGCTGTCACCATTGGCGCTCTGGAAATATTTATCAACGAATTCCTTGGTGTGTTCACTTTCAAATTCAGCATAAGACGGCACGGCGACAAGGCCACCCGCCCCGAGAGTGCGGATGATTTCGCACATGCGTTGATACATATCAGGATACCTTAAGCGAAGTGCCGCATATGGTGCCGCGTTGGGAGACATAATGCCATTTACCATTTTCGCCTCAGCATGAGCAGCGACAATCACACTGCGGACCATTTCCACAGATGTCATGAGCTCCGCAAGCAGGTTCTGAACATTGATAAACCCATCGGTTTTTGTTGTATTTACAATGGTATAGGCAAGGTCGCGGTAAAATTCTGCCTTGGCAAGGCTGCGCACTGTTGATTGATCCAGAATATGAGCACCGATGTTGGTTCGTTTATAAAATTCATTACACATTGTCACGTCACCATGAGTAAATACTCGCTCCCAGGGGACCAGGACATTATCAAAAATAATCATCGCGTCCGTTTCATCAAAACGGCCGGACATGGGATAATCCATGGCATGGCCTTCATTCTGATGAACCACTGAAGGACGGGAAACATGAATAACACCCGGAGCATCCGTTTGTATGCCGAAGGCGAAGGCGTAAGGGAAGGCTTCCTGATTATTCTGAATGATGCCGCTTGGAACGACCAGGATTTCATCAGCATAAGCGGAGAGGGTAGAGACCATCCGTGCGCCCTGGATGACAATCCCTTCATCATTCGTTTCGACGATCTTCGCGGCCAGGTCTTTATCCTGTTGCTCAACCGGCTTTGAGCGGTCCACTTGCGGGTTCACCAGCGTATGGGTCATGGAAAGGTCATTGTCGCGGATATGTTTATAATAATTTCTGACATTATCCGAATATTCACCAAATTGATCAGCGGCTGCCGCCATAGCCATCAAGTAGACATTCATATAATCGGGTGATCGACCAAAAGTGCCGCAGCTATAATCGGACCAAATTTTAAACATGGTCTTACGTTCTTCAAGCTCTTCTCTGGTCTTGATCATTTTGTGGGAAAGGCCGTAACGTTCACCATTTTCCTCGTAGGTCATTTTATCGATCAGGTCTTCGCGGTGTTGAAGGTCGAATATCTCTGCCATGGTTTGAGCACCACCGGAAAAGCGTGGATCTTCGACCACATTGGTGACTTTTTCACCGTCAATCCTGATGTCTCTTGGTTTGGCGATTGCTTCTAAATATTGTTGTCCCGTGCGAATTGCCATGTGATGCTCCGTATTGGTTTTTTAAACTTGTCTCGTTATACGATACATTGTTCCGAAAATCTACTAAAAAGGATCGGCGGTGTTTTTGTAGGCATCGGATCCAAAGGCCTCCGAAATGGTCGCTGCGCAGCTTTGTACATGGGCGATCTGTTGGGGCTTTGGTGGATCAGCGATATATTGAACGGATCCAATGACGCCTACGGTACCTATCATATTGTTGTCAGCGTCAAATATTGGAGCAGCGATTGTGGAGAATCCCAGCATCACTTCTTCGATGGCGGTATCGTAAAGCCGTGTTCTAATCAGTTCCAGTCGCTCCCTGACTGAGCCGATGTCAGTCATGCTTTTTTCATTATATGCGGTGAGTGGACCAGCCAGAAGCTGTTCCTGATGTTCAGGGCTGGCGTAAGCAAGAACGATTCTGCCTTGTGCGGACGCTGTGGTTGGCGGCGTTGCGCCCGGAACCGCAGAGATTCGGAGGCTTGTATCGCTTGTATTATCAAGGCTTGCGATCACCATTGCTTCCCCGCCCGAAGGTACGGCAAGGACCGCTGATTGGGCTGTCAGGTCACGAAGCCGGACCATATGGGGTTCGGCAATGGTCTTAAGATCAAACTGCTCGAACGCTGCTTGGCCAAGCCGGAATAGCTTCCATCCCAGACGGTATTTTTCCGATGTTTTTTCCTGTTCAACGACACCCAACGACCTTAAGGTGCTCAGGTGACGGTGGACCTTGGCTTTGCTTTCGCCAAGCTGGCGCGCTAGTTCTGTGATGCGCATGGGTTCGCCAGCACGAACCATGGTATCAAGAAGTTTGAATGAGACGGCAATGGACCTTACCATGGTGCCGCTTTCGGTATTTTCTATATCTTTATTCACACACATTCCTTATCATTACTTGTAATTATACACATAATGATATAAATCTCAAATATTGTAACCAAGTCTTAAATAATGGAACAAGCGGGTAGCTAATATGGTGGAAATGACAGGCGGGCAGGCCATTGTCGACAGCTTAATTGCAAATGGTATTGATCAGGTTTTTGGCGTGCCTGGCGCGCAACTTGATTACAGTTTTTCGGCAATGTACGACCGTTCAGATGAGATCAGCATCATCCACTGCCGTCATGAGCAGGGTGCAGCATATATGGCATATGGCTTCGCCCAATCAACCGGAAAGGTTGGCGCTTTTTTTGTCGTACCAGGACCGGGGCTGCTAAATGCGTGTGCTGCCATATCAACGGGTTATGCTTGCAACACACCGATGCTTTGTATATCCGGGCAGATTCCTTCTGCTAAAATTAATGGTAAAACTGGCCAGCTTCACGAAATTCGTGACCAGATCGAGATCGCAGCGAAAATCACAAAGCATGCCAATCGGATTGACACGCCTTCCGATACGCCGTCAGCTATGGCCCGTGCTTTTAACGAGCTTACATCAGGACGCGTGCGTCCGGTCGAGATTGAAATGGCAATGGACATCATGCCTATGAAGGAATATGTAGATCCAGCAAAAGCGATTATGCCCCGCGCTCCGAAAAAGCCAAAAGAAAAAACATTAAAAAAAGCGGCTGAACTTCTTAAAAATGCCAAGCGACCCTTGGTTATGATCGGTGGAGGAACGCTTGATGCGTCCGAGGAAGTGCGCGAACTGGCAACAAGATTAAAAGCACCCGTTGTGCCCACTGTAAATGCACTCGGGGTATTGGATGCCCGTGATGAACACGCCTATCCACCGGTTGCGGGCCATTTCTTCTGGAAAGATGCCGATGTGGTGATCGGCATTGGTACCCGCATGGCCATCCCGATGGAAGACTGGGGACAGGATGACAACCTGACTATTATTCGTATGGATATTGATGCCGTGGAAATGCAGGTATTTGGTACGCCAGATGTGGCAATTGAGTGCGACGCTGCGGAAGGGGTAAAAGCGCTGAGTGCTGAAATTGGTGATTGCGAAGCCAAATGGCCCGCCGACACAATCGGTGAAATTCGTCGCGAAATAGAAAAAGAAGTAAACATCATGGCACCGCAAGTGGAGTATCTTAAAGTGATCCGCGACGAACTGCCGGAGGACGGGTTTCTGGTCAATGATCTTACGCAGATGGGCTACGCGTCACGGGATGCTTTTCCTGTTTATCATCCGCGTACTTATCTTTATCCAAGTTATCAGGGAACACTGGGCCACAGCTATGCGACTGGCCTGGGCGTTCAGGTGGCAAACCCGGATAAAAAGGTTGTTACCATTGCTGGTGACGGCGGCTTCTTGTTTAATGTACAAGAGATGGCGACGGCTGCCCAGTTTAACATTCCAATGATATGTATTGTGTTCAACGACAATGCCTACGGGAATGTGAAGCGCATTCAACAGCGGTCTCATGATGGCAGAGTGATCGCTTCTGATCTTCAAAATCCAGACTTTGTTGCTCTTGGGGAAAGCTTTGGCGTTAAATCAGCGCGAACAGACAGCTCAGAAGGTCTTCGTACCTTGTTAAAGGATGCGCTTGCGCATGACGGCCCGAACCTTATTGAGGTGACAATGGATCTCGCTGATATTCCTGCTCCATGGCATCTTTATTTCCGCCCTCCCGTGCGTGGCAAGTGATTTTCAGTGCCAGAAATTTAATGGATTAGTTATTTTTAATTATTTTTTAATTATTTTAATCCAGACCTTTTTTATATTAAAAACATTCTTATTTAACAATTAATATATTGAAAATAAATGATAAAATAGTTTAAATGTTTTCATGTAAAACATGCATTATAAATACTCATTTCACGAAAATGTCATAATTCTCTTTGATCCAGCTGTAAATACGGCCCGTAGCAATTTGTACATAGTACGAATACGCGTTCCTTTTACATACTCGAATTTATGGAGAAATTTAAATGACTGAAACGGTCGAGAATATTGTAGATATAGTTGTAGCATCTGATGATTTTAACATTTTAGCAATGGCAGTGGGGACGGCTGGCCTTGGGGGTGCGTTATCAGCGGAAGATGCAGATTTAACTGTTTTTGCGCCAACAGATGAAGCTTTTAAAAAGTTAGCACAGGATTTGGGTCTTGATTTTGATCCGGATGATGATGCCAGCATTTTTGCGGCTATCGCTGGCGCGCTCACCACACTGGGTGGTGGCGACCCAATTCCACTTCTAACTGACATTCTAACTTACCACGTCTCACCGGGTGCCAAGGGGCTGGCCGAAGTGGCAGCACTACAGGATGTGCCAACTCTTCTGGAAGGGGCTACATTTTCACCGGTAGGGACAAGCTTGTTTGATAATGAGCCTGATCTTAAAGATCCAGAGCTGGCCGTTACAGATGTGCCTGCCTCTAATGGGATTATTCACGTGATTGACCGCGTGCTTATTCCGCTGGATATCCCCGGCAATGACCGTGAAACTATCACGATAGAAGCAGAAGACATGGTGCTTGACGGCTACGAAGTCAAAAAAGACAAAGATGCTTCCGAAGACAAGCTTATTAAGCTTGATGAGCATACAGGTAGTGCATCAGGCATGTTTACCGGCGTTGCAGGTGAGTATGCTTTGAATGTGCATTATTTCGACGAGATCGACGGCGAAGCAACCATTGACGTTAAAGTCAATGGCGAAACTGTTTATACAATCATGCTCAATCAAGAGCTTGGCGGCAAAGTTGCGACTTCGGAAAACCTGACCTCAATGGTAATTGATGGTGTTCACCTTGAATATGGTGACGAAATTTCATTTGTTGGTCATCGTGATGAAAATGAGTTTGCCCGACTTGACAAAGTAGAAATCATTCCGGTTGATCCAAAACCAACCATTGCCGAAATTGCAACGGAGGCTGGAAGTTTTGAAATTCTTCTTATGGCGCTAGAAGCTGCGGATCTGGTTTCACCATTCACAAATAGAAACAGTGACTTAACCGTCTTTGCACCGACTGATGAAGCTTTCTACAAGCTGGCAGTGGATTTTGGTTACGAAGGTGATGCTGGCGACAAAGGCGCTATCTTTGCTGCGATCGCCGGCGCGCTATCTGATCTTGGTGGTGGCGACCCTATTCCGCTTTTGACGGATGTGCTTCTCTATCACGTATCTCCCGGTAGCCTGATGCTTGCAGATGTTGCGGCACTTGAAGATGTACCAACACTACTTGAAGGTGCGACATTCTCACCGGACGGAACGACACTTGTCGACAATGAGCCGCACCTAGCGGATCCATCACTCGCTGCAACCGATATCATGGCGGCAAACGGTGTCGTCCATATTATTGACCGTGTGCTTATCCCACTTGATATCCCTGGCAATGAGCCAAATATTGTGGAAGCGGTTGCTGGCTCAGATGATTTCAATATTCTTGCCATGGCTGTTGGCGCAGCCGGGCTTGGAGAAGCTTTGGCTGCTGAAGGTGCTGACTTGACAGTGTTTGCGCCAACGGATGATGCCTTTATCAAACTTGCTCATGACCTCGGCTTGGAGTTTGATCCAACTGATGACGCGAGCGTGTTTGCAGCGATTGCAGGTGCACTCACCGAACTTGGTGGTGGCGATCCAATTCCGCTGCTTACAGATATTTTGCTCTATCATGTATCCCCAGGTGCCAAGATGCTCGCCGATGTGGCAGCGCTTGATGATGTACCAACACTTCTTGAAGGCGCAACATTCTCGCCGGATGGCACCAGCCTAATTGATAATGAGCCTGATCTTAAGGACCCATCCTTAGCAGCAACAGACCTTGAACTATCCAATGGAATTGTTCATGTGATCGATCGTGTACTTCTACCAATTGATATTCCTGGCAATGAGCCGGTACAAATCATGGTGGAAGCCGAAGATATGGACCTGTCAGGTTACAAAGTCAGAAAAGACAAGGACGCCTCCGAAGACAAGCTGATCAAGCTTAAAGATGATATGGGAACTGCTTCAACAGCATTTATGGGACAGGCAGGAAAATATGATCTTGAAGTGTTCTACTTTGACGAAATCGATGGTGAAAGCACTATTGATGTTATGGTAAATGGCGAGCATATTGATACTATTCATCTTGACCAGTTGTTGGGTGGAGTTGTTGCAACAGATGAAAACAGAACTTCACACGTGATCGAAGGTCTTGACCTTGAATATGGTGATGTAGTGGAGCTGGTGGGTCATCGCGATGATTATGAGTTCGCACGTATTGATAAAATATCGTTTAACCCGGTTATTCCAAAACCAACAATCGCTGAAATTGCTACTGAAGCAGGTAGCTTTGAAATACTGCTGATGGCGCTCGAAGCGGCCGATCTTGTTGATCCATTTGCGGATAAAGACAGTGATCTTACAGTGTTTGCACCAACGGATGAAGCTTTCTACAAGCTGGCAGTGGATTTTGGTTACGAAGGTGATGCTGGCGATAAAGGTGCTATCTTTGCTGCAATCGCTGGCGCGCTATCCGATCTTGGTGGTGGTGACCCAATTCCGCTTCTAACTGATGTTCTTCTGTATCATGTATCACCGGGCAGCAATATGCTCGCTGATGTCGCGATGATGGAAGACGTGCCGACGTTACTTGAAGGGGCAACCTTCTCACCGGATGGCACATCGCTCGTCGACAACGAGCCTCACTTGGAGGACCCTTCATTAGTTGCAACCGATATAATGGCAGAAAACGGCATTGTTCATGTAATCGACCGCGTGTTGATCCCACTTGATATTCCAGGAAATACGCCAAATATTGTCGAACTGGTAGCTGGTTCAGATGATTTCAACATCCTTGCGATGGCGGTCGGAGCTGCTGGACTTGGCGGTGCGCTGTCTGCGGAAGATGCTGATCTCACTGTGTTTGCACCAACCGATGATGCATTTATCAAACTAGCCAAAGATTTGGGCCTTGAGTTTGACGAAAGTGATGACGCGAGTGTATTTGGTGCAATTGCCGGTGCACTTACCGAACTTGGCGGTGGTGATCCAATTCCACTACTGACAGACATTCTTCTGTATCATGTTTCACCAGGTGCAAAAATGCTTGGTGAGGTGGCTGCGCTCGAAGATGTTCCGACCCTGCTTGAAGGCGCGACCTTCTCACCAGACGGCACTTCCTTAGTGGATAATGAGCCAGATCTCAAAGATCCTTCGCTCGCTGTTACTGATGTTGAGGTGTCAAATGGCATTGTCCATGTCATCGATCGCGTTCTTGTTCCGGCTGATCTACCAGTGGAAGCCCAAGGACCGATAACCATTGAAGCAGAGGATATGGATCTTTCTGGTTATAGCGTTCGCTATAATGAAGATGCATCCGAGTATGATCTGATCAAACTTAAGAAAATGACCGGTGAAGCGTCGACTGCATTTGATGGTGTTGGTGGAGCGTATGATCTAGAGGTTTTCTACTTTGACGAGATCGATGGACAAGCACAGATCGATATATTGGTCAATGGCGCGGTTGTCGATACCATTGATCTGGATCAGGAACTTGGCGGTATTTATCCAACAGCTGAAAATGCTACATCTTATGTAGTTGAGGATCTTCATCTCGAACGTGGAGATACCATAACACTTGTTGGTCACCGCGATGATAATGAATTTGCGCGGATCGATAAAATCTCAATTACTTCCTCCATGGATGACGACATGATGGCATCGGAAAGTATGTCCGATGACATGATGATCTAACTCAACTTTAGGCCATGCTCCCATGTGGAGCATGGCTATATATTTATTTACTACGTCAGGATTTGAGGGCCATGAAACAAAAAAATCAAATGGATATTGCGTTATTTTCAGTTAAGCAACTTTTTGTTGCCGTCACCATTTTTAGTATATTTGCCAACCTCTTAATGCTTACTGGTCCTTTGTTCATGCTTCAGGTTTATGACCGGGTGCTTGCCAGCGGCTCTGTTGAAACACTGACGGCGCTATTTTTACTTATTACAGGTTTATTTTTAATCTTTGGTCTGTTGGATTTTGCCCGCGGACGGGTTATGGCTCGGGCGGGAGCAAAAATTCAAACGCTGCTGTCTGATCGAATTGACGATATTGCGATTTCATTACCAAAGGATAAGGATGGCATTTCGCCGTCGCAGGGTCCGGTGGAACTGACGGCGCTTCGCAAGGCAGTATCAAGCCCGGCACCATTCGTATTTATGGATCTTCCCTGGGCACCGTTGTTTTTAATGGTCATGTTTATTTTTCATCCGATGCTTGGATATTTTGGTCTGTTTGCCGGGGTTGTGATGTTCTTGGTTACACTGATCAACCATCGAGGTGCCAAGGGTATTCAGCAGGAAGCACTGGCGTTGGAGCAGCAAGCGGAAATGATAAGCAACCAGGCCATCGGTAACAGTGAAGTTATCCGGGCGATGGGTATGCGGGATGCTGTGGTTTTAAAAATACAGGCAGCCCGCGTTTGGGCAACACAGAGGGTTCTAAAAGCCAATGACCGTGGCGCGGCATATTCTTCGGGATCTAAATCCTTTCGATATTATGTGCAGTCAGCGATCCTGGCTGTGGGTGCTTATCTTGCGATCAGTGGAGCGATCACGCCGGGCGCGATGATTGCGGCGTCCATTTTGATGGGACGGGCGCTTGCCCCTATAGAGCAGGGGATCGCGCAATGGCCCACAATTCTGCGTGGTCATAATGCCTATAAGAATTTGATCTCACTTCTGAAAAAATACCCGGAAGAGCCGAAACGAACCTTGCTTCCCAAGCCGGATGCAAAACTTGCGGTTAAAAACCTAACCGTTACTGCCCCTGCCAGTGACAAGCTAACCCTTGTGGGTGTAAAATTTGATATTGAACCCGGTGAAGTGCTTGGTGTGCTTGGTAAAAGTGCGAGTGGGAAGTCGACGCTCACAAAGGCGCTTTCAAATATCTGGCCGCCAGCAGCAGGATCGATCAAACTTGGTGGCGCTGATTTATTTCAATGGCCAAGCGACGAACTCGGAAAGTTTATAGGCTATCTGCCACAGGAAATATCACTTCTTAGCGGTACAGTATCTGAAAACATTGCGCGCATGGAACAAGATGTACATTCAGGATTGATTATCCGTGCAGCAAAAGCAGCTGGTGCCCATGAAATGATATTGGGCCTTCCAGATGGTTATGAAACGCAGATCGGAGAAGGTGGATCGTTCCTTTCTGGTGGTCAAAGGCAGCGCATCGGGCTTGCTCGCGCATTGTTTGGTGATCCGGTTATGGTGGTGCTTGATGAGCCAAATGCTCACCTTGACGCGGATGGCGAGATTGCGCTCGTCGAAGCCGTTAAGGAACTTAAGAACAACAACAAATGCGTCGTAATTGCCGCGCATAGACCAAACATCGTGTCTATCTGCGATAAAATTCTTGTGCTCGAGAACGGGCGCGTGAGTGCTTTTGGCCCTCGCGATGACTTCCTGGGTGACCTGGCTAAAACGAAGCGGCTGGAACCACGCAAAAGAAAAACAATTGGAAAACTGACAAGGCTAAAAGCATGATTGAAAGTATCGACAAAAACAAACTTTGGGGCTCACAGAAATATCTGAAACTTGGCTATGCGACGCTTGCAGTTCTAGTGTTTGGCCTTGGCGGCTGGATGGTGTTTGCATCAATTGCCGGTGCAGTGGTTTCCTTTGGAAAGTTGCAAGTGGAAGCACAGCAACAAGTGGTCCAGCACCCTGATGGTGGCGTGGTGAAAGATATATTTGCCAAAGACGGTGACATTGTGCAGGAAGGTGATGTTATATTGAAGTTTGATCCAGCACTTCTAGAAGTTGAGCAGAATATACTGGCTAATCAAATACTTGACGCTGAACTTCGGGTTGCACGTTTGGTTGCTGAACGCGATGATCTGGGGGAAATCCCGGCCGTAGACCTTTCTCGACACGGAATCGAGGCAACAGATAGCTTTAACAAGAACCTTGAAGTACAGCAAAAACTGTTTGAAGCACGATTAAGTACGGAGAGAAGCAAAATTTCCCAGCTTAAAATTCGCCAAAGTCAGCTTGAAAAAGATATTGAGGGGACTACGGCACAAAAAAATGCGACTATAACCCAGCTGGGAATCATAGAAAAAGAACTCGCGGAGCAACGAGAGCTTTATGAAAAAGGTTATGCGCGGATCACAAAAATTTATGAGCTTGAACGCAATCAATCAGGCCTAAACGGGCGCATTGGTGAGTTTGATTCCCAGATTGCTGAGTCTCTTGGCCGTATTTCGGAGATTGAGATTGAAATGCTCCGGCTTAAATCGTCAAGGCAGGAAGAAGCCGTCGCTGGCCTACGTGAAATACAGCCGCAAATTCAGGACTTGCAAGAACGATACATCGCGACAACAAGAAAACTTGATCGGCTTGAGGTTCGTGCGCCGCGTACAGGAACCGTGCTTGAAATGGCGGTGAATACGCCGAATTCCGTAGTGCGCCCGGCGGACCCAATTTTATATGTGGTGCCCTCCGATAGTAAATTATTGGTTGAAGCACGTGTGGATCCGTCAAAAATTGATGATATTTTCCCAGGCCAGCCGGCCAACCTTCGTTTCACGGCATTTAACGCCCGGACCACACCGGAAATTGAAGGATCTGTTTCCCATGTTTCGGCTGATGCGATCGAAGACAAAACTACAGGATCCTCATATTATTTGCTTAAGGTCAATATTGCTGAGGATCAGCTCGCGCTTCTGGATGAACAAGTATTGGTACCGGGCATGCCAGTTGACTTGTTCTTAAAAACGGGTGAGCATTCGCCAATGACATATTTGATGAAGCCCTTTACCGATTATTTTTCAAGGTCTTTACGTGAATAGTTATTCATTCAATTGCTCGCGGACCCAATTGTTAAAGTAAAGCACGCTATATTCCTCTGGCATGAGCGTGCCTTGCTTATAAGCTATTGACCTTACACCTTTTTGATTAAGCTCCGCTACTTCAGCATCTTCCATGATAACAGTTGTTGGAAAATCGATTGCGGGGGTAAGGTCCGTGTTTGGATCATCCAAAACTTCCGGCATAAAGAGCCACTCTGCGTGAAGTTCTGTTGTTTCCGGCCCTGTCGGTCTAATGCGGACGATGCGCATGTAATCCACATGACAAACAAGATACGTATTGGGCAAAATATCGACAAAATTATAAGCTGTTTTAATTTCCTCTTCGGTCAGATCCGGAAAAGTCTTGCCAATGGGCTGACCGTCTGTGGTCCAGGTGTGGGCCCCTTTGCGCATGCCACCAATAAGCTTCGGATCATCGCTTCCTACGTGATCCCGCCAGTCATCATATTCCATCAGATCCTGCTTACCACGCTTATAAATGGGAACCATTCGAACGAGTGATTTATGAACCCCCGGGCAATGGAGGCATTCATTATAATTTTCCCAGAATATTTTCCAGTTGCATTTAAGTTCCTTAGTCAATGTGTGACCAACTTTGAGAGTTTCCGGATGCCAGTTTGATATATCCGGGGATCCTTCCATAATGCAGTCTTCAAAGGAAGGAGCATCCTTGCCGGCGAGATTCACATATAAAAATCCCTTCCAATTTATGGCTGCGACAGTAAAAAGCGCGTGATCATCAAAATCGAAATCGCATGCTTCGCTTTTGGTGGTGGTCGCTTTAAGCGCACCATCCTGATGATAACTCCAGGCATGATAAGGGCAGGTAATGAATTTATTTCGTAGCTTACCGCTTTCTTCGGTGATCAGACGGGCGCCCCGGTGCCGACACACATTATGAAAGGCACGGTATTCGCCGTCATCGCCTTTCAAAACGATGACGCTTTGATCACCAATTTCCAGGGTTCGGAAGGATCGGGGTTCTGCAAGATCATCCGCGCGGCACACATATATCCAGTTTTTGTACCAGATTTCGTTAAGCTCACGTTGGTAATGATCTTCATCGTAGTAATAGTGCGCGGGGAGTGTTTTCTCCGCCTGTCTTAGCACAACGCCTGTTTCCTGATCTGCCATAATTTTTCTCGCATTGATTATGTGATCACAAATATTCTCATGAATTTTAACTTATCGCAAATAATTTTTACTTTATCGCAATTGTCTTTTAACCAAATGCACGTGCCGATACGCTAAAACAAAAAATATTTGGAAGATATCATGAAAAAACTCATTCTCGCCATGGCGCTTGCTATGGCAGGGTTTTCAGCATTCGCGCAGCAAACGGTCCAGGGCGTCAAATTCAACGGTGATTACTATGCTGGTGGTGGTCTGGATAAACCCGGAATCATTGTCCTTGGGGGGTCTGACGGCGGAAAATATAATGACCGCGCTCAGAAAATTGCTGACCTGGGCTATAACGTGCTTGCACTTGCCTATTTTGATCGCAGTGGCGCGGACCATGTGCCAGAAACCCTCGAACTTGTCCCGCTTGAATATTTCGAAGCTCCCAAAAGATGGCTTGAAGCCCGAAGTAATGGGGTAGTACTTTACGGCCTTTCCAAAGGCGCTGAATTGGCGCTGGTGCTTGCAAGTCATGTTCAGGGCTATAAAGCGGTCATTGCCCTTGCCCCAAGCATGGTCGTTTGGCAGGGAAACCCGAAAGATTTTTCCAGGATTATGGAAAGCCCATCGAGTTGGAGCAAGGACGGTAAAGGTCTGCCGTTTGTGTCTTATATTTCCCGCGTTGAGCAACAGAGGCTTGGCTACGATAATCGCCACGAAGCATCGTTAACAAACAAGCAAGCGGTTGAAGCCGCACTGATTAACGTGAATAAAATTGAAGTCCCGATGCTCTTACTGTCAGGTGGGCAGGATAAGTCATGGCCTGCGGCAGATATGGCAGAGGTTGTGTGTAGTCATGCGGGCGGTGAATGCAATCATATTACCTATGCAGAAGGTGATCATTTGCTGACAAATTATGATGTGACCGTGCTTGCTGAAGTAAGGAAATTTCTAAGCTCATTAGAGTAGAATACGTAAAATATTACAAGAAGGGCGGAAGGCGGTTACCAATTTCCGCGCAAGCCGCATGGAGTGGTCCTGTATAGATCTGATGATCTGAATCTAATCTAAAAAGAGGGATGCTGACGCTGATGGCCGCCACTGGCTCATGATTTGCATTTAAAATCGCAGAGCCATAGCAGACCACGCTTAATTCGTTTTCTTCTTGTTCCATGGTATAACCGCATTTTTTAAATTCATGGAGTTGTTTTTCAAGTTCATTCTGCGTGGTTATTGAGTGCTTGGTAATTGAAGTATAATTAATTTCAGACATAATTTTGGTTCGCTCAAATTCGTTGAGAGCGAGTAAGAATGCCTTGCCAACGGACGTAGAATGAAATGGCGCCCGGGCGCCGATGGTGGATGTCATTCTCACACTTTCCTGGCTTTCCACCTTCTCGATATAGGTCATTTCTAGACCACTGGGTATAGCCAAATGGACCGTTTCACCAATTTGATCCCTTAACTGAGTGAGGAAAGGATAAGCGGTGGTCCGAATATCGTTATTTTGCCAGGCTCGCGAGGCAAGGCTTAAAAGTCGCGGGCCAAGTTGCCAACTGTTGGTTCTGGTTTGTTCAATTAGCCCTTCGGCTTCAAGCGCAGCAACCAAGCGGTAAACAGTGGGTCTTGGCATGGAAACATCGGCTGCAAGATCAGAAATAGAGACCGGGCCGGTGGCTTCAGCAACTGCTTGCAAAACCATCATATTCTTAGCAAAGGACGCAGCGCCTTGAACTTGGTTTACCATAAATATCTTTCCATAACAGGACATGTTGACTTATTTCCAGAGAATCAAATATTATCATATTATGAATAAATGTCCATATTATGGACAATAATTTATGGAGTTAATGTAATGCCACTCGAAAAAGAGGACATAGAGGCCAAGATTCCTTACCAATATCCTATGCCAAAGGACGCCGCACCGGAGATTGTTGTACCAAGCGCCATTCCAGAGGATGAAAGAATTTGGGTGCCACAAGCGGAAAATGTGTGTTTTCGGCCGCTTTGCCTGAATGTAAGTCAGGGATACTGGATGAATTTGCTGAGGGTCAGGAAGTCGGGTGTGCTCAGCCGACATCGCCATCCAAATGCTGTGCACGGATATGTGATCAAGGGGAGATGGCACTATCTTGAACACGATTGGGTAGCGGAAGAAGGGGGGTATGTCTACGAACCCCCTGGTGAAACCCATACATTGGTGGTGCCCGATGATGTTGATGAAATGATTACGTTTTTTCAGGTAAATGGCATCATGTATTATGTGGATCCGTACGGAAATCATCTTGGCTATGAGGATGTTTTTACCAAGATTGACATGTGCCGAAAACATTATGAAGAAGTGGGCCTTGGTGCCGATTATGTGGATCAGTTTATTAGGTAGAAAACATGTCTGTTACATATGATTATAATGGAAAAGTCGCTGTGGTGACTGGGGGTAGCGCAGGGATCGGTAAGGAAATAACCTTACATCTGGTAAGAGCGGGTGTGACCGCTGTGGTTTGGGACCTCAATGAATATCGGTGCAATCAATATAGTGCCGGGTACATCAAAGTTGACGTGTGTGATGGTGACAATGTGTCGTCTGCATTGGATAAAGTGCTCAGCGATCATGGAAAAGTGGATTTTTTGATAAACAGCGCCGGATATGCTGGTCCGACAGTATCTGTGGATCAATATGATCCAGAGGAGTGGCGCCACATCGTTGATGTTAATTTGGTTGGGGTATTTGAAACCTGTCGCCAGGTATTAAAACAGATGCGAAAAGACAAAAAAGGCAGAATAGTCAATATCAGTTCGCTGGCAGGGAAGGAAGGAACACCAAATGCTTCGGCTTATAGTGCAGCTAAGGCGGGTGTAATCGCGCTTACCAAATCTATGGGTAAGGAATTTGCCGACTATGATATCCGTATCAATACCATTGCCCCGGCGGCAGTAAAAACCGCAATCCTTGATCAAATGTCAGCCGAGCATGTTCAAACCATGATCGACAAATCACCGCAACACAGATTGGGAACGGTTGATGAAGTAGCGGAACTTACCATGTGGCTCTGTTCTGACCGTTGCACTTTTAACAGTGGGGCGGTTTTCGATCTTTCGGGCGGAAGGGCGACCTACTAATGTGCAAAAGTTTTAAGGCGATAGACGGACTTGAAAGCAAAGGACTTCGTGTGCGCGGATCGGCAACTCGCGAGCTTGCAAATTCGGCCATGGGAAGGGAAAATTTAATTCCGCTGTGGTTCGGTGAGCCTGACGTACCGACGCCTGACTTTATTTGCGAAGCAGCAGCGAATTCAATGCGTCAAGGTGAAACTTTTTATGCTGAAGGGCTTGGCAAACCGTTCCTAAGAAGCAGTATCGCTGGATATCAGTCAGGTCTATACCAGAATGCTATTGATATGGAGCGTGTCGCAGTGACGCTTTCCGGTGGTAACGCGCTCAATCTGGCGTTTCAATTGTTGCTCAATGATGGGGATCGTGTGGTTACAACAGTGCCTGCTTTTCCTAATTTGCTCGCGATTCCAAGTTTGCAAAGCGCGGTAGTTGAGGCAGTGAACCTCGATTTTGGTGAACGGGGATGGACATTGGATATTCAGAAATTCTTGGATATGGCAAAGGGTGCCAAAGCAGTGCTCCTTAATAGTCCGGGTAATCCAACTGGTTGGACACTAAATGTCGATGATCAACGAAAAATACTTGAAGAATTTAGAAAGACCGGCACGTGGTTGATCGCGGACGAAGTCTACAACCGCATTTATTACAAAGGGGACGCCGCGCCATCATTTCTGTCGCTCGCCGAAGCGGAAGACAGGGTCATCGCAGTAAATAGCTTTTCCAAAGCCTGGGCTATGACCGGCTGGCGTATTGGCTGGATGACAATGCCACCATCGCTCCTCCTGACAGCAGAAAAATTGATGGAATATTCTGTCGCCTGCGTTCCCGTGTTTGCTCAGCGCGCAGCCCAGGTTGCAATTGAACAAGGTGAAGATTTTATCTCAAAATCCATAAAGCGATACGAAACAGGACTTGATGTCGTTGAGCGAAGAATTTCAGCACATTCAAACATCAGTTTTAAAAGGCCAGAAGCAGCTTTTTATGCTTATTTTCAATTAGATGGAGTTGTAGATACCATGGCGATGGCCAAGCGGATTATTGATGAAACTGGAGTAGGCCTGGCACCGGGCACGGCCTTCGACCCACAGGATAAAAACTCGTTTAGGCTTTGCTTTGCCCAAAGCGAAGACCGGCTTCATAATGCCTTTGACCGGCTTGATCCATTCTTGAAGAACCTATGATAATGTAGCGTGAGCGCGCACAGGAAAAGTGCCGATTTTTTCTATCTTGGGTGGTACTGCGGTAAACGTAAAATCTTCAACTGGCAGCGCTGAAAGATTGCATAGATGCTCTACTATGGGAATTTCATCGGCGAGGAGCACTGTATGCACCGGCCGCGCGCCTGTAGTTGTATCGTCAATATTCAAACTATCAATGCCAACCAATACGGCTCCCTGGTCCCTCAGGTAAAGGGCTGCTTTTTCGGTTAAAAAGGGATGGCCTTCAAAATACTGATCGCTGCCCCAGTGTTGGTCCCATCCGGTTTCAACGAGTACAGCCTTACCCTTAACATCAGAGGCAAAAAAATTGGTCCAATCGATGGCCCGCCCCCTAATGCCGCCGACACGAACTACTATTCCCGGGACGTTGGATACTCTATCAAGCACAAGCTCACTTAAATCATGACCGTCACGGTAGCGATGATAAGGTGTATCCAGATAGGTACCAGTATTACCCACCATGTCAATGCGGCCAAACTGAAATTCGGTACCCTCTTCATAGTTTTTAGCGGATTCCGCGTGGCTTAAATGATCGCAAATGAGCGGAGCGGGCAGACCTTTGTAGGTGATCATGCCATCAGCAATTTTGTGACTTAAATCAATGAATTGACCAGTCACTTGGCTTTGATGGGTTAAATCGTTACGCTTGTGGGCTTCTTCGATAATTTGTTTGTTTAGGATGCGAACCTTCCCAACCATAAGCAGTCGAAGGTCCTTTATGATGTAAGCTATTAAGGCTTCATCCTCGATATCTTCTCCCTCAATATCAAGGCGAAACCCCTGACCCTGAATTCCTCCACCATTGGAAAAATCCACTTCAAAATCAAATTTGACTCTCTTTTCCGTCATTTTTATCCTTTATTGGCGCGATGTCTTCTTACCTTTGCTCTGTTACCACATCCTGATGAAGAGGAGCACCAGACACGTTTTTGGGGTCTTGAATTATCTTTGAAAATCATTTGGCATTCGGGACAACGCCTTAACTTCATCAATGAAGCTTCGCCTAGTAACATTACAGCATCTGCCGCTATCGAGGATAATATAGCTGCCTCGGCATCTGGGGCGGTATACATTATCCTGTTGGCTTTTATGTTTGGACGAAAATCTGGCAAAGAACTGAATTTATTGATTAAATCCAATGAGATTCCGGGTAGCTTATTGGATGATAAGGCAGCGTTCAAGCAATCATAGATCGCTTCTCTAAGTGCTATTGCTTCTGCCAGAAAGTCCACTGATGTAATTGATATCTCGCCAAATCGATTGTCGGCGCGTAATAACCATTGATTCAATTGGTTGGGTGTATCCAGTAATTCGATGGTTGAACCGTGACGATCCGCAACCGTATCCACAAAATTCAATGCAAGTGAACCCGCTGTATACTCAAAATTTCTTTTCATGTAACCTGTCTAACAGGTTACATTGTCAAGTGTCAATCAAAATTAAAGCGACCAGCCTTCGCGGTATGTTCGGCTGACGAACTGATTGGCGGGGTCGAAATTGGTGATTTTCATATTTTCACCATCCCAAAGCAGTTTTTTACGGCCAGGATATTCGGTTCGTTCACCAACTTGTTCCCTAAGTCCGTAGCTGCGGATTGCCAGGTTCCCCATCAGGATGCTTTCAGTAAGCGGTCCGGCAAAATCAAAGCTGGACGTAAGTGCTTTATGCTCCTCGCTTCCGTATCCAGCCTTGCAGGCATCCACCCAGAAGGCGCAGTGACCATTTTCAGGAAGGTCGGTTGGGTTTTCCGGTTCGTCCATGGTGATCAGTTCACCTGAATTTAGGTATACTTTCGGGTTTCTGGCGTATGTGCCGCAGGTCATAATACCCTTTTCACCCATCATGATCACACCGTTGGTGCTGTTGTTATCGCCGATTGGGTGATCTGCGGGGATAAGGTCCGGATGGAACGGGCGCAGGCCACCATCGGTCCAGGTCATTTTTATGGGTTTCGGGTTTTTTTCTGTAGCCGGGAAGCCAAGCTGGGTACGCGATGACGGCGGGCAGCTTTCCGGAAGATAATCCGGTACCCAGTCCTGCGAATAAATGGCGCCGACACTGCTTTCCACTTCAGTGGGATAGCCTAACCCAAGAACCCGAAACGGTGGATCAATAAGATGACAGGCCATGTCGCCAAGGGCACCGGTGCCAAAATTCCACCAGCCGCGCCATTTGAAGGGATGATAAAGCGGATGATAATCCACCCACTCAGCCGGGCCAATGAAGCTGTCCCAATCAAGACCGTCCATCATTGCGGGCATTTCGGTGGGTGTTTTGATCCCTTGCGGCCAGACCGGGCGATTGGTCCAGACATGGACCGTATCCACGGCGCCAATTAGCCCCGCATCAAACCATTTGATCATCTGCTTAACACCGGCACCAGATGCGCCCTGATTGCCCATTTGGGTGACGATGTTGTGTCGCTCAGCTGCCTCTGTGAGCATCCGCGCTTCATAGATATCATGAGTAAGTGGTTTTTGCACGTAGGCATGGATGCCTTGTTTCATGGCGGCCATGGTGATCACCGCATGGGTGTGGTCCGGCGTGGAAACGGTAATCGCGTCAATATCCGACATATCATCGAACATGCGACGCCAGTCTTTATATTTCTTGGCGTTCGGGAATTTTTCAAACGCTTCTGCGGCCATGTTGAAGTCCACATCACAAATTGCTGCGATATTGGACGCACCATTGTTCCAGGCGTTGACAGCATCGGAGTAACCCTTGCCGCCGCCACCGACCACGGCCACATTGAGCTGATCACTGGGCGGGGTCATACCTTGCCCGAGTACATGACGTGGTACAATCATAAATCCTGCAGTTGTAGCAGCGGCGGTTTTGATAAAATTTCGTCTCGTGTTTTTTGGCATATTACTTCCCCAAGCATATTGCTTTGCGTTTCTCGTTTGCTAAACTATGCGCATAACAAAGACAATTTGTAAATATGGGAATTATTATGAAATTCGTAACGGGGATCATCGCAACATTAATTTTTATGCTTAACTCGGCGCAGGCCAGTACCTTGCTATACAACATCAAGGGCTACACCATGGAAAATGGGGAGCTTAAGACCTTCGCGGCGCTTGAATTTGATAATGGTAAAGTGGTGCGCACTTACGATGAGCGACCGAATATAAGAGCGACCAACATGATTGATGGCGGCGGAAAAGCGGTGCTTCCGGGCCTGATTGATACCCACGGTCATATCAGCTGGCATGGCCGCGCGCTTCGCAGTGTTGATTTGATCGGCACCACTCATGAACGGGATGCGCAGGACCGTGTGCGCGAATTTTTAAAGCGCCCCAATTCCAGTGGCTGGCTCTGGGGCAGGGGTTGGAACCAGGAACATTGGCCCAGCAAACAGTTTCCCACCAAAGAAACTCTGGATGCGCTCACCACCGACATCGCCATCGTCCTTAACCGCATTGATGGTCACGCGGTATGGGTGAACAGTAAAACCCTTGAACTTGTGGGCATTGATCGCAACACACCAGAACCACAAGGCGGGCAAATCTTGAAAGATTTTAATGGCGAACCCACAGGTGTGCTCATTGATACCGCCATGAATTTGGTGATCAATAAGATGCCGGCTAATGATCATAATGTACTACAAGACGAAATCATGACCGCGCTTAATGATATGGTGAGCCTTGGTATGACATCGGCCCATGATGCGGGGATTAAATCGGACGAGGTCCGCGCGCTGATCGCGCTCCGTGAAAAAGGGATTATGCCCGCGCGGGTATACGGAATGTTGGATGTACTTGATCCGACCAATGATCCGTACCTGGAAGCAGGGATCATAACCGATGATACGGCGATGATGGAAATCCGGTCAGTCAAAATCCTGTCGGACGGCACTATGGGATCCCGCGGCGCGGCGATGATGGAAGAATTCAGCGATATGCCGGGCCATACCGGGGACCTGCTCTATACGCTTGAGGATTTAGAGGCGCAAATGGTCCGTGCCATGGCCCATGGGTTTCAGGTGAACGCTCATGCCATTGGCGATCGGGCCAACAGGGTTGTGCTTGATATGTTTGAACGGCTTCAGGATGCACCCCTTCGTAAAAAAATGCGGCACCGCATTGAGCATGCGCAAATTCTGGATGAAGCGGATATCGGACGGTTTCAGGAGCTTGGTGTTGCCGCCTCCATTCATCCAACCCACGCCACAAGTGATAAAGGCATGGTGGAAACCCGTATTGGCCGTGCGCGGATCGAAGAGGGAGGCTATCATTGGCGGGATCTTTATCTAAGCGGCGCCCATGTGGGGGGCGGGTCCGACTTCCCCGTGGAGCCGGTGAATCCTTTCTACGGCCTCCATGCGGTGGTGACAAGTAAAGACCGGGACGGCATGCCCACCGCTGGCTGGATGCCGGATCAGACGCTCGACCGGGTGCAGGCATTTGATCTTTTCACCGCCAAAGCGGCTTTTCTGGGGCACCAGGAAACGGAAATTGGCTCGCTGCTTCCCGGATATTGGGCGGATTTCATTATTTTGGATGAAGATTATTTCGAAGTTTCCGCCGACGATATCTGGAAGATTAAAGTGCTGAAAACCTATGTGGCGGGCAACGAGGTTTATAGTGCGGAGTGATAAAAAGAGTATGGACGATACTGACTATATTGAAATTGAGTCGCTGCACACAATTGAGATTGAACGTGAAGTTAAGCAGCCATCTGATCGAGTTTGGTCCGCTTTATCTTCAGAAAAATTAATTAGAACTTTGCCACCAAGTTTAGCTTCAAAGCTCGTTGGGTATTCCATCCAGGTTTCTATTTCCTTTTCAGAAGTTAAAGC
>JANQJN010000048.1 GCA_028281625.1 Emcibacteraceae bacterium | reverse complement strand
TATTCGCGCCATTTCCTCAGCGGCTAAGGAAAGTTCAATACCCGCTTTCATCTGATCGCTCATCACTGCAGAAAGTTCTGCTATCTGCTGGACATTTTCACCTAGATGAAATTTTATTTGATCGGCTTTAAACTCCACGGCATCCATTTGGAATTCCATGATCTGCTCGCCAATCTCAATCTGGTGTTCTTTAAGTTCCAGAAGATGCTCTTTAAGCTGGAATTCTGAAAGCTTCTCTTGAAGTTCAATATCCCGTTCGTCCAGACTTTCAAGCTCTGGGAGGTTCTCAAGCTGCTCTTTGAGCTCCTTTCGAATTCGTTCAAGCTCTTCTTCGCTTAGCATATTTTCTTCAATATCTTTTCTCATTTGCTGAAGTTCTTCCTCTGTGGGAAAATCCTTCATCGCATCTTCCATCATGGCAGCAAGCTCCTCTTCCGTCGGAAAATCCTTCATCGCATCTTCCATCATAGCGGTGAGCTCTTCTTCTGTTGGAATACCTTCTATTGCTTGCTCCCTAATTGCGGTCAGTTCCTCTGCCGTCGGAAAACCCTTCATTGCTTCAGTCATCATTTCAGCGAGTTCTTCTTCCGAAGGGATACTTGCCATTGCTTCTGCTCGCATTTCAGCCAGTTCTTCCGCAGATGGAATGTTTGCCAGTGCTTCGGCACGCATTTCGGCCATTTCTTGTTCAGTAGGGATGCTTTCCAGCGCTTCTCTGCGCATTTCTTCAAGCTCTTCGGAGCTCGGAAGTGAATCGAGTGCTTCTTGACGAATTTGCTCCAGCTCTTCTTCCGTGGGAAGGTTGGCAAGCTGTTCTTCAATTTCACGCTTGATTTCTTCGCGCTCCTGTTCGCTTATCTGCTCAAACTCAATAAGCGTATGAAATTCTTCATCGGCGGGCGCCATACTGGCAAGAAGCTCAGCGGTTTCACCTTCAAGATCTTGCTCATCGGCAATCGACGCCAATGTGAGACCTTTCTCATAATCACTGACCATATCACCCGTAATCATGATGAGCTGTTGTATCTCGTCTTGTTCTAGTTCATAAATATCGACAAGCGCCTCAGTGTATAGGCGGGTTGCATAATCACTGTGCATTAGCTCAATTTCATCTATTACTTCTTCTGCGCCACCCTCTTTATAAATTCGGTCGACACGTTTTTCAGCATTGATACCTGAAAGACGCAACATATCCACCATAGCATGGCGCTGCCAAATCATATCCTCTGCTGTCATATTACGTTCGGTGCCATTTTCAAGAAAACGACTGTCGATGGCTTCACCGTCATGGCTAAAAATCAGTTCCTTTCTTTCACCATTCTCTTCAGTGACCAGTGAAAAGTAACCATTGTCACTCAGATCCAATACTTCCGCATCCAGATCATCAATATCAATGTTGCCTTTCCACTCAACCTCCAAGAAATAACCTTCCTGGGCCATTTCAACGGAATTAAGTTCGCTCCGATTTAAGGCGTCCTGACCGACGGCGATGCGCGGTGTTATCAGGCAAAGAAGTAAAATTGCCATTGATAGCGCCGACAGGTTTTTAAGTAGGCGCTTTGCATCAAGGCCTTGAAGCGCAGAAGCCATCGTCATACGTTTAACGCGCTTGCTAAGAACACTTTCCCTTCTGAGCACTGCAAGCCCAAGCACCGGTCTGTCATTACCCATTAGCTTACGAGCACCTTTGAGGAGGGATTTTGCGTATACCAAATTGTCACCGCAACTGTGTGCTGCCCGATCGTCACAGGCAAGTTCCCGCTCTTCAGCGATACGCGCTGCGATATAATGCATAATCGGGTTCCACCAATAAAAAGCGATGATGATGCGTTCCACAAAATGAAGCAGGTTATCGCGACGTTTTACGTGCGCGAGCTCGTGATAAAGAAGTGGTTTAAGCTCATCTTGTGCCATTTCAAACGCAAAACTGCGCGGGATTAGTATAAGCGGTTTAAACACACCGATCACAATTGGCCCGTTGATTTTGTCGCTAACTGCAACTTCAACATCGTGGGGCCAGTTTTGATCGTCCATTCCCGCATAGGGATAGGCACCATTTCTTAATTTGGATGCGTTGTGCCCTGCATATGTCAATCTAAGCAGCGCGACTCCAGTTCCAACTGACCAAATGATCAGGAATGCTGTTAGTAAATCATTTTTATCAAACTTGGGCAGCGAAAATTCTGATGGCGCTGTAAACTTTACTTTTGTTTTTGCTTTAGGTGGCGCTTTTTCAATCGGCGTGACGGTCGCTGTCGCTGTTTCTTCAATTGAAGCCACAATGGATGCACTGCGTTGCTCAAGCTCTATCCCCTTACCCGGTAAAAACGCTGCAAGTGGTAGCAATGCGAGTGCTAAAAGGGTTGCGCTCCAGCTCCAGGATTTTTCTTCGGCGCTGGTGTTTTTAATCATCTTTAAAACGGCAAAAACAATGCCAAAAATGATAATGCTTTGCCAGGCATTATGCGCCAGGAGAGTACCAAGATTATCCATTGTCATTCTCCTTCGCCTGAATGGCTGTTTCAATGGCTTGCTCAAGTATTGAAATTTCATCTTCATCAATGTCGCTGTCTTTAAGAAGATGCTGCGCAAGCGCCGTTGTTGACCCCCCAAACGCGCTACCGATCAAATGTTTGAGCGCCAAAGTTCTGGCGTCTCCGCGACTAAGCAGTGGACGATAAAGAAATGCGCGGCCCTCTTTACGGGTGTCAACAAATCCTTTGTCTTTCAAAATTCCCAGGAAAGTCTGAATTGTTGTATACGCGTGGTTCTTTTCTGTTGATAGCGCATCAACAACCTGCTGCACATTTGCTTCGCCTTTTTCCCACAGCACTTCCATGATGCGGCTTTCGGCGTCGGTCAGCGTTGATGAAGGTGGTCTTGCCATAAATAATAATCCTCTAAATTTAATTACTAATTATTTAGGATTTAAATTAGGGAGTCAACCTTTAATTACTAATTTTTTAGTTTTTAAATTAAAATTATTTAATTACAATATCTTATGATAAAATTTCTTGCCAATACGGCCGTTTCTTACTGGCTTGACGGATACGAGCACATATAGATCCCGCCTCAGATGAGTACGCTTTTTGGATGATTTTGCGGCTCTTTTCGCGGTATTCGCGATACTGTTCGCTGACTTCAATTAGACCACCGTAAGCCCAAGCTCGGACAAATTTCGCGTCAGATGTGGTAATATCCATAATATTCCTGTGAACTGCACCGACATTTTTCTCAGGTATTTTGACATACGGCAGACACTGCAAGATGTGAAGCTGCGCTTCCCAATGGTTCATGACTGGAAGCGCATCCAACAACAATGCCACCTGCCCTTCCGTCATTACGTTCTTATTCTCAAGAAAGAGTTTAATGAGCCAGGTTGCTCCCCTTTGTACAGGTTCATCCATCAGCATATTGATCAACTGATCGGCGAAACTTTCACTTTCTGAATATTGATCATAAACCGACTGTATGACGCTTACGTCCTTCGCATCCCAGTTCGCGATGTCCGTCTTCAATGTCATAGCCGATCAAAAGGTCTGGAGAAGCTCAAATAGTCTTCTTCGATATATTGCTGTGGGTTTTTGCCGTCCTGATCCCATAGTGTTCGTTTCTGAGTTTCAAGATCACCAAAATAGACATGCAGACTTTCATTAGGCTCTTCACCCTCGTTACAAATCGCATGAATGGCTGAAGCCTCCAGATCGACAACAGCGGGGGACTTAAACCGCACCTGACTGCGCTTAACCACATTATCCCCGTCCGGATCATAAAAGACATGAGTTTCCGATCCTTTATAAATGGCGCAAATAGCGACCATCTCATGCTCGTGTGGCGGGTATAGAATCTGCGGTGTTGTCGCGATACGGTAGACAGTGATATTCTCATCCACATATAGCAAAATTTCATCAACGTCCGATCTCGGGATTGCAGCAACCACGTCGTCCGGGTCATTTACAAACCGCTCAAGACATTTCACCGCACCATCGGTGTCATTTGTTTCACCATATTGTTTAAGTTCATTTATAAGAACTTTAAACGCATCACCCACTTCAACTTCATACATTATGCACTTGCCTCCTGCTGGGCTTGTTTTTTCAATGTCACTTTATCGATTTTACCGATCGGCAGCATGGGAAGCTGCGCACTGACGGTATAATTTCTTGGAACTTTGTAGTTTGCCATCTGGCTGTAAGCGAAATCCTTGATCTCCTCTTCGCTGACTTCTGCGCCGGGCTTCGGCATAATATAGGCCCAGCCCACTTCACCGTACACATCGTCCGGCACTTCAACCACCGCACACATGATCACCGCTTCGTGGGCCTCAAGGGCCTGTTCCACTTCAAGCGGGTAGACATTATATCCTCCGGAAACAAACATTTCGCTCATACGGCTGGTAAATTCAATATTGCCATCTTCGCGCATATTGCCCAGATCCCCGGTGCGGTACCATCCGTCTTCGGTAAAGGCGGCATTGGTTGCATCTGGATTATTCAAATACCCCGAAAGTGAATATTCCGGTTTAATTTGTATTTCACCTGTCTCGCCAGGTGAGCAGACGTCAGCATCATTGGCGATTCGTACTTCCCCATCCGGTTCGGGCTTGCCGATTGTATTCGTCATAATTTCAAGTGACGCCCACTCGCTTGTGGCAAATGTTACCGATGCACTGCTTTCTGTGGTGCCGTAAGTGGACCCCAACCTAGGGCCAGCATTATAAAAAATCTTCACCGCTTCATCGGGCATCTTGGCACCCGACCAAAGAATCCATTCAATATTTTTCAGAAGATCAAATGAAAAGTTTGGATGCTTCAGCATCAGCATATGCATCGCAGGCACCGCACCAAGCATATTAACCTTGCCGGTGGCGATGTTCTCCACATATTCATTTAAATCAAATGTTTCCATCAAAATAGTGCTGCCACCACCAACCATCGAA
>JANQJN010000197.1 GCA_028281625.1 Emcibacteraceae bacterium | reverse complement strand
TGGCCGCAAGCATTGTTGCGGTGCCACCGACCATGCCAATGACTTGTAAGAAATCCCTTTTGCTTAAATCGTTTAATGTGTCAGTCATAATATGTCTCTAACTTAATAAATTTCCCTTTAAGGCAAAAAACCCGGCGAATATAAGCCGGGTTTTTTGGTTCGTTATCTCATTTAAACTTGCGCGACGCGTTTGTCAAACTCTGAAATCATGTGCCACGCGCCTTCGATGGCACCGGTCATCCAGGCGCTGTGATAGGGTGATATTCCACCTCCCGAGAAGATCACGCGTTTTTCACCTTTTACGACAGTTGGAACATTCTTTCTGCGCTGACGATTACTGCGGAAGCTAGACGCCCCACCAAGCGCAAAACGGTCTTTATGCCACGCTTTTGAGATCGCCTGACCATTATAATGTTTGCGAAAGTTACCAGGGTGAAGCTTTTCACCGCAGGCGAGCGTGTGTTCGATCCGCTCCGCAATGGTCATATTGGAAAGTTCCACACTGCCACGACCATATTTATAGTTGGCGAGCATCACATCGCCCTGCTTTCCAAACAGATTGGATGACGGATAAGATGTTTCGTAATGACCGTCTATATCGGAGTAGGATGAGCCACCATAAATCATATCATCTTCTTCCCAGAAGCGGCGGGTAAACTGAAGACCGATTTTATAAGCTGGTGAACTTGTTGCTGATTTCAGTGCATCTTGAATTTCTTCGCTGAAGTTATTTTCAATGCTGCTGAGTACGGAAAATGGAATAGTTGAAATAACATACTCGCTTGTGACCTTGCTAATTTCACCGGAGTTCATGTCTTTAACGGTAATCACAACATTTTCGTCATTCTGCTGAATGTTGATCACTTCAGCGTTATAGACGACTTGCCCGGGGTTCAGTGCATCACGCATGGCAAACGGGATTTGGTCCATACCGTCTTTTGCCTGATACATCACCGCAGGGTGGTCAGCTGTTTTCCAGCGAGTGCCAATTTTTACCTTTAGCAATTCACCAAGCTCAATTGGTTCAGAAAGCTCACCGGCATCAAGTGCTGTGCCGGGATAAGCGCCCATCTTGTGACCTCGACCACGATTTGCGCGGTAAGTAAGTTCGTTACGGTCGAGTAGAGCCGTGCTTGCCAAATACTCAAGAAGGCGTTCTTTGTCTTCTGTATTGAAATGATCATCAAGTGCGCCACTGTTTGCTGCTTTGGCAAGAAGCTCTTGCACATTACCAGCACGGTCAACATCTACTTCAACCTGACGGATACGCTTGCCCTTAAGCGGGCCATCAATATTTTCGCTGTAATAATACGCGTGAACCGCTTTGTTGATCATTGGCTCCAGCGCCACATCAAGTTCGCGACAGTAATGAATAACAGCCCGGTGCTCAGCAGGAATGCGCCAAGGGCCGATGTTTAGATACTGGTTATGCTCAAAACCACACACCTGTGTTTCGCCGCCTACTTCGGTAATGACTTTGCCTTTACGGGCGGACTGGCAACGACCCCCCACATGGTCCCGTGCTTCAAGGATCTGACAGTCATAGCCTTTTTTACTGAGTTCAAGCGCCGTCACAAGCCCTCCAAGACCTGCACCGAGTATCGTTACCTTTTTGCCGTTTCCGGCATTGGCAAGGACCGGTGGTTTATCCTGTGCAGACGCATGCACCATATCAAGGCCCTGCATCGCTGTATAAAGCGCGGCAGAGCCACCAATCATTCCGAGTTTCTGAAGAAAATCGCGTTTGCTCATACCGGCAAAGCTGTTTAATTGTTCAGTCATACTATGTCCCGTTTTTGTCCCAAGTTGTTATTTTTGCCCAAGTTTTTGACACTCAGATCAGTTTTCGCAACGTGATAACATATACGATATAATATAACAATTAAAAATTGGTTGAAATTAAGCCGTTGCCAATCAAATTTTTGTGAGAAAAGTTATAGTCTTATAACCATTTCGATCTTATGCATGTTTGGACCCCAGCCATGCTTTATTCTTTTAACGATTTCAGCACCAAATTTTTCGAAGAATTTAAAGGCCAGATGGCTGGTGGAAATGGTGATGATTTTTGCCTTTTGTGCCCGAGCATCTTCGAGCGCTTTTTTCATCATGGCGGACCCTACGCCTTTACCCTGAACATTCCGGGTGAGCATGATCCAGGAAATACAAAACGTCTCATGGCCCAGGTCCATTATGCCAAAAACACCAGCAAGCACATCGTCCGCGTAAACCATATAGTAGCCTGGATAATCCTGATCGAGAAACTCTTCATAATCCGCTTTTTCATTGGGCGCGAAGAATTCCGGGCAGTTTTCGTTGAAAAGAGAAAGGCATGCGTCCCTGTCACATGCTTCATAATGTTTGAATGTAACACTCATTTATTTCCTCGTCATTCCGGCAAAGACCGGAATCTAGTCCTCAAAAATAAAGTGTGGCCATTGGCCACACTTTGATTAAATTCTGGATCCTGGCGCGGTTCCTCGGCCTTTGGCCTTGGCTCCGGGATGATGATCGTAAACGACCTAGATTTGCGCAGCTCTCTTATCAAGCTCGGCGATGGTGATCCAGGCGCCTTCAATCGCGCCTGCCATCCAGCCAGAGAGGCGTGGTGAAATACAGTCGCCTGCAAACAAAACGCGGTTCTGACCTTTTAGGATCGTTGGCAGTTTATTGATGCTGTCACCGCGCCAGCTTGACCAGCCGGACTTATTGTATTTCTCATCATGCCAGATGATACCAGCGGCTTTACCGTTGTAGTTGCTCTTATAGTTTCCTGGATGAACCTTTTCGCCTATATCTAGGCCATAGGCCACTTTTTCATCAAAGGTCATTGCGCTGAAGCGATCAGCGTTGCCACCGAACATATAGCTGCCCAAAATCACACCACCGTTAGTGCCATGAAGGTCGGCTGATGGATAGGCAATGTTGCCGGCCATGCTGGTTGTGGAAACACCACCGTAAATCATGTCTTCTACTTCCCAGAAACGATTTCTCATTTGGAAACCGAATTTGGCTACATGACTTGGTGCCGGCGTTTTCATCGCGTCAACGATGTCTGCGCTGAAGTCATTCTCAATTTCAGTAACAACAGCATACGGGATTGTAGAAATCATGAAATCACCGGTCGTTGTGGTTTCTGCGCCAGTCATAGTATCTTTGTAATTGATGGAGACACCGTCGCCGGTCTGTGAAATTTTAGTCACTTCTTTATTGAGTTTCATCACGCCATTTGGCAGTGCATCGCGCAGAGCAAATGAAATCATATCCATACCGCCTTTTGCCTGGAACATACAGGTTGGATGATCGGATGTCAGTTCACGTGCTGCCATATTCATGTTCAGAAGCTCGCTCAGTTCATATGGCTCCGAAAGTGTACCGTAGTTATCGCCGCCGCCTTTATAAACTGAGTATCCGCGGATGGCGTTTGCCTGATATTCAAAGGTTTCATTGTTAATAAGTCCCATACCTTTTAGGTAGGTGAGGAGCTTTTCAACATCTTCCTTGGAAATCATTTCATCAAGGGCTCCACCGGCGGCACATTTGGCTAGCAGTTCCGCTACATGACCCTTACGGTCTGCTTCCAGATGGATGCGGCGAACGCGCTTTTCATTAAGTGGACCTTCAATGTTGTCGGCGTAAAGATAAGATTGGCTTGAGTGATTGAGCATTACTTCGAGTTCAACCCCAAGTGTACGACAATAATAAAGAACAGAATGATGCTGACCTGGAATACGCCATGCGCCGTGGTTCAGATACTGACCGTGGTCAAAATCACAGGTGTGCGTATAGCCATGTACGTCAGTAACCTTTGTTCCTTTGCGGGAGCAACTCGTTCGACCACCTGCAAAATCACGGGCTTCAAGAAGTTCAACTTCATAGCCCTTTTTACCCAACTCAAGTGCAGCGACCATACCCGCAAGACCAGCCCCAAGGATGACGACTTTCTTGCCGTTTCCCATTGTTGCCAGTGCAGGTGGCGCCTTCATGTCCGAGGCAAGACTATGCTCAAATCCGCTAAGTGCCGTCATAACAGCAGCGGATCCGCCAATCATTCCAAGGGTTTGCAGGAAATCACGTTTCGTGATTGATTTGTTTTGTTGCTCGCTCATTTTGTGTGCTCCAATCCAAAAATTACTTTTCTGAAATGCGGTTTTTTTACTTAATTATTATGAAGGTTACATAATAACATTATTAAAAGGGGATGAGTCAAACGATTAATTCTTTTTGGGCTGAGTGATCACTAATTTTAGCTTGTTAAGGAGTGATCAGCACTGTTATGATCATTACAATAAATATAGAAACGGGAGAGAGAAGATGGATAGAAGACAATTTTTGGCAGGTGCGACAGCACTGCCAATCATGGCGAGTATGCCTAATATTGCTAGCGGTGAGGCGCGTGGATACCCTTGGAACCGTCGATCACTTATTTTTGACGCAATGGGTGAAATTCGCGAAGTTTATCAAGATAGTCTTATCGAAGAAATGCTGGCCAGTGGAATTCGTGCCATATGCATTACCCTTTGCGATCCAAAGGTACAGGAACAGGAAGCATATGACCTGACTATGGAATGGATCCTAGAGTATAATCGCTTTCTGGATGAAAAGCCGCAATATTATATGCGCACAACAACAGTGAAGGATATCGATAGAGCGCGTCAACAAGGCAAGATGGCAGTATTTTATCTGACGCAAAATTCAACTCACTTTAGGCGCAATCTGGATAACGTGGATATCTTTTATAAGCTGGGTCTGCGCTCATCACAGATTACCTATAACCATCAGAACTGGGCGGGGGCAGGGTGCGAGGAACCCAATGGTTCGGGTCTGACAATATTTGGCCACGAAATGGTTGAAAAAATGAATGATATAGGAATGCTTGTGGATGCGACGCACTCCAATGAAGCGACAACGCTTGATACAATCAATGCGTCAAGGGAGCCAATCATAATTTCCCATTCCTGCTGCAAAGATTTGTATAACCATCCTCGCAATATGCCGGATAGTATTATGCGGCGCCTTGCACAGAAAGGAGGCGTATTCTGCGTCACACAGATGCGCCCCTTTATGACCACCGATCAAAATACACAAAAATACTACGATCATATCATGCATGCGATTAACGTATGTGGCATTGACCATGTAGGGATTGGTTCTGACCGTGATCACCGACGTCTTACTATGACCGACGAATATATCGCTGAACTCATTCGTGAAGAAGGGCATATTGACCCGGCAGAGTACCCGCTTTACTTTGAGGATCTTAACGGACCGCGCCGCATGGAAGTGATTTGGGATAATTTGAAGGCGCGCGGTCTTTCTGAAGGCGATCTGGAAAAGGTCATGGGCATAAACGTCTACAATCTTTATGAACAAATTATAGGATAAAAATATGAACAGAAGAGACTTTCTTGCGGGCGCTTCGGCGCTGCCGCTTATGGGAACAATGCCAGCGGCTTTTGCGATGGGGCAGCAGGATGATCCAAATTTTACGCCAGCACTCGTGGGACGCCCTTGGAATCCAAGGCGAAATGCGTTGGTAATTGATGCTATGGGGGAAATTCGTGATACCTATACCGATGAACTGATCGAAGAAATGCTTGCTGCCGGCATGCGTGCGATTTCAGTAACCTGCGGCAATCCACGAATGGACGATGAAACCCGACGGGGAATGCTGGACTCCGCCCGTGATGAAATGTGGTGGTTTGACAGACATATTGAACGAAAATCACAATATTACCTAAAGGCCACCTCCACAGCCGATATTGACCAGGCACGTCGTGAAGGTAAGTTGGCGATATTTTATCTGACACAGAATTCCGATCACCTGATGCGGGATTTGGATAATGTGGATTTATTCTATGAGGTTGGGCAGCGCACCTGCCAACTAACCTATAATTATCAGAATTATGCCGGTTCCGGTTGTATGGAACGCCATGGTTCCGGTATCACGGATTTTGGCGCGCGCCTCATTGAAAAATTAAATGACGTTGGTATGTGCATTGACCTTAGCCACGCCAATGTACAAACCACCCTTGATGCCATTGAAATATCCGAACGTCCGGTCCATATTTCGCATTCGGCCTGTTCTGCGCTTAACGAAGATCCTCGAGCAATGCCGGATGAGGTCTTGAGAAATCTTGCCAACAAAGGGGGCGTCTTTGGTCTTGCACAGATCCGCACCTTTATGACCATGGAACGCTACGGCATGGTTGAGCTATACTTCGACCAAATCATGCATGCGGTTAATGTGGCTGGTATTGATCATGTGGGGATTGGCTCCGACCGGGACCATCGTCGTTTGGTGGTAACTCCGGAATACTTGGCCGAAATGCAGCGGGAGCAGGGGCCACGTTTTGATATTCGCCGTGTGCCGCTTTATTTTGAAGAACTCAATAGTCCACGCCGGATGGAAGTCATATGGGATAAACTGCTCGAGCGTGGACTTTCTGAGGATGACGCCGAAAAAGTTACTGGCCTCAATCTCTATAATTATTACAAAGAGATTTTGGGTTAACCTGAGTCGTGTTAAATTTTTACAAAGCGCAGGCCTATTTGCCGCCGTTTTTGTTTACGTTGTCAACATTGCTTAACAGCTTAAATATCTATTCTGTATACACATTTTAATGCGTGATCACAAAAGTGTGTTTTGTTATTGACATTCGCATTTTCTTTGATCATACCCCCGTGCAAATATTTGTGGCATGGCGAAAGATCAGACGATGTCGAAGAACAAGTTTATTGATCGATTTGAAATAGCGGATATTTCAATCGACAAAATGAAGTGTATTTACAAGTATTGGCTTAAAATAAAGGGCGACAAGTCCTTTCCTTCGAGAGAAGATATTAATCCTGCGGATATTGCATCAGTACTACCGCACATTACCCTTGTGCGTGTCGAGAATGACGGGCGCTACAAGCTTACTTTGGTTGGTTCAGAAAATGTAAGGGCCAATGGTGAAGATGTGACGGGGAAATATCTTGATGAAATTCCACTTTTGCACAATGTTGTAAAAGAACGTTACGACTGGGTTGTTGAGAACAAGAAACCCTATATTTACCAGGGTGATCTCAAATGGTCTAAGAAAAGTTATCTCGATTACAGTATCATTGGGCTCCCGCTTTCCAACGATAACGATAATGTCGATGGCATCATGTTCGCCGGGTTTTATTATTAAGTTAACTCATACGAATTTGATGTTGCCGTGACAGTTCCGTCTTTATTTCTAAATGGTTCGCGTTTATTCTGACTTCAAACAAAACAACGTTTGAGGATAAAACATGCGAAAGTTTATAATGTTGGCGGCCAGTGCTGCTTTCTTTTTGATGACTACCGGTGCAAATGCACAACAAATCAGCGGACCAGTATTTGATTTTGTTCAAACTACTCGTGTTCAGTCAGATGTAGAAATTCCAAAAGATACAGTCTTAAAGGTTGTGTATGACACATATACCGGCGCGGAAAGTGGTAAAGTCAACAGCACGTTTTTAAGTGCAGCGCGATTTATCAATATGCATGTAGATGCCGGTCACCCGCAAGAGAATATTAAGGTCGCCATTGTTGTCCACGGTACCACATCAATTGATGTAACCCAGGATGCGTTTTATGGTGAACATCACAATGGAGCCAAGAACGCAAATGCGGAGGTGATTGCCGCTTTGGTCGCGCAAGGCGTTGATTTTTATATTTGTGGCCAGTCTGCAGCGTTTCGCGGTGTAACACGCGACAATATCCTGCCCGGTGTAAAATTTTCGCATTCAGCAATGACAGCACATGCAATGCTTCAAAAAGAGGGTTACGCGATTATTCCATGGTAAAAGCCATCGAGTTCATAACCATTTGGGTAACTCTTGTTTTTGCCATTTGCAGCGCTGCCGTTGCACAAGAAATCAACTATTTTATTACCATCGAGGAAGAGAATCCGCTCGTAGCATCGGTAGTGCTTGAAATTTTTGACCATAATCGTGAGCTGGAACTTTACTCTAGAGCACCATCACTGCAGACTACAACACAGGTGCGCGATGTTAGGTGTGGAAATAGGAGCCTCAGCAAAAATGGGATCGGAAATTGGGTGGTGCCCGTATCTTGTAATAAGGTCAGCTGGTCTGTTGATATAGGTACGGAAAGCGATCAAGGGATCCCGGCTTATGAACAAAAAACGATTATGAGCAAATCCGGCAGGTGGTGGATATTTGCTACGCCAACAGCAATATTAAGACTTACAAACGAACCGGATGTAATGAACATACTCTTCGACGTTCCATTTCAGGAAAACTCAGAGGCAACAATACCAAGCAGCCTTAAAGCACCTGGCTTTTATCCTGTTGGGGACGTTCCTAAATTAATGTTCAAAAATAGCAACATTAACTTGGTTTATATTTCTGATAATCCGGAGCTGACATCCCAGTTTGTGAAGCCTGAAGATCATGCCAAAGCATTGGAGTATCTTTCCAAAGTTATGGGAATTGACCCAGGTATCGAACGGGATATAACAATGATTTTGCTGGGTATTACCCGTCAATTTCAAAGTCTGGGTGGAGCTGCTGGCGATAAAACCATGTTAGTAAACTACATATTTGATAGCAAAAGCCCCACAAGTAAAGAGGTTTATTATCCGATAATCATCGCTATTCATGAACAAATACATCAATTGTCGCGTGGACCACATCTGACCTGGGTCAGCGAAAGCCTAGCGCAGTTTTACGCAACTAAAGCAGCTCTTCTGATATATCCAGATAATCCTCAAGTTAAAGAGATAGTAGACGAGGTTTACGCCTCTGATCCCGAAGGAGAATTGGGACTTGTTGAAATCCAAAAACGCATTGACCGTTTGCAGGATTATTCAAATTATGACAATTTTTATAATCAGGGCTCTGCTTTTTGGAACGAACTTGATATTTTAATACAGGAAGCGTCGCGTGGAAACGAAAGCCTTGATGACTATATGCCAAAAATTATGAGTTTGAGATTTATGCAAGGGCAGGGCCTGCCCAGAGAAGTCCGGCGGGATTTATCGTTTGTTGGAGAGGGTAATATCCGCGCGCTTGAGGAAAAATATCTGTTCGCAAGAAACTGATTAAATCGCACCGGGGTACTTCGTTACGATACTAACTCGATAATCATCCAGGTCGACACGTGCGGCCGTGAGCTCGGCTTCTAACTGCGGGATTAGTACTTCAATGTTACCGCGTTCTTCCGCCATGTTCCGAATTTCGACGGCGAGCGACAGGCGGTCTTGCTCTGTGGTATCAGGTGCGGCAACTGCAAGGGTAGCAGCGGCGATATCTTCGTCAAGTTCTGCCATATCCATATTGGCCGACTTGATTGCGCTTTCGATTTCTGTAATTCTGTTTTGCCTATCACGAAGACCAAGTCCATCCTGGTAGGCAATGAGGAAGGCACCTTCAAGTTCCGTTGGGCAAACATTGTCATAAATATTCCTGCGAAGGCCCATATAAAAACCACTTCTTGGTTGACAGAATGATTCCAGCCCGTCAGTGCGGCCAACCAAATAACGATCAAGATCTGGCGTTACACCATACTCTGCGCAAGCTTCACTGCGCCTTTCCAGCCACGCCATATTGCGGCCGGAACTACCATCCAGAAATCCAACAGTTTGCCAGTCAGCAGCCAGACATTCGTTCTCATTCATCATTTTTGCACATCCCGACAATAAAAATGTCAGCGGCAATATAATGATCAGGGCTATTCTCATCCAAATTCTCCAGACTTGAATAATATCGTCGCAAATGGCGGTTAACAAGGAGTAAATCCTTTAGGCACATCTGTAAATTCAAGAGTCCGGGATAATTTTGATAAAATTAAGGCATAGATTTAGGGCAGCCGGTTATTGGCGAAATAGGATTGTAGTTAAAATGACGCTTTGTTATCGTTTGAAAATCAACTAGCTCGTTTAAATTAAGGGTAAAAATTGACAAATTCCATTTCAATTTTGGTTACTGCGATAGGGTTGGCGGGTGTATTGAATGCTTTTCTAATGGCTGCTATCCTCGCTCGGCAGTATTTCAGGGGAATATCCCGTGCAGGTGGTGCGCTTGCGCTAATTCTCGCACTTGTCGGCACTGTTTTCGGTATCATAATTGTTGAACATGCGGGGCTTGTGTCTTGGCACTGGCTATTACAAGCGGTGGAAATGGGGCTGGCGCTTGGGGTTGCGCCACTTGTTCTTTATTATGTCAGCCGCGCCCTTGATATAGCAGCGCCACCCATGTGGACATATTTTCCGCTAATTGCCTTTATCCTCTATGCTGCAATTGAGCAGGAACATATGTTTGCTTCCCTTGGATATGGTCATATCGTAATAGTTCAGTTAATTTATTTATGCTATGCGATTTTTTTGGTTGTCCGGTGGCGTAAAAGCAAGGAAAGGAACGCGGGCGAACTCGAGAGCGCTCGATATGTTGGATATACCCTATTCTTCATGTTCGTCATTCATATGGCCGAGACCCTACGCACTATTTTCCCTGGATCACCTTACTTAAGGGATGTTGTGCCATTGATGGGTGCCTTGTCGGTGTTGATACTGACATTTCTTGCGTTTGGAGAATCCCGCGTATTTACACGGATTGGTGCTGAACAACGTTCGCGAAATCAACAAAGTGACAAAGCGTTCGCCGATTTGGAAATACTAATTCAAAATGAAAAACTCTATTTGAAGCAAGATCTTTCGTTAGATGATCTCGCTGCAAAGACAGGTATTGGCCCACGGCAATTATCCAATATGATAAAAGATTTTAGCGGTATGTCCTATAGCGGATATATAAATGGCTATCGTCTTGATCACGCTAAAAACATGCTTCTTTCTGATGAAGAAAAACAGACATCAGTAGAAGCGATTGGTCTTCTGTCTGGCTTTGGTTCGCGCTCTTCTTTTTATTCAGCTTTCACGAAATCAATTGGTAAGACGCCGGCTGAATTCAGGGAGAACAGTAGATAATTTGTCCGGAAACATGATTCCGGACATACCTATCATTGATAAAAACCCGCGCCTTGGACACTTTGAGGCAGGTATTATTAATTATAGGAATTTACAATGAACTTGAAACTCGCTCCAATTTACATCTCGCTCACTTTGCTTGGTACGGTTCAGGCGCAAGAGTGGCCCTCATGCGGAACAGTCGATGAGTTTCCAGGCAATGAGTGGATACAGTCAGACGCACACGCGCTTGGTTGGGATATAGGTCAACTACAGTATGCTGAAGATGTTTTTTCTGACATGGAATCCGTTGGCGTTATGGTGGTTCATAGAGGAAGGCTTGTTGCAAGCTGGGGAGACGTGGATGAAAAATATGCCAATGCATCCATGAGAAAAGCGCTTATTCATAGTGTCGTCGGCAATGCCATTGAAGCGGGTCACTTTTCGCTTGATAATACGCTAGCAGAACTTGATATTCAGGAAACTACGGCCCCGCTCACAGATATTGAACGTAGTGCAACCGTTTCAGATATTCTTCGCTCCCGGTCGGGAATTTTTCATTCGGCACTATTTGAAATTGGTGGATGGAAAAATATTCGCATGGATCTGGAACAAAGCGATTTTGATCCAAATCCCGGTGACTTCTGGATCTACAACAATTGGGACTTTAACGTGATTGGTGCGATCCTGGAGCAGCAATCAGGTGAAAAAATTGGGGACCTGTTCAACCGGCAGATTGCACTAAAAGTCGATATGCAGGATTTTGAAATCTCCGACGTGGGATATATGACCCAATCTGATTTCACGGAGAAAGTGATGGATAATGTCTCCGATTTTCCCGCTTATGATTTTAAAACGTCCGTGCGCGATCTGGCGCGATACGGCCTTATTTATCTGAATTGCGGAAAGTGGAATGGCGAGCAGGTTATCCCGAATGATTGGGTCAAACAATCAATCGATGGCCCAGCGATCAGCGAAGGTGCACCGGAAGATTTTCAGGACTGGTTCAGCGGCATGGGTAGCTATGGATACCTGCAATGGATTGAAAAACCGGGAAAGCAAAAGTATTTTCGGGACCAGACCATAACCAGTCCCTGGTATTACGGATCCGGTTATCGCGGTCATTTCTATATGGTCTGGCCTGCTCTTGATCTGGTGATCGCTCATCAGGTTTCAAATTGGGGTGGCAATAGCCTGATCGGGCAGGTAGGAAGACGCCTGTTTGGCTCCCCTACTGTGGAAGATTGGGAACTCTCTCACCTTCTTCATCAGATCATCCTTGCTCATCCAGAAGGGGAAGCTGCCTTTCAACCGAATGAAAGCGGTACAGCTGAAGTTGCGGACGATGCCGATGTTGAGCAGAAAGTCATCGTCCGCTAAGTTTAAAGGCAAGTCATTTATAATGTTCAACAGCAGACGCTTGGTTGACTTTCGCTTTTACAGTGTGTTTCATTGTCACTTGCACCGCGACCAAGGAATGTCTCCTCATTAAGATAAAAATTGATGAATTTTCCTTGGAAATCATCTGATATTGATCTTTCGTAAAGACCGGTTTTTTCAAGTTGATCTTGCCAATTTCGAAGTTTCGGATAGTCGCGAAACATATCATAGCCACTTACATTTCGAACAATTTGAGCGCGGTGCAAGAGCGGCAACCAAGCAATATCAACATTTCCTAGTTCTGAACCAGAAAAATACGGAGCTTCTGAAAGCCGCTTCTCTACCCGATCAAATGATTTTTTAAGCTTAGCAAAGCGATCGTTAAATGTTATTTGATCTCTGCTGCGCATCGTTGAACACTGTACGAGGTATTGTTTTGTTGCTTGATAGCCCCAGGCGCGATCCTGTGCACGTTCAATTGGATCTGCATTTTCATTCAGCGCGGGTGTAATTTCATCAATATATTCGACAATTGCGTCAGATTCAAAAAGCGCCACGCCATTTTCGGTTAGTAGAACCGGAACCTGCCCATTCGGTGAAATTTCCAAAAACCAGTCCGGTTTATCACTTAGTTCTATAAACTCGATTTCGTATGGTATATTCTTTGCCTCCAGTAAAGCGGTGACCCGCTGGACGAATGGGCAAATTGTGAAACTGATAATTTTAATCATGTTTTATTCCTTTCAATTACAATGATTACCCAGAAGACGAACGGGATTTTGAAAAGACGAAAATTTTTGAACTAAACCTGAAATTTTCGCATAATGGGAAGCAGAACATGGAATTAGAAGCCGTTTGGAACGCCTATAAAAAATCTCTTCAGCAATTTCTACGTACGAAAATCTCCAATGATTCCGACGTCGAAGATCTACTGCAGGAAATCCTTTTAAAAACACATGTTGAATTTGGGAAAGGTCAACAGCCCACAAATATTCGCGCTTGGCTCTATAAAGTAGCGAGAAATGCTGTAATTGATCACTACCGCAAAGCAGGACGAGGTAAGGATATTGATCCTTCTGACCTTTGGTACGAAGAAGAAAGTGACAAGGAACATATTTTTGCCCACTGCCTCCTACCTTTTATTGACGCACTACCAGACAAAAGCGCAACCTTGCTGAAGGAAATTGATATTCAGAGGAAATCGCAAAAGGAAATGGCTGCATCCTTGGGTATCAGTTATTCAACCCTTAAATCACAAGTGCAAATAGCCCGCAAAGAACTCCACGGATTATTTGACGAATGTTGCGCATTGTCGTTGGATGGACGGGGTAATATAATTGATTATCACCCACGCAAGGATCAGTGTAATCCTTGTTAGTTATCTTGCAGCCCCTCAAGGATTTCATCAATGATTTTGTAACCGGAGCCCCAACCGCCGTCCATACCTTTCATCATGTTCGTAAAGACTTCGATCTCACTCTCGGAGGCATCAATAGGGGTTTGGGTCAGGATTACGTTAGTGGTCTCTCCCTGATCCTCGAAAATCA
>JANQJN010000185.1 GCA_028281625.1 Emcibacteraceae bacterium | reverse complement strand
CTCGTTTTCATGGTTTCTCAAATTTGTAATATAATCAACATCAAGCGGGCCGTAATTGGTCGCAAAATAACTGGTATAATTGCTGGTGCTGCCTAATGTAACCAAAGTAAATTCGCACTCATGTCTTCGCTTCCACATTGTTGCGCCAATACTGAGCGCGGCATCGTCGGAGTGGGGCTCAATTATCAGGATTTTTTTGCGATTTTTTTTCCAGCTTTCATGATAAGCATAACAAACACCTAAGTTTAAAAAGCGCTCCAACACAGATGTGCCCTCTGCCCCGAATTGCTGCTTGAGATGAGAGATACTTTTTTCCCTTTTAATCGCATTCCATATTTCTACTTCCTTATCTTCAAGCGTTAGCATTGGATTGCGGGAGGTCATGAAATATAGATCCTTTCCACGCAGTTCGATGTGAGGGTGAGCACTTATCACCGTATCATCACTGGTATCTAACAGCGTTTCTGCTGCCTGGATTAGGGGATCATTCTTTGCAGTAGGTGTTCCAAAGTTATACTTGATTATGTCACGCAGGTAATTGAGACGATAATTCGGGCGCAAGCGAAGCTTTCGATAGATCCATCCAATACTGCCTGCGAGCAGCACTGCCAAATTGTGTTTCGTTAAGCCCCTGTTTCCAAAAGATTTTGTTAAGTAGCGACTTCTTGATCGGTGCCAATATTCTGGAAGCCTGATGTTCGCTTGATGGATGCCTGTAGAGGCACCGGAATCGTGCGTTACTGCTGCGCCTGGTACATAGTGTATTTCCATTCCCACATCAGCAATTCTTCGGCATAGATCAAGTTCTTCAAAATAAAGAAAATAATTTTCATCAAATAATCCGGCTTTTTCCAGCGCTTGGCGGCTGACCATCATGCTGGCACCACCGACCCAACCAACGGAAGCGGGATTTGCGGGTGGCGGCGTAATTGCTATTCGGTGGTTCTTGAGCAGCTTACTTACGATTCCAATTTCTAAATGTTCTTCAATCGTGCCAAGTAGACTGGGCAAGCGAAAAGCACCGCACTCAAATGCTCCGTTTGTATCCAGAAGGGGTCCGCCCGTGACGCCCACATTCGGATGTGCCAACATGTGATTGCGCAGTTTCGCAATCGTTTGAGGATGGACAACGGCATCCGGATTTAAAAGATAGAAAAAATCAGGTACCTGAGCGGTAGCCATCGCTCTTCTAATGGCCACATTGTTGCCGGCACCAAAACCAGCATTAAGGGTATGGGGTATAAGGGTAACGACGTCTTCATAATTGTCCGAACTGATAGCACTGCTAAGAACCTCTACGGAGTTATCGGGGGAGTCATTGTCAACAATCCAGCATTTTGCCTCGCCTTCAAAGGTGCGAAGCTCCGGCACCAGCGCTTCAAGGTTTTTAAGTACATGCTCTGGCGTTCCGTAATTGACGATGATGACCAGCAAGTCCATTGATCAGCTTTCCACATTGATAATCACTATAATGCTGTTCTAGCATGTATAATCTTTGCTTGCACAGGCTAATGTTTATTTTAATGGAATGCGCGTGCCCTATTTTTCGCCAAAATGATTTATTATTTTATTGGTGGTCGAAAGCCAGTTTTCCCGCTCGTCAGGTTCTAGAATTGTCAACGGTTCATCACACATTTTCTTGACGTCCTGAACGGTATCTTCAAGAGTGGCTTGGCCTACTTTTGTAATTTCAATGTCGTATGTACGGTGATCATTGCGGCGTCTTGTTCGACTGATAAGGCCCCGTTCTTCCATGCGATTTAAAGACCGACTTAACGTCGACTGCGGAAGGAGCGTATAATCGACGATTTCATTAAGGGTTCTTTTTTCATATTTGGAGAGGCAGAGCAGTACCCGCCAGTTTGAAATGGACAGGCCCTTTTCTTTAAGTGATTTTTCCAACAGAGTTGCGAACTGTCGTGACAACGTGGACACGATATAAGGTACGAATTCCTCGAGCTCGAATTCTTCGTTGTTTTTTGATACCACTTTATTGCCTCAAATATGCTGAAGTTGAATACAGTTGCGCCAACTTGAAAAGATGTTATATTATTATATGCATTTGCATATAATATGCTGTAAGTGTTTGACCGTCAACAATCAAACCAGTTCCGGAGACAAGAAATGAAAATATTAATGAAAGCCATGGGGATAATAGTATTCATGTTTGGGTCGATGCCTTCCATCGCACAGGAACATGTTGTTTCACCAGACAATGATGTCATGAAGCTCACATTCCTTGGTACTGGTGCACCGCGTCCCTCTACCGAACGATATGGTCCGAGCATTTATGTGGAAGCAGGGGATCATAAAATACTTGTGGATGCTGGACCGGGCATGCGTGAGCGTCTTTTTGAAGCTGGCGGTTTTGATGCTATTTCCGGCGTCGATCATATTTTGGTCACCCATCTTCATTTCGATCATACGGTGAGCATTTCAAGCGCGTGGCTTAGTGGCTGGCTGTTCGGCCGGCGCGTTCCTCTTCGGGTGCAAGGGCCGGCTGGTATTGGTCATATGATGATGAACATCAAAGAAGCCTACCAATGGGATGTAGACTATCGGGTCATGGTGGGTGTTCCGATTGAGGGCACAGAGCTTATTGTCAATGAAGTATCCGATGGTGTGATTTTTGATGAAGACGGTCTCAAAATTACAGCGTTTCAGGTGGAGCACATGCCCATCGATATCGCCACTGGGGTATTATTGGGACTGCGAGGCGAGACATTGGGCTTCAGGATCGATTACAAGGGACATTCGGTGCTCTTTTCCGGGGATACCAGATCAACAGAGGCGAGCGAAATTAACAAAATAGGTGAGGGCGTGGATCTTTTGATACACGAAGTACAGGTGCCGTCTCCTGGCGCAACACCGGAAGCGAACCTTGCTAATGTAAGCCTTTCGGTTCATTCAACACCGGAACAGGTGGGTCATGTGTTTGCGCGCACCAAACCAAAAATGGCGGTTTATTCTCATATCATTCCACCAGGCACGACGGCAGAAGACCTGGAGCGGGATACAAGGCCATTTTATGATGGCCCGCTTGTTGTCGCGCATGACATGATGGAAATTACTCTTACCGGTGATGATATTATTATCGGTGAACGTGCTGACCAAAGTGCGGGCCGGTTTGAAGATTCAAAAGTGCTTGAAAAATAAAAATTTTTGAATCTATTAAGTAGCTGATTCAAAAAGAAACTTTGTCACATAATTGTCACAAAAGCTTAACCTGGCGGTTAGTATCTATTAACTAATTTTCCGCACAATGGTGCTTGATTTTGTTTTTATAAATGAGTGCCATGACCAATTATGACCCGACAATAAGCTGTTCTGAAACCGTCAAAATACTGTCTCAGTATATTGAACCAGCCTTTGCACATGACAATTGCGCTGACATCTATGACCGATTAAATGGTGACGCGTCACTTGTGGCGATTCCCGTTTTGGAAGGGGATAAGCCGATTGGACTTTTAAAAAGGACGGAGTTCATGGTACGGCTTGCTGATAGATTTGGTCGCCCTCTTTACAGTAAGCAGCCAGCGACTACACTTATGGACGCAAACGCAATGGTGGTGGAAAGCTCTGTAACTGTAACAGAGCTCAATCAGAAAATAGTCACCAAGAACAAGGAAGCACTGCAGGAGGGATTTATTGTTGTCGAGAATGGAAAGTATCTTGGTGTGGGATCCGCGCTTACTTTGATTCAAGCCAATATGCTTCACGCGGAGAAGAAGCTTCAAGCTTTACATGTCGCCCGCGAGGCAGCAGAGGCAGCAAGCGAAGCAAAATCAGCCTTTCTCGCTAATATGAGCCATGAGCTTAGAACACCGCTCAACGCCGTAATTGGATTTTCGGATCTCATTCTCGAAAGTAAGTCGGGTGATATTATGTGCCCCACGATCATTGACTATATTACCGACATTAACAGCAGTGGTACGCATCTTTTGGGGATGATCAATACAATCCTTGATATGTCGCGTATTGAATCCGGCAAATATGATTTGGTTGAAAATGATGAAGATCCGGATGAGCTTATTGATCAGGCCATACGCATCATGTCACCAAAAGCACTGTCAAAAAATATTCAGATCATCAAATGTCTGCATGACCTCGATGTGTCAATCAAGGTCGATGCCCAACTTATAAAACAGATCCTGATCAATCTTCTGAGCAATGCAGTTAAATTTTCACCGGATGGATCCAATGTTTTTGTTTCCCTTAATAAAGAAGAAAATGGGGCGCTTTCAATTGTTGTTCGAGACGAGGGTCCAGGCGTACCGCAAGACATGATTTCCGAAATCATTAAACCTTTTACCCAACTTGATGGTGTGCTGGTTCGAAACCACGAAGGGACGGGATTGGGACTGCCGCTTGTAGTCGCGTTCACAGAAGCCCACGGAGGTATTTTTCATC
>JANQJN010000173.1 GCA_028281625.1 Emcibacteraceae bacterium | reverse complement strand
GTTTTGGCGGGCACGGTGGACATTATGAAAAGAATGTCCACACCACAGGCAATAGAACTACTGTGGAAGGTGGACCGGTCACATTTTTACCCATTATTAAGGGCGACTGGGGTTATGGCTTTTCTGTTCCGGGAAAGCCCAAAGTCACACCAATGATCACAGGATCATCTGACGTCGATCCACCTTCCACAGTAGTTCTATTGCCTGTGGTGTGGACATTCTTTTCATAATGTCCACCGTGCCCGCCAAAACAAAATGGTCCAATCCGGAAGCCTGCAGATGCTGCTATTTTTTGTTCGAATGATTTATATGTGCTGGATTGCATTGTAACACTGAAGCTTGGCTTATATGCCACAACAAGACCCGTCACCATTGTTGAACAAAGTCCGTCTTTACCAAACAAGGCATGATCACCCCCGGTCGCAGTATATGGCTCCAGAATTTGATACCCTGTACCCGTATTACCTGCCTTAACAAGTTGTTTGAGGAAACCACCATCGTACCAGTCACCTGGTGTGATGAGCACAGTTGTTGCTGATTCCAAAGTTACCGTTGCAGTAACAGAATTATCATCCTTGGAAATGTTTGTTTCTTCCCAACTACCGCCGACATTAACCCCCCAGAATGGTGTGCTGATCCCAACATTTCCGCCTGCCCAGCTCTTGTTAATTGAGTCGTTGCTTTTTGAAGCGTCAAGAGTGATCGTTTTTTTGCCGATTGATCCGCTGGACAGTTCTGCACGCCAGTTCTGGCTGCTGGTAGAGATATCGAACGAAGGCTCCCAACGAAGAACTCCGCCAGCATCAGGCACAAGAACCCAGCCGTCTTTTGAATTTCCAGCATTTGGCGCGCCTGTGGGCTCGGCAATCTTTTCCAGCAGTTCGGTCATCGTAGCCGAGCCTGATGCCTTGTTTAAAGATGCTATCTGTTTAACTATATCACTAGCTTCTTCGGTTGCGGCTTTTCTTTCTGCTTCAAAAGATTGACCAGGGCCCTTGATCCAGTCTTGAACTGTGGGATAGTCGGCTTCAAATATAATGCCTCCATTTTGCTTGGCGACATTATATGCAGCCATTGCATCCGCATATGCTTTTGTTCCCTTATTTCTAGCAGCCGTCATTTTATTCGATAAATCCTGTAACTGTTTTTCAAGTTCCGGACTCATTTTATAACCAACATGAGCAAGTACCTGCTTGTAATTATCAAACAGGGTAGAAGTACCAATACCAGTAAAATCACCAACAGGACTGTAAGCAGGAGAAGCGCTCATCAATTGATAGGCTTCTGGTGCGATTTGACCAGCTGAGGCAACAGGCCAGTTAAATGACATTGGGTTGGCCATCATTTGAAAATATGGGGTATCTTTCCCCAACACATTTTTTATGATTTGATCATAACTTTGACTAAATAGATTTTGATTATCCATGTTTATTTCCTTTCCGTAATGGGCGCTTCGCCGCGCCCCGGCACCCCACGTTTTCTCGAGAGATACAACCTCTAAATGCATGAAGTGTGCCAGATAAAAAGTCCTTATATTGCAATACACTACAAGAATTTTGACCTTATACTTTAGTGTCGGACGTGTCGGATACTAGTGTCGGACAGGTCGAAGTCATGAAAAGAAAAAATAGCGGACACACTGGTAATCGGCTGAGACTTTGAGAGAAATTGCGGTATGACTGGTAACGACCCGAAGCGGACGTTCTTTTAATTCTAAAAATGAAGTATGCAACTCATGCAGCCGACAACTCACTCGCTTCTATCGACTCAATGTTTGAGTTGGTGTATAGTTGTTCGCACTACATTAAAATAAGATATAGGGCAAAAAAATATAGTGTAGTACGTAAGTTGGGTCTTTGCCCGCCGTAGCAATAATCGTTTCAGTCGACAGGAGAGATTGAATGTGGAACGAAGTAAGACGGTGGAGGGGGAAATATTCAGTAAATCAGCGGGGCGGAAAAGATAGTTCTGGTAGGGTCGGCGAAAGTGTAAACCGACAGAAACCCAGTGTTTTATATTTGTATATATTCTTCTTATGTGCGTCTTTTATTATAAGCAGCAGCTTATCGAAAGCGCAGGAAACCTTAAGCGTTCCGTCCTACTATGGCGGCGGTCAGATCGCCAACACAAGTCCCACGGCCACCACGACAACTACTCAAGACCAATCTCTACAAAATTATCAAAACCTGGTTAGCAACCTTCAAATCAACCAAAGCTTAATGTCGCAGCTTTCGGAAAGCAGCCAGGTCGTTGCAAATCCAAATACAGGTGAACTGAGGACAGTAGGCGTAAATGACCCCACGCCAAATGGATGGATGCGTCTAGATGTCACACAAACTGCAAATGGCTATACCCTAGGCAATAATGCACAAGGGGGACAATTTTCATATACGATCCAAAGCCAACCGACCGTCACCCAGGTTCAACCCACACCTACAAGCAGTCCCGGCAGCTTTCAAATAGCGAGTGCCCAGCAGCAGACGCCCACTTATACAACACCTTCTACACCGGGCGCCCAAACAACAGTAACCAATAACAGCCAAACCACGGTTGGCAATACAACAACCCAGTCTTTAGGTGATGGCACAACGATCACGTCGACGCCGACCGAAACGGTGGACACGCAGGTCACAACAATCACAACCCCAGACAGCGAAACGGTGATCACCGAAACGACCACGACAACGGTCACAGAGTCGTTGATCGAAGGTCCGGTGATAGTTACCTCTGGCACATCTGGTGGTGCGACATACGCAACGCAAGCCTCCCCAGTGCAGCAGGCTCAACAGGCAACACAAGCGCAGCAAGCAACACAATATACGCAATCGAGCATCTACAATTCGCCACAGGCTGGTGCTGGTGGAAGCGTCAATCCAACAGCTGTTACGCCAGGCTCAGGTATCTCAATATCGCAACCCACAACCGGTTATGCACAGCCCGCGCCAGCAACGGGGAGCATTTCAAGTCCCGTACCGGTGATACAAACTGCGCCATCAACGACCGGTGGGCAGACAACGGTCACGACCGATAGTCAAACAACTGTGGGAGAAACGACTTCAACTGTACTGGAAGATGGTAGTACGCTGACATCCACACCAACGGAAACTGTTGATACCACTGTCACTGTTATTGAAGCCCCAAACAGCACAACGACAATCACCGAAACGCTTACGACCACGACCATTGACGGAACATTGGAAACACCAGGTGTGGTTACCGGCTCTCCAGCAACCACACCTGGAAGCGGAACAGCTATCGCGACGGGAAGCGGTGCCGGATCTTCAAGCGGAAGTGGTGCAACCAATTCAAATAATGGCACCGTTATCACGGCAATGCCAGATGTTGATATGACCCCAGACACCTCCGGTCAACCAGGCGTAGCGGTTCCATATCCAGAACCTGGTACCGCGACGGGCTCAGATACTGGCTCAACAGCGGTGAAAATTAGTGATCCAACGACCACCATAATTGCGCAGGATGATACACCTGGCGAACAGCCAGCAAACACATCTGGTGGCAGTGGTGTTTCAAGTGGTAGTGGCTCAGCAACCGCTATAAACACAACACCCGAAGTGGACATGACACCGGACGCATCGTCTGGTGGTGAAACGGCAGTCGCACAAAGCGGAAATGAAACCCCAAGTGAGGTGACCGACCAGGGCGGCGAAGTAAACGTCGCGGACGCATCGGAAGGCGACAATGTTGATTCTGGATTGGACGAAAGTGAGACCGACGACAGTGGTTCCGATGAAGCATCAGAAGGAACGGATGATAGCGGTGATGAAGGTGACGACAGTGAAACACAAATCGCTGACAGTTCTTCCCCCGCTGCTGTTGTTGCGGATCAGGTTAGTCCTTCTTCGGGGATGTCCGATGCAGAACGCGCCGCTGCAGAAGCACGTCAACGTGAAGAATATATCAGAATGCAGCAAGAGGCATCCAATCTTCGTCAGGGCGCACAGAACAGGGCAATGGCGCTAATCGAAGACGACAACACGGCTATGATGACCAGCAATGGTATGATGATGGAAAGTGGGGGAATGGACCCGCACCGCATGTCCATTCATAGTCAAAACGCACGCATCCGCGCCGAAGGGGGTACGCCGAATGTTTCTAATCAAATTGCGAGCCTTTCCAATACAGTTGCGACAGTGGGTGATCCGACCGATGACGACATAGGGGGCATGTTTGGCTTTGGGCCCTGTCCACCAATTCTTGCCAACGCATGTGGAGAAGCCGCTGACCGTATTGCTGATGAGATCGAAGATGCAGTTGATGACGCACGTCAGCAAGGGGAAGAGAATGTTGAGGATGATCTTGATGATCTTGACGAAGACATCGACGACGCACAGGAAAATGCGGAAAATGAGCGCGACCGTCGGGACAATCGATCTCGTCGCGAGCGTTTAAGAGATCAGCTTGAAGAGGAACAAAGGGAACGTGCAGAAGACCTGGAAGAAGAAGGCCGGGAACTTGAAGAGCGCGCTGAAGAACAGCAGGAACGCCGCGAACGGCTTGAGCAGGAAGAACGTGACCTAAGACGTGAGGAGCAAGAAGCCAGAAGAAACGGCGATCCCAACTGCCGCGGCGCCGAATGTCGGGCAATTCGCGAACAGCGGCAACAAAATTCGCGAGACATAACAGATTTGGCCCGCGACGAAGGCATGCTGCAACGCGATCAGGCGGCATTCCAGGGACAAGTGCGTGAATTCCAGGCATATCAGCGAGAAATTGACGCTCTTTATCAAGGGGACCCTGTTTGGGAAGCTCAACAGGCACAGGCGGGCGCACATGAACGCGCAAGGGATGCACAGTCAGAAGTTGACCGCTTACGCGAGCAGCAACTCGATTTAAGACGCCAAGGGGGTTCAGGTTCACGGCAAGATCGGGCACTAGATCGCGCTATTGAGAGGGCAGAGCGTGTGGCAGATGCCGCGGCGCGTGAAGCTGTCGCCTCCGATATGACGGTGCTGCAAGCGCAATTTTATGAAAATGGAATGCAGGACGAATGGCGCGAATATGAAAATGCCAGACGTGCCGGTGATGCTTATAATGATTTCTTAAGTGCTGATCAGCAAATGCGCGATCTGTTCGAAGAAAGAAACAGCGTCGAGGATGCGCTGAGAGCAGCCCGCAATAACCCAGATTTTGATCCAGACAGTTTAAGATCGCTTGAGGAAGAACTGGCAGAACTAAATGATCAGTATAATGCGGCGGACACTGCGCGGATCGAACGCCAGAATGCCTTGGGTAATTTTGACAATTTCTTCGGAGATGGCAGCACGCCACCGGGTAATGATGATGTGCGTGCATTATCAGAAACACTAAGTGATATTTCAAGCCAGTTTGCCGAAAGGCAGCGCCTGCAGACACTCACAGACGCAGAGCTTAATGCGGAAATTGAAATGCTCAATGAAGCAGAGCAGCGCGTACAGGCAGCGAGAAATGGTATCGGCGGCGGATTGCAGGATCCGGGCGGAGCTTATACCGATCGCTATAATGCGCTGCAGGAACAGCGTGATCAGTTGCAAAATCAATTGGATAACTTTAGTCCTAACGACGCCAGTGGCATGCCCATTCTCGGCGCGGATCAGGCGTATCGCGATTTGCAAAATCAATTAAACAACGTCAATCAGGAAATCGGTACCTTACAACCAATTGCGGCGGCGGACAGCGCATTTGACCGCGTTGGCTCTTTTAATGAATGGTCTGATGGTCTGCTTGATGGCTTCCCGCTTGACGGGCAAGGAAACATCGATCGTGCGGCCTTCAGTGACCAAATTGCTGAAATGGCCCAGAACCAAATAAATTTGGTGCAAGCGAACAATAATTTGCAACAAGCGAGAGTGGATTTAGAGCAAGCTCAAGCGAGCGGAGATCAGGCTGCGATTGATCGTGCACAAAACAGGGTCAATCAATTTGACACTGTGGTCGGTCGGATCACCAACCAGTTTGAAATGAACGACGTTAATGTTCTGATCGATGAAAATGGTGATTTCTTGCTTGAAACGGAAACGCTTGGTGCGTCCGCCACCTGGTCAGGCGCCGCCATGAGCGTGAGCCAGTCAATTGCAGATGCCGCTAACCAGGAACGCCAACTTGCTGCGGCTGGTGGTGGAACCGTGCCGGGGCCAACAACAGATGTACCTGCGGATTCCGGCGGAACGCCTGCACCGACCACGTCACGCGTTGGCGAAGGAACCGTGCTTCGTGAACCAACGGAACCACTTGTTGTGACAGAGCCACCCGTAAGTACACCTGGCGGCTATTTTGGTAGCGTCATTCAAATGGCCAATACGATTGCCGATCAGGCCACACGGGCAGCCGCCACTGTTGCAGCCAGCGCCAACCAGCCGTCACCAACCATTGCTGAGCTTGCGGAGCAAACCGAACAAAAGCTTCAGGAAGTTAGAGAGTCCCAAGCGCGTGCAAGTCAGGTAGGATATGACATAGACGGTGCCGAGTTCGATGCGGAAATAGCCGAAGACGAAGCGGATTTCAGGCGTCAACTTGCAGAAGATAATGCGGGTACACGTGCACGGCAGGCAGGTGAATATATTGATCTGGCAGATTCAGCAACAGAACAAGCCGACACACAGCGTGACCGTGCCGCAGAACTTGACGAACAGGCTGCGCGCCTTCGCGAAGCCGCCGAAAGAAATCAAAGAATCGCCGATACAACGGATGATCGGTCCCTGGCCCGCGACGCGCAACAAGCCGCAGATAACAATCTGGCCGATGCCGAAGAACGGGAAGCCGAGGCTGACGAGATTCGCGAGGAAGCTGCACGCGACGATGATCGTGCTACCAGACTGGCGGAATCAGGTCAGGAGGTTGCCGAGGATGCAGAACAGCTCTTGGATGATGCTGAACGTGCAGAAGCTGATGCTGCCAGAGCTCAGGCTGACCTCGAACGCTTGCAGGCGGAAGAGGCGCGGCTCAATGCCGAGACGGAACGTTTAAGACAAGAAGCCGCACAAAGTGCAAATCAGCTCGCGCGTATGCAGCAGCAAGCCTTTAACGAACTCATGACCAATCCACCGGACGGCTGGCGTTGGTCAGAGCTGGATTCTGCGCAGCGCAGCGCTTGGCTCAATGATAATATCCCACAGTGGGATGATCTTTCTATAGAGCAACGGCAGGATTATCTATACCGGCTCGAGTTAGGTGAAGCCGTCAATGACCTCAAGACGGTTCAGGCGCAATATGACGCCTACAACGATACCGAACAGGGAAGGCGGTCAACGCCGGAAATGCTGCAAAGTCGTGCAGAAGGTCTTCAAGGCATCGAGGCAAGGATTCGCGAACTTAATGAAATGGATGACCTTACCCCGGAGCAGGAAGCCGAAAAAACAAGACTGCAACAGGGTCTGGAAGAAGGAACTGTAAGGCTTCGTGCGGATCAAACGGAGCGCGCCTGGCAGGAACAGCAGCGCTTCGATGCCATCCAAGCTGCCAATCGCGGCGTATGGAATGTGGATCCTGAGCAGCGCCAAGCGGAAGTTCAGCGCCATGTGGACAGATATACGGGGCTGATAAATCAATTGGATGATGCGCGGCGTATTCAGGCAGCACGCGCTGAAGCATTTAATACCCGCGAAGCGCAAATACAAGCCCGGATTGATAACCCTGCGAGCGCAGAAGATGCGGAAGCGGCAAGAGGGGAACTTCAAAGACTTAATCAAGCAAGAGACTATTGGGCTGAGTTTGATGCCAATACGATCAGTGGTACCGAACAAATCGCCGCTGAGGAGCGTAGCAGGATAACCCATTATGGGACTATGAATGGACTGGGTGAACTTGCCTTCGAAGATGAACTGGAAGGCAGGGCGGCGGCTACTCAATTGGCTGCGGCAGTCAATGGTGCCTACGTCCCTGTCGATACAACATCTGTATCAAATGCAGTTGCCAATCTTGATCTCACAGAACCCGATCCTACAGTTTGGGAATCGATGATATCCGGTTACGATACTGTAACTGGTACACTTTCAGATGCAGCTGTGACTGCAGGTGCTGCGGCTGGCACGGTCTGGGGAACAGGTGAAGGGATATTTAATGCCGCCGTCGGTCTTGTCGATGTCGTGGTAATTCAGTCGCTTGATACATACTACGAAGCGCTACAAATGAACTTCAATGATATTACTGGGCTCGATATTGATATCGTGGGTACAGAAAATCTTGATGCCATTAACTCAGCACTTGATGGCGATGCCAGCAATCTTGGCAGCCTGGCTCTGGATTTTGTTATCCTTCAGGGAGGTAAAGTTCATAACGGTGTTACACAGATAGAGAATGCCTATTTGACCGGCTCCGTAAGCGATAGTTTTAGCGGCGCGTCTGACATAGCAGAAGTAGGGGCAGAAATCTTTATTGATCCAACATTGATTGCTGGTGGCGTCTGGAAGGGCATCAACATATTGCGTGCGGTTGACACAGTTGGTGACGTCGCGCAGGCCGCAAATGTTGTAGATGACGCGCTAAGATTTGCCAACACTTCTGCTGATGCTGTGGGGGATGGTCTAAGGCTAGGCGACGCGGCGCACAACCCGCTGGTCAATCAAGGACCGTATCAAGGGCTTGATGAACTTCTGGGGCCGGAATTTGCCAATGCCTTTGGTGAAGCACCACGTATACCGAATACACCGGCACCTCGCCCGGCACCGATTCCGCCAGCGGGAGCGCGTGCGCCAAGTGCACCACTCGCACCAGTTGACGGGCCTTATGTTGGACTTGACGAACTGCTTGGACCAGAATTTGCCAATGCGTTTGACAATGTCCCTCCTGCGGGGGCCATGGACGGACCAACGCCATATCAGGGGCTTGATGAACTGCTGGGGCCGGAATTTGCTAATGCCTTTGGTGAAATTCCGCGTGCACCGGTTTATCCGCCCGTAAGACCTGCTCAGTTGCCTGCCGGTCCGGTGCCAACACCGGCCACGCCAGCGGCGGCACTTGATGGGCCGTATCAAGGATTGGATGAACTACTTGGGCCGGAATTCGCAAATGCGCTTGATGATCTTCCAACGGGCAATTTCGATCTGGGTGGCAGTCCTTATCAAGGTCTGGATGAAATATTGGGTCCGGAATTTGCCTACGCATTTGGTGAAACACCAAGAGCACCGGTTTATCCCCCTGCCAGGCCATCACCACTCCCGCCAGCTGGAGGGAGAGCGCCTGCGGCACCACTGGCACCGGTCGATGGACCCTATCAGGGACTTGATGAACTGCTGGGACCAGAGTTTAGAAATGCGCTGGACGAACCATTCCCAATGGGGCGTGATGCTCCTGGTGGAACGCAGCCACTGTTTGATAATCCGCCCGGTGTTACAGGCGCGGGTGGCGGCGCTGGAATTCCACCCAGCAGTGCAACGCCACTACCATCACCTGGCAGTGCGCCAAGTGGCAGTGGTGCTATATCGCCAACAAACAATCCAGGGGCTATTCCGCCTACGAATGCGCCCGGCGCGCGGCCACCGGCGTCCGCTGCAAATAGCAATGCGCCACTTGCCGTGGGCGAGAGCGGTATACCGGTAAATATTCGCGAACCGATACCGCCGACCAACAATCCCGGCGCAATTCCACCGACCAATGCACCTGTTGCGCGGCCACCCGCGTCAGCTGCCAACAGCAACGCACCACTTATTCCTGGTGAATCAGGTACACCGGTTAACGTTGGGGATTCTGTATCTGCCAGCCGCGCCGCACGCGCAGAACTTGGCACAAATTTTGATGGCCCTGGTGCACCTCCGCCCGCGTCATCACCAGGATCCAGTGGTTTTGCAGACGATATCCTGCTCAGCGATGATATACCGTTGGGGCCCGTTTCCAGAACCGATGCAAGCGCACTGCCAGAAGGATTGCTGCGTACAACAAATGGTGTGATACGAGCCAACCCTGCGCCAGTTGTTTCAGCGCGCGCAGTTGGGGACAACGTCCTTATTCTTCAATTGGCTGATGGCGCCGAAGAAATTCTTGTCATCGGTGACCGGGTCGGCGGTGGCTCCTTTACGGTTGTAAATAATCTCGGGGGTAAGCACAGTGGCAGCGTATTGAAGCTTGGTCGACAAGTTGATCCGGTAACGGCCCGACTTGATAATGTTGGAACACAGGCGTTCAGCGATCTCCCGCCAGCGGTAAAGGATAATTTTGTAACGACACCTGAACCACGCGGTGAATTTGTGATTGCAAATGATAACGCAGTGCTGCCTGGGCGAAGTGTCCGTATCGCGGAAAAAGCACCTGTACCAACTTACGCACAGGCAAGAGGACCGGGCGCACCCATGACTGGTGCCGAGGTCAATTCGATCACGCGTGCGCAAGATATCGTAAATGAAGCGGGTCACGTAATTCTTGATCTGAAAAGCAATAATTTCGGGTTTCAGGATCTGCCAACCGGTATCAAGAGAACAATTTTCCATGATGCAGGTGGTACCGTACCTGTTGTCGGTAGTTCTGCAGCCGAAAAAGCCGCGAATGCAAAAACAATTCAGCGGGCGTTAATGAGCCCCGATGAAGGACTTGTTGCCGAATTCCGTCAGGTGATGAGCAATTACGAAGCTTACAAAATTGAATGGGGACGTGCCAAGGCATCAGGAAATGCGGAAAGGATTGCCGCTGCAGAAACGAATCTGGCAAATGCGGCGGATCGTGCGTTTCAAATAACCTCTGGTCATGGTCGAAGTGTCCTAAATCAGTATGGTCATTTGATAGATACAGGATCACTTGGCGTGACCCTTGATCAAATTGGGTTTAACCCCGTACTAGGATTCAGTCAGGATGGTGTTCGAAATGCTGCGCGCGCTGCGGCAGCCAATGATAATTTCACGGGTCTAGCCAACGCCGCCGGCTTTTAGGGGAAAGAATTGAGGAGACAATAATGAAGGTAGTTTTTTATCCATTTGTGTTCTGTTTTACGGCTTTTCTTGCGATGAGTGGCCTCACAAATGCTCAGCAGCGTCCACAGCAAAACCTGGATGAACGGCATTTTGAACGGGCTGATTATTATCGAGAACGCGCACAGTATAATGCCCAGTCCAATCTTGATTACCCGTTTATACCCTATCAAACCGGGCGTAGCGGCAGCATTGATTACGTTGCGCTTACGCATCAAATTCAGGTGCTCGCGGCGCAGTTGCAAGCGCTTGCAGCAGAGGCCGCACGGCTGGAACAGGCAAATAACGTGACCCCTGGTTTGGAATTACCAAGTTCAGGTGAGCAAGGGGCATATGGCCCAGATGGTCCAACGGAAAAATCTGTTGGTGTGCTTCTCGAATACCGGTTGATGGTATCAGGAAACCCGCGCCTGAAAGTGGGCGCGATCAGCGATGAAGGTGAAAATATACGAGCGCAAATTGTCACACAAGAAGGCGCCGTGGTGGATGAGTATCTTGTAAATAAAGAAAATGGCGTCTGGTCGCCGGTACGATAATTTGGGAGTAATAAAATGAGAAAAATTCTAAACATAAAAAGCTTAATCAAACTATTTTTCACAGCTCTTTTTGCATCGGCAATAATGATCGTTGCACCAGTGAGCGGGCATGCCCAAGATGAGGAAGTTGCCGCTGAGGAGGGAATTCTCGATGGCCGAATTCCCAGAGTAAAAGGACCAAAACGGACCGTTGCGGTTGGACGTTTTGATTCAATTGGATCGTTCGCTGCAAATTATGGGGACTGGTCAATTGGTGGCGGCTTGTCTTCAATGCTGGTTACAGCACTTCGTGAAGCTGATCGATTCATTGTTGTTGAGCGCGCAAACTTACAACAGGTACTTGCTGAGCAAGAACTTGCTGCAGGCGGTCTAACGCGTCAGGAGGGACGCCCACAAACAGGTAATCTGCAGAATGCTCAAATAATAATTTATGGTGCCGTAACAGAATTTGATAGCGGCACATCTGGCGGCGGATTAAGTCTCGGCGTCTCAGGTGGTGCGTTGGGAAGCCTCCTTGGCGGTGGTGCGTCAATGCAGGGAAAAAGCGGTACCGTTGGCCTTGACATCCGGATAGTGGACACCTCCAGTGGGGAAATTATTGAAAGCTTCACTGTTAGGGAAACGGCGCGCAGCAGATCCTTTGATGTTAATGCCGGTTACAAAGGCATCAATTTGGGCACAAATCAGTTTTATAAAACACCCCTTGGTCAAGCAGCTCGCAAAGCAATCACGAAAGCGGTGCAGCAAATTGCAAGAAGATCCGAAGATGTTAACTGGTCCAGCTCAGTCGTAGACTATGCCGGCGGTGAAATCTATTTGAATTATGGCGAGAATGCGGGCCTTAAAGAAGGGGACCAGTTCGTTGTTGAGCGGATAATCAGAAGACTTACAGATCCAAACACTGGCGAACTTCTAAGCGTACGTAAGAAAGAACTGGGTCTGATAACACTGACTGGCGTTGAGGAAAGATTATCCTACGGTGATTATGCAGCAATTGATGCATCTACACCTCCCGAGCGCGGAGACACAGCGGTTCAGGTAAGTAACTAAGATTAGATCAAATTTATAATTCAAACGGTTTGAATAAGGGAAAGCATTGCTTTCCCTTACTTGTGTTACAAAGTACAATGAAATAGTAACAGCAGCATGCCACACGTTTATTCTTTAGATTAATTGTGAACAAAACCGTCCGCTTTGGTTCAAAGGTAATCACTAATTCTATGTCTAGAAATTACCCGAAAAATGGAAATCAGGATGCCAAGCTGATACCCGCTTATATGTATCAGAAAGGTCTAGGGGTTGATCAAGATAAAACGCAAGCAATGCGATACGCGCAAAACGCCCCAAATATAATGGCCACGGCCCAGTCCATTAATGAAAATGAAATTATGGTTGTTCTGTCCGCCTACCCTGACTACTTTGATAAAATAAACAGGGTTAAAAAACGAACCCAGTGGCATCCCTAAAAAAGCGAAGTTTGTATTTTTAATGATCGAAAAAAATAATCAATGGCCTCAGTCTTGGTATCCAGTTTGTACTTCAGCAGACGTGCCTTGCGGAAAAATCGTCGAAGTATCGCTTTTCGACAACAATTGGATCGTATTTCGGGGAAGTGACGGCAATATTGGGGTTGTGGAAAAATATTGTTGTCATATGGGAACGGACTTAACCAACGGCCAAGTCATTGTTAACAGGTTGCGCTGTCCATTACATCATTGGGAGTTTGGGTATGATGGAAAGTGCGAGAAAATACCCGCTTATAAAAACATTCCGGAGAAGGCTAAAAATAAGTCGCTAATTACTAAAGAAAAATATGGAATTATATTTGTTTTTTGGGGAAGCGACGCATATTTCGAATTTCCGGAGATTACACTCTTAAAATATCCCGTGCAGGCAACTGCCAAGAAAATGGAATTGAACGGACCGGCTGAAGCGATCATTTTGAATGCCTTTGATGCTCAACATTTTTATTGTGTGCATAACAGAGCTGTTTTGGATGAACCAAAGGTCACAAGCAAACACCCACATCATCTGGCAATTCAATTTTCCGCCAGTGTATTGACTAAGAACCTATATGACTACGCGATGAAGTTGTTGGGATTAAAAATACTAAATGTGTCTATAGAGCTCTGGGGGAGTAATTTGTTATGGGTACATAATAAGTCTGGAAAGTATGTTGCATTTCTCGCCCTTCTACCTGTAAATGACAAAGAGTGCGTATTGTTTTTAAACGTAGTTAGAGAAGAAAGAACCGGCATCATTGGAAAGTTGTTACAACACTTTGAGTTACCCTTCTACAACTGGATCGCTCAAAGATTTTTAGAACCTGACATCCCGGTTGTACAAGGCATGATCCCATTAAAAGGCGTTTTGTTGGAAGATCGAGATAGCAGTGTTTTCGCTTTTTGGGATTATTGGGAAAAGCTCCCCACTGCATCCAAAGACTTTCTGGAGGAGTAATACCCTATGGGACGTTATTTTGGTGCAGCTCTAACTGACGAAGTCGAATTGGAAGAAAATGCAAAACAGATTATAAATTCTCTCGATCAAAAAGTGATCAATCAACAGACGCTAGATGAATTGATCCAGTTTCATGGGGCTGAGTTGGCAACCATGGTGTTGTATCAGTGGTTAATCAACCAAAGCAAACATTCAGCATTTATCAATAGAGTTAACCGCTTACCTGCAGAAAAAACGCTCCCTAACACTGATGTTAAAGTCATAATCATTCCTGCGCTGCTCTATAAAGAACAACCTGAGTTGGGCGGTGCAGGCGAATTAATCGTTGAAGTTGGTGAAGCATGTGGATTTAACGTTGAGGTACTTGAAACAGATAGTCGAGGATCAGTTTCGAAGAACGCGCAACTTATAAAAAATAAAATTGTTGAAGAAGAGTGTGAGAACATCTGGCTGGTTGCTCTTAGTAAAGGAGCAGCGGAAATCAGGCTGTTTGCTCAAGAGCATCCAGATCAACTCTGCAAGTTGCGCGGCATCATTAATCTATCCGGCATTTTTGCAGGTACCCCTTTAGCCAACCAAAAATTGTCTACACCATTTCATAGACTTTTTAATTGGTCACTGTGCAAACTGTTTGGTCTTAGTTATTCCGGATTAGACGAACTCAGGCGAGATCATAAATTCTGGCAAGCTCCTCTAGAAACTCCCGACCACCTCCAATTACTGCATATTGTAGGCGTACCAACATTGTCCCATGTAAGTACACATTTGATAAAAAAATATAAGAAGTTGTTGCCAAACGGCCCTAACGACGGGATGATATATTTAAGGGATGTCCTCGAATATCCAGGCCACCTATATCCGGTTTGGGGAGTAGATCATTTGATGAGATATCAGGGCCTCAGTAAACTGTGCTATAAATTGTTTCAATATATTGATGACGACTTTAAGAGGGGAAAAGATCATGCATAAATTTCTAATCTACATAATGGCATTAATTGGATTTAGCTTTGGGTTTATCTCATCTTCTTTTGCGGACGAGCAAGAAGAGCTGGGTAAGTTAAAGGCGATGCTCACAGACATCGAAGCAGCTATTAACGAAAAAGATATCGAACGAGTACTTGGATACCTACATCCGGAAATTAATATTGTATTTCAAAACTCAGAAGTCGTTGACGGAATAGAGGCCGTTAGAGCATTTAACGACAGAATGCTAGGCGGTGATAGTCCAGTATTGTCAGGTCATTCTGTTATAGCAACTGAAGACAAGCCAGCCGAAATCTATGGCAATACTGCGGTCGCATATGGCACATCAATCGACAATTTTCAATTTACAGATGGCATGGATATCGAAGTCGTATCCAAATGGACAACTACTTTGATTAAAGAAAACGATACTTGGAAAGTCATTTCTTTACAGCTTTCCACCAACGTTTTTGACAATCCATTGCTAAGTGCCGCAAATGCGAGCATCAAATATTTTACTGCTGGTGGATTGATTTTAGGTATTTTTCTTTGTTTCGCGTATTTCCGTTGGATTAGAAAGTCTGGTTAAGCCCTCCATATGAGAAATCCGGAATTATCAATAATCCCAAGTAAGCTGAATTTGGTACTGGTTTTCTCCGTCCAGATTGTTGCGTTGTTGCTTTTATGGCTGGGTTCCAAGCTGGAAGTGGTTTGGTCTGTTCCTTTAGGGATAGTTTTTTCTTTCTTGCTGCTAACGAATTACGCTCTTATGCACGAAGGAACACATCGCTGCTTGCATGAAGATCGCAAGATGAACTGGCTGTTGGGAACAATAAGTAGCTTTCTGTTTCCGCTTGCGTTTACATTTTTCGAAATAACCCACCAAGTTCACCACCGCGGCAATCGCACCGACCACGAAATGTTTGACTATTATTATCCGACAGACAATCTGTTTGTTAAATGGATGCAGTGGTATGGAATATTGGCAGGATTTTTCTGGATATTTGTTCCCATCGGATCATTAATTATGAGCATTTGGCCAGGTGCATTATATACCAGACCATTCCGGCGTGCGAAGTCAGCCGAAATACTATTTGACGATTTTACTTCCACTGATGTGCTGAAAGTGCGTGTAGAAACCTTATTCACTATAATTTACTGGATTTCAATTTGGCAGCTGCTTTCCTTGAATTGGCAAAGCGTAGCAATAATGTATGCTTTCTTCGCATTCAATTGGTCGACGCGGCAATATGTAACCCACGCGTGGACCCCAAGAGACGTGATAGAAGGTGCAACTAATTTAAAGGTGAGTAAACCCATGAGCATGATCTTGTTGAACGGCAATTGGGACTTGGTCCATCATAGATATCCGCAATTACCATGGACAGAGTTGCCAAAGAAAGCTTCTAATACCCGCGCACCTATTTCTTACTGGAAGCAGTACTTTAGTTTATGGAAAGGACCCAGAAGAAATTTTGAAGAAGCACCAGTCCCACTTAAAGACCTAAACGCATAAAGTCTGTTCGTCGCGTAGTCCAAACTTTGGACGAAAGTGACGCTAATAATATTCCTGCAGCTATATCAATCAAATGATGTTGGTGGGTCAAAATTACAGATGAGATGGTTATTAAAATCCATGCTGAGAACAATACACCGGCGACTTTGTTTTGAATTTTATTTCTGCAACTAAGGTAGTACAGAAAAACATAACTGACATGTAAAGACGGGACTAAGTTATATGGTTTATCAAATGAAAATAAAACATCATATAGCGGAGCCAAGTAGTTTGCAGGAGCCGAACGGGCAAACCCCAATTCAGCAGGAAACAAAAGAAATATGACACCCCCGATCAAAGTGCATGTCCCAAACGCCAGTCCTAACTTGGAGATTTCGTTTTTTGACAATAAAACAAGTGGAACGACCCACATCAAATTAAATAACATGTATGGCACTATCATCCAGGATATTAAAGGTATCCCCAATTCCCACTCAAAATATAAATGAATTCGCTGTTGATTTTCCGCATAGTCGTTTGAGTAAAGATAGATAATTAAAAACAGCAATAAGTTCACCAATGCAATGATCCCAAAATGGGGTACTTTCTTTATGAAACTATCTGACATACGGATACCGGGTGTTCACTGCACAAGGCTTAGATTTGCTACTCTTGTTATTGTTATTGACTATGTTTCCTTTTGGTCGAAGTAAGCTTATACTAATCCAAGAATGAATAGATGTATATTGATAGATAGAAACTTGTTGTCGGCGCGTTGGGGGCCTAATGAACAGAAAAATTAAGATAGCGCTTATTAGTCCTAAAGGTCCGCTATATAGAAAACGTGGTGGGATTTTTTCGCAGTCGCTTCGCTATATGCCGCTTACCTTCCCTACACTTGCTGCGCTAATACCAGACGACATTGACCACGAGCTGGTTTGCTACGATGAAGGCATTGAAGATATCCTCGATAATATCGATGCAGATTTGGTGGGTATGACAGTGATTACCGGCTGTGCACCGCGTACGTATGAGCTTTGCAAAAAGTTCCGAGCGAAAGGCATAAAGGTCGTGCTGGGAGGACCACACATTACGCTGGTGCCTGAAGATGCAGAGCCACACGCTGACAGTATTGTTGTTGGTTACGCAGAAGAAGAATGGCCCAAGTTGCTGCGAGATTATGTTCGAGGTGAATTGAAGCCAAGGTATGACCAAAGGCCTGATCTTCAACTAGATAATTTTCCACTACCTGATCGTAATGTGCTTCCAAGATGGAAATATCTGACGAAACATGTCTTCGAAGCCACAAGAAGCTGCATCCATGCGTGTGAGTTTTGTGTTGCACCAAGTGCGTGGGGTAGAAATCAGCTCAAGAAATCAGTTCAAGAAATGATTGATGATTTGCGCCGAATGAAAACGAAGAAAGCGATTTTTGTCGACTTGAATATCATTTCGGATCGGGAGTATGCGCTTGAATTATTCGCGGCCATAAGACCACTTAAAATCCAATGGTACGGATTAGCCACTACCCTTTTGTGCAAGGACATAGAACTCCTTGATGCCGCCGCGATAAGCGGGTGTAGGGGGTTGCTAATGGGACTGGAGACTATAAACCCGACAAACCTACGAGGCATGCGTAAAGGATTTAACAAGCCTGATGAGTATAAGAATGTGGTTGACCTATTACACCAACGTCGCATCGCGTTGCAAGGTTGCTTTGTGTTTGGTCTGGACGGCGATACGAAGGACATTTTCGAGGAAACTGCACAATTTGCCGTGGATGCTAAAATTGATTTGCCTAGATTTGCCATTGCAACACCATTTCCGGGTACCCCGCTTTACAAACGGCTTGAAAGCGAAAAACGTATCATCGATCGCAACTGGTCAAATTATGACGGACAGCATGTTGTTTATCGCCCTACAAATATGACGCCTCAAGAACTTCAACAAGGCACAGCTAAGGCCTGGGAGATAGCTTATAGCTGGAAAAACATTGCCAGCCGCCTAAGTAGTTCTGCAGCCCCTTGGTATGTTAGCGCGCTTACGAATTATGGTTACAGACGATACGCTTACCAATTGGATAAATACTATACATGTGACTGGTTTTTCAGTATCGGGGACTTGATTAGAGAATGAAAAACTCAAGCTCATCGGATTTTCGAATTACCTTGGTACACCCTTGTGTTGGCAGGCGAATGGGAATGAAGGGTTACATCAACACTTGGAAAATGGAACCTCTCCCTCCGGCCATGCTAGCCGCTTTGATCCCAGCTGACATTGACACAAAATTTTACGATGACCGGCTTGAAGAAATCCCCTACGACGAACCCACAAGCCTAGTTGCAATAAGTGTTGAAACATACACAGCAAAGCGCGCGTATCAGATTGCTAGCGAGTATAGAAGACGGGGCGTACCAGTCGTGATGGGTGGTTTCCATGCCACATTGTGTCCTGAAGAAGTGAGTGAATATTGTGAAACAATTGTAGTAGGAGAGGCAGAAGAAGTTTTCCCACAATTGATTGAAGATTACAGAGAAGGCACCCCAAAAGCTTTTTATAAATCAATGGGTCAGGTTCGAAACCTAAACACATCTCCTGACAGATCGATATTTAAGGGAAAAAGATATCTACCCATCAAGTTGATAGAGTTCTCACGAGGATGCAAATTTGTCTGTGAGTTCTGCGCAATCCAGTCTGCTTACAGTGCTACTCACCGTTGCCGTCCGGTGGAAAAAGTAATTGAAGAAGTCAAAAGGGTCAAAAAGATCGGTCAGATGATATTTTTTGTTGATGACAATCTGATTTCAAATATTGAGGCGGCAAAAGAACTTATGCGAGCGCTTATCCCGCTGAAGATACGGTGGGTAAGTCAATGTGATATCAGTATTGCGTTCGATGATGAAGCCTTGTCATTAATGAAAGCGAGTGGTTGCCAAGGTGTGCTTGTGGGATTTGAAAGTTTGGATAGAGTGACACTCAAAACAATGAACAAAGGCTTTAATATGATGCAAGGCGGTCCCGTTAAGGCAATTGAAAACTTCCAGAAACATGGTCTACGACTTTATGGAACATTCATTTTTGGTTCTGATCACGACACCGAAGATACATTTCGAGATACGTTGGAGTTTGCAACTGAGCAGGGATTATTTATCGGCGCATTTAATCACATCACCCCTTTTCCCGGTACGCCTCTCTATAAGCGATTAGAGCGAGAGGGCCGGTTGATTTATGATAAATGGTGGCTGGATGATCGTTATAAATATGGTGATACACCATTTAAAACAAAGAATATTGAACCTAAGGAACTTTCCAAACGTTGCATTGAAGCCCGCGAAAGTTTTTATTCTTGGAAAGGAATATTTAGAAGACTCAAACACAGTGTAAATCACCGTGACCCATGGATGCTGCTAAACTTCCTCGTAATAAATATCATGCATCATTTCGATGTGTCCGGAAGAGATGGTTTGCCAATGGGTGATCAGAACTGGAATGGAACCATTTTAAAATCTGACCGCCAAGTAAGCCTATATGACAAAGCC